>CAKZXL010000064.1 GCA_937883885.1 uncultured Aquincola sp. | reverse complement strand
GAAGCGCACAACCTGGTGGACCGCGCCCGCGCCATGTACACCGCCGAGCTGGACCAGGCCCGGCTGCAGGCCGTGCGGCGCGAAGCCACCGGCCTGCCCAAGCGGGCGTTGAACAAGCTGCACAAGACCTGGGCCGCGCTGGCCGCCGCCCAGCCGGCCGACTACCAGACCCTGGCCCAGGTGCCCGACGAACTGGCCACCGCGCTGCAGCAGGCGATTGCCGCCATCGCCGAGCAACTGGCCGAGCAGCCCGAAGGCATCGCCAGCGAGCTGCTGAACTTCTTCTTCGATGCCACGCACTTCGCCAGGCTGCTGGAGAGCTTCGGCGACCACTCGCTGTTCGACATCACGCGCAGCCAGGGCGGCGGCGCGCTGGCCAAACCCAGCGCGGTGCTGTGCGTGCGCAACCTGGTGCCAGCGCCCTTTTTGCAGCCGCGCTTCGCGGCCACGCACACCAGCACGCTGTTCTCGGCCACGCTCACGCCCACGCAGTTCTACCTCGACCTGCTGGGCCTGCCGGCCGACACCGTGGCGGTGGACGTGGAGTCGCCGTTCGAGGCGCGGCAGCTGTCGGTGCAGGTGGCGCGCCACATCTCCACCCGCTGGCAGCACCGCGATGCCTCGCTGGCGCCGATCGCACAGCTCATCGGCCAGCAGTACGCGCAGCGGCCGGGCAACTACCTGGCGTTTTTCAGCAGCTTCGACTATCTGCAGCGCGCCGCCGCGCTGCTGGCCGAACAGCACCCCGAGGTGCCGCAGTGGCTGCAGGCCCGCGGCATGGGCGCGGCCGAGCGCGAGGCCTTCCTGGCCCGCTTCCATGAAGGCGGCGCGGGCGTCGGCTTTGCGGTGCTGGGCGGCCAGTTCGGCGAAGGCATCGACCTGCCGGGCACGCGGCTGATCGGCGCCTTCATCGCCACGCTGGGCCTGCCGCCGCTGAACGACACCAACGAGCGCATGCGTGAACGCATGGCGCAGCGCTTCGGCAAGGCGCAGGGCTACGACTACACCTACCTGTACCCCGGCCTGCAGAAGGTGGTGCAAGCCGCCGGCCGCGTGATCCGAACGCCGGCCGACGAAGGCGTGGTGCACCTGATCGACGACCGCTTCGCGCGGCCCGAGGTGCGGCGGCTGCTGCCGCTGTGGTGGAGCGCCGGCGCCTGATACACGGGCAGCCGGTGGGTGGCGGGAACCACCCCTGAAAATTGACATCTTTGACCGGAGAACGGCGCGCATCCTCATGTTTGCCGGATTGCGGCCGAATTCATGGGTGTTGCGGCCGGCCATGGCCCGCGCCATCCTTTTCCTCTCCCTTCAATGAAACTCCGATGCCTCACAACAAGCGGTTGGCCGAAATCGGGCAAAGCGTCGGTGGCTGGTCGCTTCGGGACTACCGGAGCTACCTGGGCTATGCCGAGCGCAGCCGCAGGGTGTCGACCCTGCGCGTGCAGGCCCTGGCATTCCTGAGCTGGCTGGTCGCCAGCGCCTTTCCGCCCGGCACGGTGGCCTTGTCGGTCACCACGCTGGTGGCCTTCGGCGCGGCCTTGATGGCCGGCATGACCTCCACCGCGGTGGCGCCCAACTTCATCGCCGGCGCGGTGTCGCGGGTGTTCTTCGCCACCGTGGTGGCCACGGCGCTGGCGCATGTGGCCAGCCATTCGCCGCATGAACTGCTGTGGCAGCTGAGCATCTGCGCCATCGTGGTGGTGGCCATGTCGCCGGTGCACTACGACCCCATCTCGTACACCACGGCCACGTTGCTGATCAACCTGTCCATCGTCTTTCCGCGCCTGCGCGAAATCCTGGTGCACCCCGAGGCGGCCTGGATGTTGTGCCTGACGGTGGCCGCGGTGATCTTCGGCATCACCATCAACTACATGCAGTTTTCCGACCGCATCAAGATCCACAAGATCAACCGGCGGCTGGCGGAACTGGCCTTCAAGGACGCGCTCACGCAGATCAACAACCGGCGCGCCTTCGTCAACGAGCTGACGCGCTCCCTGGCCTCGGGCGATCCGCAGGAGCTGTACCTCTTTCTCATCGACGCGGACGACTTCAAGACCGTCAACGACGTGCATGGCCACGACGTGGGCGACGAGGTGCTGCAGCACATCGCCCGCCAGTTGACGGCCGCCGCCGGCGACGCCCATTGCGGCCGCCTGGGTGGCGAGGAGTTCGGCATGATCTACCGCGGCGAGCGCGACCAGGCCCAGCACCAGGCCGGCGCACTCAACGAGGCCATCTCCGCCACGCCCATCCAGGGCGTGAACGTGAGCGTGAGCATCGGCATTGCGCGGTATCGTCACGGCATGCAGCTTGCGCGGCTCCTGAAGCTGGCCGACGATGCCTTGTATCGGGCCAAGCGCGCAGGCAAGAACCGGTATCACTTCGCCGAGGAATGACCCCACCCGACCCGTTGGCCGACCCGCCGACCCCCGACACCGTGACCCCGACGGCGCATGCGCTGCAGCAGGCACGGCACCTCCTCAGCCAAAGCCAGTGGTTCCGCGACTGGCCCGCCGCCGACCTCGATCACATCCTCTTGGGCAGCAGCTTCCGTGAGCACGCCAAGTCGACGCTCGTGTACCGCGACGGCAGTACCGACGAGCTGGTGTTCCTGCTCTCGGGCGCGGTGTGGACCTGCCTGCGCAACGAGCGGAAGACCGTCAAGTTCGGCATGCTGTACCCGGGGGCGCTGATCGGGCTGTCGCGGCTGCTGCACCAGCGCCTGCCGGACGAGCCCTGCTACGAATTCCATGCCGCCGAGCCCACGCGGTTGCTGGCACTGCCCGCCAGCACCCTGGCAGCGCACCTGGACCACCGCCCGCAGCTGTGGCGCGCGATGGCCGAGGCCACCATCCGCTACCAGCGCCACTGCATCCGGCTGGCCCTGGTGTTCTACGCCGGGCCGGTGAAGGACCGCCTCATCTCCGCGCTGTACCAGTTTGGCCTGTCGGCCGCCGCGGACGCCGGCCGGGCGCCCCAGCAGGAAGTGGCCATTCCGCAGGAAGAGCTGGCCACGCTCATCCAGTCGTCGCGCCAGCACGTCAACCGCGCGCTGCGCGAGCTGGAATCCGAAGGCCTCGTCAAGCTGGGCTACAAGCGCATCGAGATCGTGGATGTGCAGGCGCTGGAACACCGGGCCGAGGCGCGCATCCTCGACCGCACGCTGAGCGCCCAGCTGGCCTGAGGACCGCGCCGGCCGGCCCGGCGCAGGGTCGCCGCCGGGCGTTCTCACGCAGACCGGGCCCGCCTGCGCTAACCTGATCGGCACCCGAGCCCCCGTGCCCGCCGCGCACGCCCGCCATGCCCTTCATTCCCGACCACCGCCCGCCGCAGCAGCCCACGCCGCTGGCCTGGCACTTCGCTTTCGTCGAGCGCCAGCTGCTGCTGCCCGAAGACGAGTCGCAGACCCTGCAACCCCACCTAGCGGCCGATTGGCAAAGCCCTGCCACCACCCGCCACTACCTGGGCACCTTGCAGGGCCACGACGTGTGGACGCTGACCCTGCCCGAGGTGCCTGCCGGCTGGCGCCGGGTGCCGCTGCGCGCGGCGATGATGCAGTTCGCCGCACCGCTGCTGGCCCTGGCCGGCCGCGCCGCGCAGGTGCTGGAATGGGACCGCGCGCACCGCTTCTGCGGCGTGTGCGGCACGCCCACCGAGCTGCAGAGCGGCGAACGCGCTCGCGTGTGCCCGGCCTGCGGCCATGCGGCCTACCCGCGCATCAGCCCCGCGATGATGGCCCTGGTGTGGCGCCCCGGTGAGCTGCTGCTGGCGCGGGCGCCGCACTTCGCGCCCGGCATGTACAGCGCACTGGCCGGCTTCGTGGAGCCCGGTGAATCGCTGGAAGAGTGCGTGCAGCGCGAGGTGGCCGAAGAAGTCGGCGTGCGGGTGAAGAACCTGCGCTACTTCGGCAGCCAGAGCTGGCCGTTTCCGCACAGCCTGATGGTGGCCTTCACCGCCGAATGGGACGGCGGCGAGATCGTGCCGCAGCCCGAAGAGATCGAGCATGCCGCCTGGTACCCGCTCGATGCATTGCCCGGCATCCCGCCGCGCTTTTCCATCGCCGGCCACCTGATCCGCGACTGGGTGGCGCAGATGGCCGGCGAAGGCGCGCGATGAGTGTCGTGGTTGAGCTGTGCGACTGGCCGGCCACCCGGCTGGCCGAGGCCATCGGCCGGCGCGAGGTGTCGTGCCGCGAGGTGATGGTGGCCCACCTGGCGCAGATCGAGCGGCTCAATCCGCAGGCCAATGCCATCGTCTCGCTGCAGCCGGCCGAGCAGCTGCTGGCCGAGGCCGATGAGCGCGACGCGCAGCTGGCCCGTGGCGAGCCGATGGGCTGGCTGCACGGCATGCCGCAGGCGCCCAAGGACCTGGCCGACGTGGCCGGCATCCGCAGCACCCATGGCAGCCTGATCCTGCAGCACCACGTGCCCACGCAAGACGCCATCGTGGTCGAGCGCATGCGCCGCGCCGGCGCCATCTTCATCGGCAAGACCAACACGCCCGAGATGGGCCTGGGCTCGCACACCTACAACCGGGTGTTCGGCACCACCCGCAATGCCTTCGACCCGCGGCTGAGCGCGGGCGGCAGCAGCGGCGGCGCCGCGGTGGCGCTGGCCCTGCGCATGCTGCCGGTGGCCGATGGCAGCGACATGATGGGTTCGCTGCGCAACCCGGCCGGCTGGAACAACGTCTTCGGCCTGCGCCCTTCCTTCGGCCGCGTGCCGCGCGGCCCGGCGGCGCCCGAGCAGTTCCTGCAGCAGCTGGGCACCGAAGGCCCGATGGGCCGCACCGTGGCCGACGTGGCGCAGCTGCTGGCGGTGCAGGCCGGCTGGGACGCCCGCTCGCCGCTGTCACTCGACACCGACGTGACGCCCTTCAGCCAGCCGCTGGACCGCGACTGGCGCGGTGCCCGCATCGGCTGGCTGGCCGACCACGGCGGCCACCTGGCCACCGAACCCGGCGTGCTCGAGACCTGCGCCCAGGCGCTGAAACACTTCGAGGCCATCGGCTGCCACGTGGAGCCGGTGGCGCCCTTCTTCGACATGGAGCGCCTGTGGCGCACCTGGCTCACGCTGCGTGGCGCCTTGGTGGCGCATGCCCAAGGCGCCTGGCATGCCGACCCCACCAAGCGCGCGTTGATGAAGCCCGAGGCGGTGTGGGAAGTGGAAAACGGCCTGCGCCTGACGGCCGCCGAGGTGATGCACGCCTCGGCCGACCGCACGGCCTGGTACCACGCGCTGCGCGAGCAGTTCGAGCGCTTCGACTTCCTGCTGCTGCCTTCGGCGCAGGTGTTTCCGTTCCACGCCTCGCTGGACTGGCCGCACGAGATCAACGGCCGTGCGATGGACACCTACCACCGCTGGATGGAGGTGGTGATCGGCGGCACGCTGGCCGGCCTGCCGGTGCTGGGCATGCCCGCCGGCTTCGGCCCGCAAGGCCAGCCCATCGGCCTGCAGCTGATGGGCCCACCCCGCGCCGACCTGGCCGTGCTGCAGATGGGCCATGCCTACGAGCAGGCCAGCGGGTGCAGCGGGGTGCGCAGTCGGTTGCTGGGGTGAGCGGACCGGCGAAGGCCAATCAACCGAGATCGGATGCCGGCCCGGCGTGCAAGCCGGCAAACTCCTGCTGAAGTCTCGCTGTACGGTGCATGCGTTCATGCAGCACCGTGACGATGCCGATGTCTCCGTTGGACAGGCGCTTCCAATACACGAAGTGGCTGCGGTAGCGGAAGAAGAACCCCGACACACCCAGCGACGCCGGAATCGGCCTTGACATCACCCCGTGCGACTCGATGCGGTCAAACGCCTCGAACAGGCCGAACGCGGACGGCCGCCATGGCTCAACCTGCCTTGGCAGGCTTGGCGTTGCGGGCGATCACATCGGCGGCCGTCAAGCTCCGGTACGCCGACTCGGGCGCAGCAAACGCCTGGGTGAGCTCCGCCTTCAAGCGGTCGACCGCTGCCTGATCCGCGCGCTCCATGTCGCGCCGGATCAGGTCGCGCAAATAGTCGCTCATCTCGGTCAGGTGAACGGTCATGGTGGTGCTGGTAGGCATCGCCGGCTCCGACTTCAAGCGAACAAGGCCTCAATATAGCCGCCCGGCCTTGCTCGCCAGTTGGCTGCACAGCGACTCAACCGCCGGCCGCGCCCGCCACGTCCAGCCACAGCACCTCGTAGGGCTTGAGCGTCAGGCCGCCGCGCACCGGGTGCGGCGTGCCTTGCAGCAGGTCGGGCAGCACCGGGGGCAGG
>CAKZXL010000063.1 GCA_937883885.1 uncultured Aquincola sp. | reverse complement strand
TCGCGCCTGCTGCCGCCCGCCGCCTGATGACCGCTGCGGCCGAGCCTGCCACCGAGCCGCAGGCTGCGTTGCCTGACGAGCTGCAGGCCTGGCTGCAGCACCTGCAGGTCGAACGCCGCCTGGCACCGCGCACCCTCACGCTGTACACCGAGGCGCTGCGCCGCCTGGTGCGGGCCGCGCAGGCGCACCCGGTGCCGCTGCTGCAGGTGCAAAGCCACCATGTGCGCCGCTGGGCCGCGCAGCTGCATGGCCAGGGCCTGGCGCCGCGCAGCATCGCCATCGTGCTGGCGGCCTGGCGGGGGCTGTACCGCTGGTGGGGCGACAACCGCAAGATCAGCAGCAACCCGGTGGAAGGTGTGCGTGCGCCCAAGGCCGGCCGGCCGCTGCCCAAGGCCTTGTCGGTGGACCATGCGGTGGCGCTGGCCGAGCATGAGCCCACCGCCCCAGACCCGGCAATGCGCGCCCGCGACCATTGCGTCGTCGAGCTGCTGTATGGCTGCGGCCTGCGTGTGGGCGAGCTGGTGGCGCTGGACGTGGCCGGCAGCGCTGAGGCGGTGGGCTGGATCGACCGCGAGCCGGGCGGCGAAGCCACCGCCCATGTGCTGGGCAAGGGCAGCAAGCGGCGCAGCGTGCCGGTGGGCAGCGCAGCCCGCCAGGCGCTGGACGACTGGCTGGCCGTGCGCGGCCAGCTGGCCAAGGCCGGCGAGCCGGCGCTGCTGGTGGGCAAGCGAGGCGGCCGCATCACCGATGGCCAGGTGCGCGCGCGGCTGAAGGCGCTGGCCCTGCAGGCCGGTCTCCCGGTGCACGTGCACCCGCACATGCTGCGGCACAGCTTTGCGTCGCACCTGCTGCAGTCCAGCGGCGACCTGCGCGCGGTGCAGGAGCTGCTGGGCCATGCCAGCATTGCCACCACACAGGTTTACACCCGGCTCGATTTCCAGCATCTGGCCAAGGTCTACGATGCCGCCCATCCCCGCGCACGCAAGCGCGGTGCTTGAATCGCGGTCCCGGTGCCCCAGGTACCGGTGAGCACTCCCATGAAGAACAAAGACCCCATCTCCTGCCTCGTCGCCTTCGTCGGCACCGTCGTGCTGGGCGTTGCGCTCGCGGGCCTCTATCGCGCGGTGGAAGCACCGCAGGCCAACGCTGCGCCGCTGGTGGCGCCCACCGTCACTGCCCAGCCGCAGCCGGCGGCCCCCGTGCCCGTCAGCCAGCAGACCGCCGCGCCCGCGCCTCGCGGCTGACGGTTTCCGGCTCCTTCCGGACCTGCCGGCGACAATCGCCGGATGAAAAAGATCAAGCTGCGCGAAGGCCGCGACCGCTCGTTGCTGCGGCGCCATCCCTGGGTGTTTGCCGGCAGCGTGGCCAGCGGCAAGGCCGATGCGGGTGAAACCGTGCGGGTGGAAAGCGCCGAAGGCCGCTTTCTGGCCTGGGCCGCCTACAGCCCTGAATCCACCATCCGCCTGCGGGCCTGGAGCTTCGATGAGCAGGAGCGCATCGACCGCGCCTTCTTCGAGCGCCGGCTGCGCACCGCCATTGCGCTGCGTGAGCGGCTGCCGATTGCCAGCGACGGCAAGCGCCTGGTGCACGGTGAGGCCGACGGCCTGCCCGGTCTGGTGGTGGACCAGTACGGCAGCACGCTGAGCGCGCAGTTCCTGGCCACCGGCGTGGAACGCTGGAAGCCGGTGATCGCGGAGTTGCTGCTGCAAATCACCGGCGCCACGCGGCTGTACGAACGGTCGGACGCCAGCGTGCGCGAGCTGGAAGGCCTGCCCCATGCCAGCGGCTGGCTGCGTCGCACGCCACAGGCCGAGCACGACGACCACAGCGCCTTGGTGATCCATGAGCACGACTGGCGCTTGAACCTGGACGTGGCCCTGGGCCACAAGACCGGCTTCTACCTCGACCAGCGCGACAACCGCGCCCGCTTCGCCGAGCTGGTGTCGCACTTCGGCGTACAGCGGGTGCTCAACTGCTACTGCTACACCGGCGGCTTCACCGTGGCG
>CAKZXL010000062.1 GCA_937883885.1 uncultured Aquincola sp. | reverse complement strand
GTAGAACTTGACATCGCCGAAGTAGTTGGCCGGCGTGATGTTGCCGCTGAGCACATAGCTGGGCGGGCCGTCCAGCGCCGAGGCCGGGCTGGTGGGCCTGGTGGTCAGCGTGGGGGTGTACTTGCCGTTGGCGTCCTTGTTGAGCACGGCGATGGTGGGCGCCGCGGCCGTGGTGTCGGCGCCCGGGTACTCGGGCGCGCAGGCGCAGATCAGGTACTGGTGGTTCAAGAACGAGCCGCCGAACGCACCCTGGAAGAAGTTGTCGGCCAGCACGTACTGCTGCGCCAGCTTGTACATGGCCGACTGGCTGGTGTCGAAGTGGCCCATGGTCAGACCGCCCGCGTCCGACCAGGCGGCGAACATGTCGTTGGCGCCGCCATCGATCTGCATCTGGTTCTCGAAGAACCGGTGGTACAGGTCGCGCGTGACGGTGCTGGTGGTGAGCGTGGCATTGGCGCTGGCCTGGAAAGCCGTCTCGATCGAGAAAGGCGCGTTGGCCAGGCCCGCGCTCTGCGCCTGCGTGACCACGGGCGTCACGCCACCGGCGGTCACGCCGCCCCAGGTCTGCGGCAGGGTGGCCAGCACGCTGCCGTTGCGGTCCTTCTGCGGCACGTAGGCAGAGGTCAACTGGCCGTTGGCGCCGTACAGGCTGCCGAGTCCGTTGGCGCCCGGGAAGTTGCCGTACAGCCCGTCGAAGCTGCGGTTCTCGGCGTAGATGACCACCACGTTCTTGACCTTGGCGCGCAGGGCGGTGGTGGTGTCAGGACCGTCGCTGCCGCCGAAGCAGGCGCTCAAGGCCAATGCGGTCAAGGGTGTCGCGAACAACACGAGGCGGTGGACCAGGGGGCGGCTGTGCATGGTGGCGTGTGCAGGAAGTTGGCGGAAGGCTGCAATGCAGTCTTCAGAGCCTCCATGACAGCGGAGTTACATGCGCGGCCGCCACGACCACAACCCGCACCTGTACAGCGGAGCGACAGGTTGGCGGGCCTGTATGACGGCGATGTGTCATGCCGATGCCATCGGCTGCTTCTACAAACGGGTGGTGTTCATCCAGAGGGCCGGGCCGGTGAGATTCGTAGCGATGGCAGTGCAGCTGGTGCTGCTGGTGGCGGGCGCGTGGTGGGCGCCGTGCTCGGCCGCGCCGGCCGACCAAGCGCAGCCCTTCTACGGCACGACGTTCGAGCGCCAACCCACGGCGGCCGAGCTGACCGAGCTGGGCCGGCGCCTGTTCAACGAGCCCGCGCTGTCGGCCTCGCGGCGCATGAGCTGCGCCAGCTGCCACAGCCCGCTGCATGGCTACGGGCCTGCCAATGCCTTGTCGGTGCAGCTGGGCGGGCCCGATGGCCGCCAGCAGGGTTTGCGGGCGGTGCCTTCACTGCGCTACCGGCAGGCCACGCCGCCCTTCAGCGAACACTTCAACGACACCGATGGCAACGACGGCATCGACCAGGGGCCGACCGGCGGGCGCACCTGGGACGGGCGGGCCGACTCCACACACGAGCAGGCCGCGCTGCCGCTGCTGTCGCCGCTGGAGATGGCCAATCACGACACTGCCCAGGTGGTCGCCCGTCTGGCGGCATCGCCCAGCGCGGCGGACTTTCGCCGCACCTTCGGGCCGCAGGTGCTGGCCCAGCCCGACAAGGCCTGGAAGGGGCTGCTGTGGGCGCTGGAGGTGTTCCAGCAGAGCCCGGCCGACTTCTACCCCTACAGCAGCCGTTACGACGACTTCCTGCGCGGCCGGGCGGACCTGAGCGCCGCCGAGCGCCGCGGGCTGGCGGTGTTCAACGACCCCAACAAGGGCAACTGCTTCCAGTGCCATCCGGGCGCCATCAAGCGCGGGGTGTTTCCGGAGTTCACCGACCATGGGCTGATCGCCCTGGCCGTGCCGCGCAACCGCCGCATCGCCGCGAATGCCGACCCGGCCTTTGTCGACCTCGGCCTGTGCGGGCCGCTGCGCACCGACCTGAAGGACCATCCCGAGTACTGCGGCCTCTTCAAGACGCCCAGCCTGCGCAACGTGGCGGTGCGCCAGGCCTTCTTCCACAACGGCGTGTATCACCGGCTGGAAGACGCGGTGCGCTTTTATGCCGAGCGCGACGTGCACCCGGCCCGGGTGTACCCGCGTGGCCCCGCTGGCCGCGTCCATCGCTTCGACGACCTGCCGGCGCGCTACCGCGACAACGTCAACACCGAGGCGCCGTTCGGGCGCGGCCCGCACGGGCAGGCCCGCCTGACGGAGGCGGACGTGAAGGCCCTGGCCGCCTTTCTGCGCACCTTGACCGATGCCGACCTGCTGGCCGTGGCGCACTGAGCCAGCCCGCGCGGGCCGGCTGCCAGGCGTTCTTCAGCTGCCGATCACCGCCATCCGGTACTGCAGCGCCTCGGCCATCTCGGTCATGCCGATGGTGTCGGCGCCGGCCAGGTCGGCCAGGGTGCGGGCCACGCGGAGGGTGCGGTGCAGGCCGCGGCCTGACCAGCCCAGCCGCTCGGCGGCGCGCTGCAGCAGGGCGCTGGCGGCGGCGTCGGGCGCGCAGTGCAGCGGCACCTCGGCCGGGCCCAGGTCGGCATTGATGCAGCCCTGGCGGGCCCGCTGGCGCTCGCGGGCCGCGGCCACACGCGCGGCCACCACGGCACTGGGCTCGCCTTCGGGCGCCTGCATCAGCTGCGCGGGGGCGATGGCCGGCACGTCCACCTGCAGGTCGATGCGGTCCAGCAGCGGCCCCGACAGCCGGCCCTGGTAACGGGCCACCTGGTCGGGCGTGCAGCGGCAGGCGCGCAAGTGCCCGGCCGGCGCGCCCAGAAAGCCGCAAGGGCAGGGGTTCAT
>CAKZXL010000061.1 GCA_937883885.1 uncultured Aquincola sp. | reverse complement strand
GAGCGCCACGAGCCTTCGCTGTCGCCCACGGCGGACAACACCCAGCCCGACACCTGGTTGGCGCCCAGCACCGTGAAGCTGCCCGGCCGGCCGCTGACCTCGCTGGTGACCACCGTGGTCTTGTCGTAGGTCAGCCGGTCCACCAGCGTGCCGCTGGCGTTGAACAGGTTGATCTCGTCGCCGTTGCCCAGGTTGTTGGTGTAGTTGCCGATCACCTTGACGCTGGCGGCCAGGCCCCAGTCGGCGCGGAACACGTCGGCCTCGGTCTCGGTGATCAGCACCGATTCGCCGGCCGCCAGGGTGCCGAAGGCCGACAGGTTGAGCACACCGGCCAGGCGGCTGTCGTCGTCGAAGCTCCAGCCGACCAGGCTGACGGGCGCGTTGCCCAGGTTGGTGAACTCGACGAATTCGCCGACGCCGCCCTTGTACATCCATTCGGTGATGGCGACGGACGGTGCGGCCTGTGCGGTGCCCGCGGCCAGCGCCAGCAGCAGGGAGAGGGTGGTTTTCATGTTGTATAGACGGGTGAGTGAGGGAGTTCAGGCGCTGCGGCGACGGGCCAGCCAGGTGATGGCGGCCAGGCCGGCCAGCATCAGCGCATAGGTCTCGGGCTCGGGCACCGGCGCGGCGCTGAAGACGTAGACGTTGGGCGTTTCGTCGGTCAGGTAGATGGTGCCGTCGGCGGTGATGGTCACGCCTTCGGTGCTGCTGCTGATGGCGCTGAAGTCCAGGCTGCTGAGCACCATGCCGCTGCGCGAGACCTCCAGCAGCCGGCTCGATTCCTGGCTGAAGATCAGCAGGTTGCCGCTGCCTGGCAGCACCTGCACGTCCGAGAGGTCGAGCACGCCCAGGTTGGGCGTGAACAGCGAGGTCATGGTGTGGGTGCCGCTGTCGAAGTCGATGCTGCCGAACTGCACCGCCTGCGGGCTCTTTTCCTTCACCGTCACGAACTGGCCGTTGCTGCGGTCGAAGGAGATGCCCTCCAGCCCCACGTTGCCCACCGTCGGGCCCAGGGACACCGACTTCAGCGACCCGCGCGCCACCGTGGCACCGGCCTGGTAGCTGAGCTGGTAGACGTCCTGCAGCCGTTCTTCGCCGATGACGAAGCCGCCCTTGCCGGTGTAGGTCAGGGCTTCGGTATCGCTGAAGCCGCTGAGTGCCATGCTGCCCAGCACCTGGCCGCTGCGGCTCAGTTCGGTGATGTGGTCGCCTTCGTCACCCAGCACGAACAGCGTGTCGCTGTCCCAGTTCCAGGTGATGGCCGACGACTCCGAGGCGGTGCTGGTGGGCAGCGCAAAGGTGCTGGACAGGCTGTAGCGGCCCAGGTCCAGCCCGGCCGCCGAGGCAGGGCCGGCCAGGCCGAGGGAGAGCAGGGCGCCCGCGGCCAGCGCGGACAGGGACAAGCGTGATTTCATGCAACCTCCTGACGTTTTCCGTCAGCTTGGCGTCTGCATGTGTCATGCGCATGTCACGCCTGCCCTGTCTTCACCCCCGGTTGCGGCGGTGGCGGGCGAAGGCACCCAGTGCGGCCAGGCCACCCAGCATCAGCGCATAGGTACCGGGCTCGGGCACCGGTGCCAGCGTGTAGTGGAAGACGTTGACGTAGGTGCCCAGCGCGTTGCCGTTGGGCTCGACGATCATCTCCACCAGCATCTCGGCGCCGCCGCCGGGCAGGGCGCGCAGCGCGATGCCTTCGGTCTCGTTGCGGGCGCCGGCCATCACCGGCAGGCGGAACAGCTCCTCCACATGGCCGCTGGCCAGGTCGAGCCGGTACACCGACTTGTCGCCGTTGTGGGACGACATGTACATCGCGCCATCGAACACCTTGGCGCCCTGGATGTTGCGGATCGAGGCATCCATCGTCAGCGTGTGGCTGAAGCTCCAGTCGCTGAGGTTGTAGACGTTGATGGTGTTGCCGTTGCGCCATTCCTTGCCGTAGCCCAGGCCGGCGGCGGCATCCACCGCCACCCAGCTGGCCACGTCGTCGTGCGGATTGCTGGGGGCACCGTTGAGCTGGTAGAGCTTGCCGGTGTAGCTCAGGTCCTTGGCGTTGAAGAGGGCGACGTGGCCGTTTTTGTAGTCGCCGGCTTCGGAGTCCAGCGACGCATAGAGGATGCCGTTGGCCACGTCGATGTCGCCGATGTGGTCGAAGCCCTGGGCCGCCAGCTCGGCCGGGATGCCGGTCTTGATGTTCAGCGAAGGCAGCTCCACCGAGCCGGTGCGCTGCAGCGACTTGAAGCCGAGGTCGGTGCGCTCCAGGCCGTACTGCCAGGAGAACAGCCACTCGTTGCCGTTGAAGGCCACGCCCTGGGTGCGGTAGACGCCGGTGAAGCTGGCGTCGAAGTAGTCGTAGCGGTCGGTCTGCGTCAGCGACCAGGTGGCAGCAGCGGCCTGGGCCGGCGCGGCCAGCAGCAGCGCGGCACCAGCGGCCGCCAGCAGGGGTACAAAAGACATGGGAACTCCTCGATGTTGTCGTCTTGTGGGCGCACGGGGCGCGCATCGAGTGTGGTGGCCTCATGTGCCCCCGCGATGACGACGCATCGGGGCCGCCGGTCCGTTCGGCCCAGCGGCGGCCGCGGGCCTTCAGGGGGCGCCGGGTGCGACCAGCAAGGCCTTGGCCGCTTCGATGCGCAAGGCCATCGCCACGCCGTCGTCGTGCATCACGCGCAGCAGGAACTGGCGCGCCTGCTCAGGCGCTGCCAGGTCGGCGGCAGGGGCGGCATCGCCGACCGCGGGCGGCGGGCTGGCGGGCGGTGGAGGGGCCGCCGGGCGCCATTCGGCCAGCAGCGCCGTGAAGGCGGCGTGGGGCATCGGGCGCATCCGGCTGAGCAGCTCGGCCTGGCCTTCGGCGCCGGGCGGCAGGTCCAGCCAGGGCGTGTCGGCAAACACCGCCGCCAGGTCGGGCGCGACGAAGGCAGCCCAGCAGTCGCCCTCGGGCTGCTGGCGCAGCACCGCGGCGGCCTGGCCCCAGTGCGGCGCCTCACCCGCGGCGGCCGGCTGCGGCAGCAGGCCCACACGCGCCAGCGGCAGCTCGCCCAGGTAGCGGCGGCGCAGGCCGTCCAGCCAGGCCCGGGCCTGGGCCAGCGGCACCGGCTGCGCGAGCGAGAACCACAGCTGCAGGCCGTCGCGACCGTTGACCGCCACCGCGGGCTCGGGCAGGCCCAGATCGGCCTGCACGCCGCGCCACACCGCCGACAGCGCCTGCCAGTCGGCCGGCCGGGCCACTTCCAGCACCGCGGCGCGCACGCGGCCTTGTGCATCGACCAGGGCCTGCACCGGGTCGGCTGGCGGTGCGGCGTCAGGCGCGGGGGTGGGCAGAAAAAGGCGCTGGCATTCGGTGGCAAGGCGGTTCATGGCCTAAAGCGTATCGCCAGCCGGCGCGATCCAGCGCTGCAGCAGCTGTGCCAGCGCCTCGCGGGTGAAGGGCTTGCACAGGTAGTCGTTCATGCCCTGGGCCAGGCAGTGCTCGCGGTCGCCGGCCATGGCATTGGCGGTCAGGGCCACAACCGGCATGCGCAGCCCGCGCGCCCGCAGGTGGCGGGTGGCCTCGAAGCCGTCCATCTCGGGCATCTGGCAGTCCATCAGCACCAGGTCGTAGCCGGGGCCGGGCTGCAGGGCCAGCGCCACCGCCTGCGCGCCGTCGCTGGCCACGTCCACCTGCAGGCCCAGGCTTTCCAGCATCGCGCGCGCCACCATCACGTTCATCGGGTTGTCTTCGGCCAGCAGCACCCGGTGGCCGGCCAGGCTGGCGCTGTGGCGCGCCGCGGGCGGCGGCGTGGCGCCGGACACCGCCGGCTCGTCGGTGGCGGCGGCGCGGCCCAGCGGCAGCTCGAAAGCGAAGGTGGAGCCCACGCCCAGCATGCTGTCCACCGACACGCGGCCGCCCATCAGCATCACCAGCTCCTGCGAGATGGCCAGCCCCAGGCCGGTGCCGCCGTAACGGCGCGAGGTGGAGCCATCGCCCTGCACGAAGGGCTGGAACAGCTGCTCGCGCAGCGCGGGCTCGATGCCGATGCCGGTGTCGCGCACCGCAAAGCGCAGCCGGTGGCCCTGCGCGTCCTCGTCCAGCAGTTCCACCGTCAGCAGCACCTCGCCCACTTCGGTGAACTTGATGGCATTGCCCAGCAGGTTGCTCAGCACCTGGCCCAGGCGCAGCGGGTCGCCGCGCACGCGGTCGGGCAGGCGCGGGTCCACCCGGTGCGACAGGCGCAGCGACTTGCGCTGGGCCGCCTCGCGGAACAGGCTGCACTGTTCGCTCAGCAGGCCGTGCAGGTTGAAGTCGATCGACTCCAGCTCCAGCTTGCCGGCCTCGATCTTGGAGATGTCGAGGATGTTGTTGATGATCTGCAGCATCGAGGTGCCGGCGCCGTAGGCGGCGCTGGCCAGCTCGCGCTGGCGGGGGGTCAGCGGCGTGTCCAGCAGCAGCTCGGTCATGCCCAGCACGCCGTTCATCGGGGTGCGGATCTCGTGGCTCATGTTGGCCAGGAAGGCCGACTTGGTGCGGCTGGCCGACTCGGCCGCATGGCGGGCCGACTCCAGCTCGGCCAGGGTTTCCTGGCGCCGCCGCGCCAGCCGCACGATCCAGGCCGCCGCGGCCACCACCAGCAGGTTGAACACCAGCGTGCTGCCGATGATCCAGTGGCGGGTGGAGCGCCATTGCCGCAGGAACAAGGTGTCGCTGACCATGATGTTGACCACCATCGGGTACAGGCTCGACACCTTGGGCGCCACGATGCGCAGGCGCTGGTCGCTGGGGTCGGTGATGCGCGGCGAGGCCAGCAGCTCGGTGCTGGGCACCGGCTGGCCGCGGCTGCTTTTCAGCGCCTGCTGCGCCTGCAGCCAGCGGAAGGTGGCGCCTTCGCGGAAGCTGCGGCCCATGAAGGCTTCGTTGTGCGGCATGCGGGCCAGCAGCTCGCCGTCGCGGCGCAGCAGCAGGATGGCGGTCGAGTCCCATTCCATGCCCAGGCTGCCGTAGAACGACTCGAAGTAGCTGCTTTCGATGCCCACCAGCGCCAGCCCCAGCAGCGCGCCGTCGGGGCTGGTGAGCTTGCGCGAGAGGTAGAAGGTCCAGGTGCCGGTGCCGCGGTTTTTCACCGGCTGCGACAGGTGCACCTGCAGCGAAGGGTCGGCCCGGTGGCTGGCCACGTAGTCGCGGTCGGCCAGGCTGATGTCGGGCACCGGATAGCTGCGCGAGAAGTTCAGCAGCTGGCCTTCGGCGTCGGTGATGGACACCACGTCGATCTGCGGCAGGTCGTTGCGGCGGTCGCGGATCATCTCGTGCATCGCGCGTGAGCCCACCAGGCGCCGGAAGGCGGCTTCGTCCTCGGGCGCGGCCGCGGCCACCTGCTGCACCACCCGCGCCAGCACCGCGTCGGCGGCGGCCAGCGTCTGGTCGGCATGCTGCGCGGCCATGGCCGACTGGATGGCCAGCGAGTTGCGCCAGTCCCCGATGGCGTCGGAGCGGCTGCGCCACAGCGCCACGCCGGTGGCCAGCCAGCTGGCCAGGATCAACAGCCCGCACACCGCCCACAGGCTGCGGTAGGTGCCGCCCACGCGGCTCAAGCCGGCGTCCCCCACCGGCGGTCAGCCATGGCCTTGCAGGCGTTGCGGCGGCGGGCCGGCCAGCAGGCTGCGCAGGCCGCCCAGCACCTCGTCCACGTCGATGGGCTTGTTCCAGCGGGCATCGAAGCCGCCGGCCGCGCGCCCGGCCGCCGCGTCGGTGCGGGCATCGGCGCTCACCGCCACGCAGGGAATGTCGCGGGTGAGGGCATCGCCGCGCAGCGCCTGCAGTACCTGCTGGCCGCTGATGTCGGGCAGGTGCAGGTCCAGCAGGATGACCGCCGGCCGTTCGCTGCGGGCCAGCGCCAGGCCCTGGGTGCCGGTGGCCGCGGTGATCAGGCGCCAGCCGGGCTGGCCTTCGATCAGGTGCTGCATCAGCAGCGTGTTCACCGGGTCGTCCTCGATGTAGAGGATGCGCTGTCGCGGGTCGGCCGGCGGCTGCGGTGGCGGCGTGGCCACGCGGCGCTCGGCCAGCGGCAGTTGCAGCTCCACCCGCGTGCCCACACCGGGCTTGCTCTGCACCCGCAGCTTGCCGTCCATCGCCTGCACCAGCTGGCGTGCGATCACCAAGCCCAGGCCGCAGCCCTGGCCCGGCTGGCCGGGGGCATCCAGCCGCTGCAGCGGATCGAACAGCCGCGACAGCTGCTGCGGCGACATGCCGCGGCCGGTGTCTTCCACCGCCAGGATGGCCTGGCGGCCGCGCAGCGCCAGGTGCAGGTGCACCTGGCCGCCGGGCCGGTTGTACTGCAGCGCGTTGGACAGCAGGTTCTCCAGCACGCGGGCCAGCGCGTCGCCATCGGCCAGCAGCAGCGGCGTGTCGCGCCGCACTTCGTCGACCACCTCCACCTGGCGCTCGCGGGCCAGCGGGGCCAGCCGTTCCAGGCAGCGGCGCAGCGGCTCGCGCAGGTCCAGCGGGGTGGGGCGCAGCAGGGTGCGGCCTTCTTCCAGGCCGCGCACGTCCAGCAGCTGGTCGATCATGCCCATCAGCCGCGCGCCCGACTGGCGGATGACTTCCAGCCGCTGCTGCTGCGTGGCCGGCAGCGGCGCCGCCCGGTCCTGCGCCATCAGCTGCGCAAAGCCCAGCACGCCGTTGAGCGGCGTGCGCAGCTCATGGCTGATGCGCGAGAGGAACTCGCGCTGCAGCGGCTGCAGCTGCAGCGGCGCGGCTTCGCTGCCGTGGCCGGCGTGGGCGTCGGTGGCCGGCGCATCGTGCGGCAGCGTCGGCGCGGCATGTGCGGCTTCGGGCCGCACGGCCTGGGGCAGACGCTCGGCCTCGGCCACGCGGCAGGTGCCCACCAGCAGGTCGCCGTCGTCGGCCTGCTGCAGCACCAGCTCCAGCGTCTGCAGGCGGCCGTCGGGCAGTGGCAGCCGCAGGTGCAGCCGCTCGACCGCGCCGGCCACCGGCGTGGAGGTCAGCGCCGCATGGCCCAGCAGGCGGTCGTCGGGCGCCAGCAGCGCCAGCCAGTCGGCCAGCGGCAGCCAGGCGGGCGTGGCGGCCAGGCCATGGTGGCGGCAGGCCACTTCGTCCAGCCGCAGCCGGGCCTGGGCGGGCTCGTACTCCACCAGGCCCAGGTCGGCCACCCGCACCGCCTGGCGCCAGCGGCGTTGCTGGGTGCGCAGCTCTTCCTGGCGGCGCTGCTGGTGGGTCACGTCGGTCAGCAGGCCGTGCCACAGGGTGCCGCCGGTGGGCAGCAGCTCGGGCGCGGCCACCAGCTCGTACCAGCCCTGGTGCACACCCGCCGGGCGGATGCGCAGCCGGCAACGGCAGGTCTGGCCCAGTTCCAGCGCCTGCGCCAGCTGGCGCTTGAGCTGCGCCAGGTCTTCCGGGGGAATGCTGCCGGCCACCACGCCCGCATCGGCGGCCAGGCGGGCCGCGGGAATCATGAAGATGCGCTGCAGCGCGTCACTGGCAAAAGGGAAACTCCAGTGGCCCAGCTCCGACTGGTGCAGCAGGAACACCGCGGCCGGCAGCTTGTGCAAGGCGGCGCAGCCCGGCACTGCTCCGGGCATGCCCAATGCCGCGGCGCCAGGATCGGACCCGAGGACTGCTGGATCGGCGGACATGGCGGCGCGGCTCGAACGGCATGAGCCGGGGCAGTTACAACGCAACTATTGTCTTAGGGATAGACACGCCGGCAAGTACTTCATCACGGGGTGTAGCGTCTGAAACAACAAGCGTGCTGTCATCGGGCCGTCAAGCCGGCGGGTGGGCGGCGGCACAATCGCGCGCAGCGGCGCGCCGTCCGGCCGCCTTTGTCACCTTCAAGCCTTTCACCACCATGACCGACGCCGACAACCGGCCCCCGCTGCCCGACCACCTGTCCATCGACCCCCGCAGCCCGCACCATGTGGCCGCGGTGTTCGAGCACGACATTGGCATCCGCTTCAATGGCAAGGAGATGACCAACGTCGAGGAGTACTGCGTCAGCGCCGGCTGGGTGAAGGTGCCTGCCGGCAAGACGCTGGACCGCAAGGGCCGGCCGCTGCTGCTGCAGCTCAAGGGCAAGGTGGAGCCCTTCTACCGCTGAAGCGCACCCCTGTTACACCTGGGCGCCGCGGCTCAACCTGCTGCAAAGCCCGGCCGATAACCGCATGCGGCACTGGATGACCGCGGCATGTGCAGGCTCGATGAAGTACCCCGGTTATCTCCCAGCGCCCCTCCCTGACGACGAGCCCGCCCGGCTGGCCGCGCTGCGGGACTGCGACCTGCTCGACACCCCGCCGGAAGCCGCCTTCGACAACTTCGCGGTGCTGGCCGCACGCGCCGCCGGCACGCCGGTGGCGCTGGTCACGCTGATCGATGGCGATCGCCAGTGGTTCAAGGCCCAGGTGGGCCTGACGCTCGCGCAGACGCCGCGCGAGCTCTCGCTGTGCGGCCACACCATCTGCGGCCAGGGTCTGATGGAAGTGCCCGACACCCGGCTGGATGCGCGCTTTGCCGGCAACCCGCTGGTCACCGGCGCCTACCAGCTGCGCTTTTATGCGGGCGTGCCGTTGTGCACGCCCGAGGGCCATGCCATCGGCACCTTGTGCGTGATGGACACCCGGCCGCGCACCCTGACCGACGAGGGCCGCGACACGCTGCTGCGCCTGGCGCGGCAGCTGACCCAGCTGCTGGAGCTGCGCTGCATGCGCCAGCGCCATCAACTGGCCGAGGCCGAGCTGGAACGCCTGGCCGTGGTGGCCCGCCACACCAGCCACGGCGTGCTGATCACCGGGCCCGACAACCGCATCGAATGGGCCAATGCCGCCTTCAGCCGCATAACCGGCGTGGTGATGCCGGCCAGCCGCGGCCTCAGGCCCGGCGCGGTGCTGCCCTTCCTGCGGCAGGACCGGCCGGTGCGCGACCAGCTGGCCGCCGCGGTGGCCGACCGCCGGCCCACTCGCGTGCGCACCCGCAGCCAGGCCGACAACGGCGCCTCGCTGTGGATGGACGTGGAGCTGCAGCCCTGGCACGACGACGGCGGCGCCTTCCGCGGCTTCATCGCCGTGGTGTCCGACGTCAGCGCGCTGGTGGCCCAGCATGAGCAATCGCAGGCGCTGTTCGATTCCTTGCCGGTGGGCGTGCTGGTCTACGGGCCCGACCACCGCGCGGTCAACGGCAACCGGGCGGCGGCCGAGATCCTGGGCCGCCGGCTGGCCGACCTGGTGGGCGTGCCCATGCACGAAGCCTTCGGCGACACCGTGCACGAAGACGGCCGCCCGCTGGCCCCGCAGCAGCGCGCGCTGGCCCTGACCCTGGCCGACGGCCAGCCCCGCCACGGCATGGTGATGGGCGTGCGCAGCGGCGACGGCGAGCGCCACTGGCTGCGCATGAGCGCCGCGCCCCTGCACGACGCCGATGGCGCGGTGCGCGGCGCCATCGCCTGCTTTGCCGACGAGACGGCCGAGCGCGCCTCGCGCCAGCTGCTGAACCTGGCCATCGATGCCGCGGCCGTGACGCCCTGGCGCTGGCAGCGCGGCGAAGACGCGGTGGAGGTGGACCGCCTGGCCGCCATCAGCTGCGGCCTGGTGAGCGCGCCGGCCGCCGGCAGCCCGCGGCTGCGCACGCCGTTCTGGCAGGCCGTCAACCCGCAGGACGTGCCGGTGGTGCAAGCCGCGCTGGCCGCGCACGACCAGGACCCCGCCCGGCCCTACCGCGCCGAATTCCGCCTGCGCATGCCCGGCGGTGCCGAGCGCTGGTTCATGGCCACCGGCGCCGCCAGCGAGCGTGACGGCAACGGCCGGGCGCTGCACCTGTCGGGCGTGATCCTGGACATCACCGAACGCAAGGCGGCCGAAGCCGCGCTGCAGCGCGCCGCCACCACCGACAGCCTGACCGGCCTGCCCAACCGCAGCGTGCTCAACGACCGCCTGTCGCTGGTGCTGCGGGCGGCGCCACAGCGCGGCGAACATGGCGCGCTGCTGTTCATCGACCTCGACCACTTCAAGCGCATCAACGACACCTACGGCCACCTGGTGGGCGACCAGGTGCTGCGCGCGGTGGCGCAGCGGCTGGCCGGCCAGCTGCGTGCCGAAGACACGCTGGCGCGCCTGGGTGGCGACGAGATGGTGGTGCTGCTGCCCTGGCTGGGGCCCGACCAGGCGGCGGCCGCCGCCGGGGCGGTGCGCGTGGGCCACAAGCTGCTGGAAGTGCTGGCCGAGCCGCTGCGCATCGACGGCATGGTGTTCAGCCTGC
The DNA here is from genome assembly GCA_937883885.1 of uncultured Aquincola sp. The sequence continues at coordinate 17,499 of CAKZXL010000061.1, read as the reverse complement.
ATGCCAGCATCGGCGGCACCTGCTTTCCGAAGCTGCAGGGCGAATCGGCCACCGACCTGATGCGCGAGGCCGACACCGCCATGTACGCCGCCAAGGGCGCGGGCCGCGGCACGCTGCGGCTGTACGAAAGCAGCATGCGCGACAAGGTGGCCGGCCGCCTGGTGCTGGAAGCCGACCTGCGCCATGCGCTGCAGCACGGCGGCCTGAGCCTGGCGCTGCAGGGCCAGTGGCGCCCCGATGGCCGCCTGGCCGCCTGCGAGGCGCTGCTGCGCTGGACCCACCCGCAGCGTGGCCCGGTGAGCCCGGCCGAGTTCATCCCGCTGGCCGAAGAGGGCCCGCTGATCATCGACATCGGCCGCTGGGTGCTGCGCGAGGCCTGCGCGGTGCTGGCCGGCTGGCTGGCGCGCGGCATCGAGCTGCCGATGGCGGTGAACGTGAGCCCGCGGCAGTTCTGCGAGCCGGGCTTCCTGCCCTTCGTGCTGGATGCGCTGCGCGAGGCCGGCGTGCCGCCGCGGCTGCTGACGCTGGAGATCACCGAAGGCGTGCTGCTGGAAGGCGAAGCGCCCGTGCGGCTGCGGCAGCTGGCCGATGCGGGCTTGCGCATTGCCATCGACGACTTCGGCACCGGCTACTCCAGCCTGATGTACCTCAAGCAGCTGCCGGTGCACGAGCTGAAGATCGACCGCAACTTCGTGCGTGACCTGACCAACGACGAAGACGATGCCGCCATCGTGCAGGCGATGCTGGCCATCGCCCGCCGCTTCGGGCTGGACACGGTGGCCGAGGGCGTGGAAACGCGGGCGCAGGCCGACTGGCTGCAGGCGCAAGGCTGTACCCTCCAGCAGGGATTCCTGCACGACCGGCCGCGCCCCGTGGCGCTTTTCGAGCAGCAGCTGCTGACCGCCGGCCCGGCACGACCCACCGCAAGGAGCGCATGCGAAACGCCATCGACCACCTGGGCCGCCTGACGGAGCTGCGCGATCGCGACCTGCTCGACCTGAGCCTGCTGCAGTCCATCCGCGACCTGGTGCGGCCGCAGGCCGTCACGCTGTACCGCGCCGACGACGCCCAGCCGCCGGGCTGGCGCAGCCGGCTGCAGCTCAAGGCCCGGCCGGTGGCCGAGCAACTGGGCGAAGAGGCGCCGCAGGTGGAGTTCGACGGCCTGCCGGCGATCGACGACCACCCGCCGCGCGCGCACTGCCTGTTGCGCGGCGAGCGCCAGCGCCAGGCCGGGCCGCCGGCCTGGACCGGCTTTCCGATGGCCTCCGGCGGCCGCGTGGTGGGCGTGCTGGAGCTGGACACCCGCTACCCGCTCACCCGCGAGGAAGCCGCGCTGGTCACCGGCATGCTGCAGGTGTTCGGCAACTTCCAGGCGCTGCTGGACTACAGCGAGCGCGACACGCTGACCGGCCTGCTCAACCGCAAGAGCTTCGACAGCGCCTTCTTCAAGCTGCTGGCCGACGGGCAGGGCGCCGACCCTGGCATGGAAGAGCGGCGCCGCGGCCAGGGCCGTGCGGTGCACTGGCTGGGCGTCATCGACATCGACCATTTCAAGCAGGTCAACGACCGCCATGGCCACCTGATCGGCGACGAGGTGCTGCTGCTGGTGGCCCAGTTGATGAACAGCAGCTTCCGCGCGAGCGACCGGCTCTACCGCTTTGGCGGCGAGGAGTTCGTGGTGCTGCTGCGCGGCGCCACCGAGGCCGAGGCGCTGCAGGCCTTCGACCGCTGCCGGCTGGCGGTGCAGGGCCACGAGATGCCGCAGGTCGGCCACATCACCATCAGCGCCGGCGTCACGCAGCTGCGCGCCGGCGACACGCCGTCGGCCGCCTTCGAGCGCGCCGACCGCGCCACCTACCACGCCAAGAACCAGGGCCGCAACCAGGTCTGGTCGCATGAAGCGCTGGTGCGCGCCGGCCGCCTGCAGGACAACGACAAGACCGGCGGCGTCGAAATCTTCTGAAGGCGGGTTGTCGCCCGATGCCGGAAGACAGCGAGATCGAGATCCGCCCCTTGTTCGAGGCCGTCGACTTCGGCGAGGCGCTGACGCCCGAGCTGCGTGCGCAGGAAGACCGGCTGCGTGCGCAGCTGGACGCCCCGCGCGGCGCCTGACCGCGGGCACGCAGCCTGCCCAGCAGGCGTCGTGGCGGCGCCCTTCGGTGCCGCACGGCACTTGAAGGATGGGCTCATGAACCTCTTGAAACTCGGCGGCCTGATCGGCCTGGTGTACTTCGGCCGCAAGGTCATCGCGCGGCAAGGCCGGTCGGCCTGGTCGCAACGCCTGGCCAGTGCGGTGCCGGCCCTGGCCGGCAGCGTGGCGGGTGCGGGCAGCGGCACCGGCAACCCCGGTGAGCGCTTGAATGCAGCAAGGCTTTCCGCGGTGCCTTCGGGCGCCGGGCTGGCGGGCTCTTCGGCGCAGTCCGGCCCCGGCCCTTCGGCCACCGGCCTGGCCGACTTCAACCGCGGGGCCTGAGGCAGCCCATGACCCAAGTTGCAGACCTCATGACCCGTGGCGCCAGCACGCTGGCGCCGGGCGACAGCCTGGTGAAGGCCGCGCGCCTGATGGCCGAGCAGGACATCGGCGCGGTGCCCATCTGCGCCGACGGCGCGCTGCTGGGCATCGTCACCGACCGTGACATCACCGTGCGTGGCGTGGCCGAAGAACGGCCGCTGCACATCACGCGGCTGGAAGACGTGATGTCGCCCGACCCGCAGACCTGCCTGGAAACCGACGACCTCGACCTGGTGGTCGAGCGCATGAAGGAGCAGCAGATCCGCCGCCTGCCGGTGCTGGACGCCCAAGGCCAGCTCACCGGCATGCTGTCGCTGGGCGACGTGGCGCTGCAGGACCGCGGCGCGGTGGCGGGCCAGACGCTGGCCACCATCTCCGAGCCGGCCGGCACGCCCACGGGCGACCCGATCGCGGCCGACACCGACCCGGAGACGGGTCCGGACTCGCCGACGATGGCGCAGGGCTGATCACCTGTGAACAAGCTGGCCAGGGCGTCTGCACGCCCTCGGCCTTGGCCCTCGAAAACGCGAGGAGGGCTCAGCTGCGGCCGGCGATGTAGGCCCGTTCGCCCATGCGCTCAAGCAGGTTGAGCTCGCTCTTCAGCCAGGACAGGTGGGCTTCTTCATCGGCCAGGATGTCCTCGATCAGCCGACGGGTGACGGCGTCATGGGCGGCGGCCACGGCCTCGGCTGCCGCATTCAGCACGGGGCGCGCTTCCAGCTGCGTGGCAAGGTCGAGGTGGAGCACTTCAGGCAGGGTGCTGCCCAACTGCGGCACCGCCAGCGTGAAGCTCGGCCGACCATCGAGGTCGAGCAGGCGGTCTGTCAGCTGCTGCAGCGTCGCCGGCTCATCGGCTATGTGCGCCTGCATCTGGGTCGCCAGGCTGGACAAGCCCAGGGCCTTGATCACCGCCAGGTGCGTCTGGTGCTGCACGGTGCCTTGCCAGAAGGCACTGATCAGGCGGTTGAGCACGCCGTGAACGGGGTTGGGGTCGAGGTTCATGCGCAGCGTTCTGGCAGAAGTCGTGGCACTTCAGGCCAACTGGGCCAGCAGGGCCTTGGCCACGCCTTCCGAACTGGCCGGGTTCTGGCCCGTCACCAGGCGGCCATCGACCACGACATAGGGCGCCCAGTCAGGACCTTTTTCGTAGAGGCCGCCCTGCGCCTTGAACTCGTCCTCGATCAGGAAAGGCACCACGTCGGTGAGCTCGACGGCATCTTCTTCGCCGTTGGTGAAGCCGGTGACGCGCCGGCCCTGCACCAGGGGTTCGCCGTTGGCCTTCTTGACATGCCGCAGCGCCCCGGGCGCGTGGCATACGAAGCCGATGGGTTTGCCCGCGCGCTCGAAGGCCTGGATCAGGTCGATGGACTGCTGCGACACCGCCAGATCCCACAGCGGGCCGTGGCCACCGGGGTAGAAGACGCAGTCAAAGTCGTCGGCTTTCACGCTGTCCAGCGGCACGGTGTGCGCCAGTGCCTGCTGGGCCGCGGGATCGGCCTTGAAGCGGTGGGTGAGCGTGGTCTGGAACTCGGGCAGGTAGCTCTTGGGGTCCAGGGGCGGCTGGCCGCCCATCGGCGATGCCAGCACGAGCTCGGCTCCGGCGTCCAGGAAGGCGTAGTAGGGGGCTGCAAATTCTTCGAGCCAGAAGCCGGTCTTCTTGCCGGTGTTGCCCAGCTGGTCGTGGGAGGTGAGCACCATCAAGATTTTTTTCATATCACTCGCCATCGGGGTCTGTTGGAAACGATCTCATGCTAGGCGATGGTCGGCAAATTTGGCAGTTCTGAATTTTGCGGTGTGGCATCAATGAATTTATGCTTGTATCCATGTCGCTCACCCGCTTGCGCACCTTCGTCGAGGTGTATCGCCAGGGCTCCATCACAGCCGCTGCGCTCCGGCTCAGCCTCACCCAGCCGGCGGTGTCACAGCACATTGCGGGCCTTGAGTCTGCGCTGGGCCGCCGTCTCTTCGTGCGCGAGCGGCACGGTGTGCGCCCCACTGCCGCCGCCGACGAGCTGGCGGCTGATGTCGGCGATCGGCTGGACGCGGCCGAATCGGCGCTGGCCTCGGCCAAGGCCCGCTCGGTGGAGCTGGCCGGGGCGCTGCAGGTGGTGGGTCACGCCGACTTCCTGGCCGAGGTGGTGGCTGCCGAGCTGGCACCCTTGCTGCAGCGGGGGGTCAGGGTGCGGCTGCAAGCTGGCGATCGCGACCGCATCCAGCAGCTGCTGGTGGACGGGGACTGTGAGCTGGGCCTGTCTGCCTACGCCGTCACCGACCCACGCCTGTGCTGCGAACTAATCCGCAGTGAGCCCACAGCGGCGGTGGCCGCGCCTGTCGTGGCGCGGCGAGTGTTGGCCGCCACCGACCTGAAAAGCGCGTTGCTGGCTGAACCGGTGCTGGCCTACAGCCTGGAGCTGCCCATCATCGAGGACTGGCTGGCCCGCAACGGGCTGGCCCTCCATCCGCTGCTGCCCGCCTTGATCGGTCAGGACCTGCGTTCGCTGCGCAGCCTGCTGGTGGCCGGTTTTGGCTGGTCCGTGCTGCCCGCCTACCTGTGCCGCGCGGCCATCGCCACCGGTGCATTGGCCGAGATCCCGGCGCCGGTGGCAGCCACCGAGCTCAACTACTACCTGATCTGGGCGCCCAGTGCGCTGCGCCAGCCGCGCGTGGCCCACGCACGCGAGACGCTGCTTCAGCGGCTGCGCAGCAGCTAGGCGTTTTTGTTCGAAGCAGCGCGATCGCCACCGCCATCCACCTCGCGCTCGGCCTCCAGCCAGTCGCGTTCGTGGTCGCCGTCGGTCTGGCCGCGGGCCAGCCAGCGGTGGTAGGCCGCTTCGCGCACGCGCTGTTCGCGGCTGCTGGCGGGGTCTTGCGCCGGCGCGGCGGCTGCGGGGCTGTCGGGCTCAGCGATTGTCTTGGCGGCGCTCTTGGTCGCGCCCTTGGGTGCGCTCTTCGGTGCGCTCTTCGGTGCGGTGCTCTTGCCTTTGTCCTCGACGGCCGGCTGGGCGCCGGACTTCGGCGCGCCCTTGTCGGCGGTCGTGGCGCTTTCCGCAGCCACCTCGGCGCTCGCCGCTTTGGCGGCCTTCTTGCCCGGTGTCTTGGCGGCGTCCTTGGCGACGGCCTTGGGCGCGGGCGGTTTGGCGGAGGATGCGGCGGTGGAGGCTTTGGCCATGGAAGGTCTCGAGGTGGTGGAAGCGCCACGCCCGGCAAACGACGTGCCTTGCCGTAACGGTGGCCAAAACGGCAGCAGTGCATGCTGGCGTTGCAAGCGGTTGGGGAGTAATCTGAAGCGGAGAGTCGAGGGGCGTGGAGGCACGTCGCTTGCCCTTCGCGCACCACTGCAATTGCGCAGCAAGCCGTGAGGAGTGAGATGAAACCGCAAGCTTTGTGGGCCGCCGCCGCGCTGGCCGTCACCGCCCTGCAGGCCGGCGCCGTGGCGCTGCCGTCCAGCTCGTTCGACGACGTGTCGTCAACCTACTTCTTCGACGTCAAGCGCATCGGCGCGGGCGACACCGCCTTCAACTTCTTCTTCGAGCCCGCCGGCAGCGAAATTGGTCGGCAGTACCGCATCAGCGGCGACATCAGCGCCACCAACTTCAGCTTCAGCAGCGTCACGCTCAACGGCACGCCGTTCCAGCTGCAGCCCACCGCGGGCGGCAACTTCCTGGGCGTGATCGGCACCACCAACGGCGGCCCGCTGGAAGTGGAGATCACCGGCAGCTTCACCGGCGCGCCGGGCAGCTACGGCAACCTGCAAGGCTCGCTGGTGCTGGCTCCGGTGCCCGAGCCCGAGACCTATGCGCTGATGCTGGCCGGCCTGGGCGCCGTCGGCTTGGCGGCGCGTCGGCGCAGCCGCAGCCACTGAGTCTGATCAGCCGGCCAGCTCGCGCAGCAGGTCGGGCACTTCGCCGGCCAGCTCACGCGCCAGCAGGCCGAGCGGGCCGAGCCGGCGCGTCAGCCGCTCGCCGGCCCGCGCATGCAGCACCACGCCCCAGGCACAGGCCTGGGGCAGTGGCGCCCCACGTGCCGCCAGCCCGGCGATCAGGCCGGCCAGCGTGTCGCCCGAGCCTGAAGTGGCCAGGCCCACATTGCCGCCGTCATGGCGCCACAGCCGGCCATCGGGCGCCGCGATGTGGGTCTGCCGGCCCTTGAGGGCCACCACCGCCTGCCAGCGCCTTGCGGCCTCGCGCGCCATCGTCTGCGGCTGCTGCTGCACCGCCGACTTGTCGGCGCCGGCGAGCGAGGCCATCTCGCCCGCATGCGGCGTCAGCGCCAGCTGCGCTGCCAGCGGCCAGCCTTCGGGCAGCTGGCGCACCACGGACATGCCGTAGGCATCCAGCACCACCGGTAGGTCGCCGCATGCGGGCAGCAACCGGCAGGCGAAGGCGATGGCGGCTGCTTCGTCCTGCAGACCGGGGCCGAAGAGCAAGGCGCAGGCGCCCGGCAGCAGCGGCTGCAGCTCGTCGACGCCGTTCAAGGCCAGGCCGCCTTTGGCCGTTTCGGGCAGCGGCAACACCCGCGCCTCAGGCACCGCCAGCGCCACGCCGGCCGCGATGCTGGCGGCGGTGGCGATGGTCAGCTTGCCGGCGCCGGCGCGCAGTGCCGCCACCGCCGCCAGCACCGCCGCGCCCGGCATCTGCGGGCTGCCGGCCACCACCAGCACGCGGCCGCGCTGCTCCTTGTCGCCGTTGTCGTCGGGCATGGGCAGCGGCCAGGCGCGCAGCGCGGCGTCGTCCAGCAGTTCGGCGGGCGCTTGTTCGGCTTTCATGACTTCGGCGCCGCGGGCTGGTCGGGCTCGGCGGTCACGGCTTCGCCGGCGTCCGCCACCGGGCGCACGAAGTTGGCCTGCTGCAGCGCCAGCTTGCCGCGGCGGCCGCGCGCGGGGTCGAAGGCATACCAGGTGACGGCGCAGTTGGGCACGTCGCCGGCGCGGTCGGTTTCCAGCACCTGGGCTTCGTCCATGCGTTCGAGCAGGTAGCGCAGGCAGTTCACGATGACCTGGTGCGCCACGATCAGCACCCGCTCGCCGCGGTGCTCGCGGGTCACGGTTTCCAGCACGCTGCGCAGCCGCAGAATCACGTCGCACCAGCTTTCGCCGCCCGGCGGGCGGAAGTAGAACTTGCCCACGTGGCTGCGCTGCTCGGCCAGCTGCGGATGCTGCTGCGTGATGCCCAGCCGCGTGAGCCGGTCGAGGATGCCGAACTCCTTTTCGCGCAGCCGTTCGTCCACGGTGATGCGCAGCTCGCCGTCACCGTCGGGGTCGCTCAGCCCGGCGGCCTGCATCACCAGCTGCGTGGTCTGGCGCGCGCGCACGTAGGGCGAGCACAGCACCACGTTCGGCCGCTCGTCGGCCGGCATGTCGCGGAACCATTCGCCCAGCGCCAGCGACTGGCGTTCGCCCAGCGCCGACAGCGGCACGTCCATGTCGCGGGTGGCGATGTCGATCAGGGGCAGGCCGGCGGCCTCGGCCCGGTCGCGTGCCACGTTGCCGGCGCTCTGGCCATGGCGCACCACCCACAGGCGGTCGGGCCATTTCTGCTCGGTGGTGTCGGGGAGCGTGGCGGTCATGGGCAGCGGGGCCGCGTGGCGCGGCGGGTGGTGAATGACGCCCGGCGGCAAGGCACATGCCGCCCGGCGGCGGCCACAATCGGCCATGATCGTGCGACCCCGCCCCGCCGCCTGGCGGCTCTTTTTCGTGCTGCGCGGCTCCATCGTGCCGCACATCGCCGGCAAGCTGGCGCTGGTGGCCGGCGTCTCGGTGCTGGCGGTGTGGCTGCACGGCCGGCTGCCGCAGCTGGGCGCGGCCCACCTGGCGGCGGTGCCGTTTTCGTTGCTGGGGCTGGCGTTGTCGGTGTTCCTGGGCTTTCGCAACAACGTCTGCTACGACCGCTGGTGGGAGGCCCGCAAGCAGTGGGGCGCGCTGCTGGCCGCCAGCCGGGCGCTGGCGCGCGAGGTGCTGGTGGTGCTGCCCGGGCCGGGCGATGCCATCGTGCGCCGCTGCATCGGCTTTGCCCATGCGCTGGCCGCCCGCCTGCGGGAAGAAGATGCGGTGGCCGCCGCCGCGCCCTGGCTGCCCACGGCCGAGCAGGCGGCGTTGGCGGCTGCGCGCAATGCCAACAACCTGATTGCCGCACGCATCGCGCACGACCTGGCCGCCGCGCGCCAAGCCGGCACCCTGCCCGACATCGTCTACCAGGGCCTGCTGGTCCATCTGCACGAATGCACCGCGGTGCAGGCGGCCTGCGAGCGGCTCAAGGGCACGCCCACGCCATTCGCCTATTCGCTGCTGCTGCATCGCACCGCCTGGTTCTTCTGCCTGCTGCTGCCGTTTGGACTGGCGCCCACGCTGGGCGCGATGACGCCGTTGGTGGTGGTCATCGTCGCCTACACCTTCTTCGGGCTCGATGCGCTGGGCGACGAACTGGAAGAACCTTTCGGCCGCGCCGACAACGACCTGCCGCTGGACGCGCTGGTGCGCGGGCTGGAGATCGACCTGCTGGAAGCGCTGGGCGAGGCCGAACTGCCGCCGCCGCTGCTGCCGCAGGCTTATGTGCTGAGTTGAACCGGCCGCTGAACCAGGGCGCTCAGCCCTGATCAGGGGGTCGCGGCCCGAGCGGGCCCGCCGCCTGCCACAGGGCTTGTCATGAAGAAGGTCGACCTGCCCCCCGAGGAGATGGCGCGCCCCGGCAGCCCCTTGCTGGCGCTGCTGCCGGAGGCGCGACTCCTGGTGTCCATGATCACCGGCGCGGTGGTCATCGCGGCGCTGTACTTCGGTCGCGCGATCCTGATGCCGCTGTTTCTGGCGTTCCTGCTGGGCTTCATGCTCGACCCGCTGGTGGTGCGCCTCAAGCGCTGGGGCCTGCCGCGGGTGTATGCGGTGGTGGCGGTGATGGTGGGCGTGCTGGCCGCGCTGGGCCTGGCGGCGGTGTTCCTGGGCAACCAGGTCAGCGCCCTCAGCGCCCAGCTGCCCACTTACCAGAGCAACATCCAGCACAAGCTGCGCGAGCTGCGCAGCAAGGCCGGCCAGCCCGGCATGTTCGACGGCGCGGTGCGCACCTTCGACGCCGTGCAACGCGAGGTGAACAAGGCCGCCACCAGCCGCAGCGGCCCGGCGGTGCAGCGGGTGCAGGTGGAAGAACGCCCGCCCACGCCGATGGAGCAGGCCATCGGCTGGCTGGAAGTGGGCATGGAGCCGCTGGCCACCGCCGGCATCGTGCTGGTGTTCACTGTGCTGGTGCTGCTCGACCGGGTGGACCTGCGCGACCGGCTGTTGCGGCTGTGGGGCGGCAGCCTGCACCGCAGCACCGATGCGATGGACGAGGCCGGCCGCCGCATCAGCCGCTACCTGACGATGCAACTGGCGGTGAACGTGAGCTACGGCGTGCCGATGGCGCTGGGGCTGTGGGCCATCGGTGTGCCGGGGGCGCTGCTGTGGGGCGCGGTGGCGGCCTTGATGCGCTTCGTGCCCTACGTGGGCCCGATGATCGCGGCGGTGTTTCCGCTGGCGCTGGCGTTTGCGGTCGATCCCGGCTGGGACATGGTGCTGTGGACCGGGGCGCTGATCGTGGTGCTGGAACTCATCAGCAACAACATCGTGGAGCCGCTGCTGTACGGCGCCAGCACCGGGCTGTCGGCCATGTCGCTGATGGTGGCGGCCACCTTCTGGACGGCGCTGTGGGGCCCGATCGGCCTGATCATGAGCACGCCGCTGACGGTGTGCCTGCTGGTGGTGGGCCACCACCTGCCGCGTTTTGCCTTCCTCAACGTGCTGCTGGGCAGCCAGCCGGCGCTGGACCCGCCCACCCGGCTGTACCAGCGGCTGCTGGCCGGCGATGAAGAAGAGGCCATCGAGGTGGCCACCCAGCAGGCCCACGACGGGGACCTGACCAATTTCTACGACGACGCCGGCCTGCCCGTGCTGCGCATGGCCACCAGCGACCATGCCAGCGTGGCCACCGCCGAGCACCGCCACCGCGTGGTCACCGGCATGGACCGCCTGCTGGACGAACTGACCGAGCTGCATCCGCCACCCGCCGGCGGCCGGCCCGCGGCCGTGTGCATCGGCGGCAAGTGGGAGGTGGACACCCTGGCCGCCCGCATGCTGGCCCATGCGCTGAGCCTGCAGGGGCGCCCGGCCGACCACCGGCCCGCCGCGGCGCTGACGGCCGAGACGCTGGCCCGGCTGGACCTGCGGGGCGCCCGCACCGTGTGCATCAGCTACTTCGCGCGCGACCCGGCCGCGGCCGCCCGCCAGTTCTGCAAGCGGCTGCGGCGGCTGTACCCCGACCTGCGCATCGTGCTGGGCCTGTGGAACGCGCCCAACCTGCTGCAGCAAGGGGAAAGCCTGGACAGCCTGGGCGCCGACGCGGTGGTCAGCAGCATCGGCGAGGCGATGGTGCGGCTGGCGCAATTCATGGGCGACGACCTGCCCGAAGGCTTCCTGGCCGCGCCGCAGACCGAGGACGACCCCGCCCGGCTTCAGGCGCTCAAGGACAGCGGCCTGCTGGACCCGCGCGCCCGGGTGCTGCTGGAAGCCGCCTCGCGCCGGGCGGCCGACATCTTCGACGTGCCGCTGGCGATGGTGTCGTTGATCACCGAAGACCGGCAGATCGTCGGCGGCTCCTTCGGCCACCTGCCGCCGCCGCCGGGCTCCGACGGCAGCGAGGGCGCCGTGGCCGCCACCGAGCCGCTGGACGCCGAGCGGCGCCTGTCGCTGTGCGGCCATGTGGTGGCCGACGGCCACACGATGGTGGTGCCTGACATCGCACGCGACCAGCGCTTTGCGCACAACCCGGTGATGCGCGAGCGCGCGCTGCGCTTTTACGCGGGCGCGCCGCTGGTCGATGGCGCCGGCTTCAAGATGGGCACGCTGTGCCTGATGGACGTGGAGCCGCGCACGCTGACCAAGCGCGAGGTGCGGCTGCTGGAAGCCATGGCCGCCGACCTGATGTCGCTGCTGCGCGCCGAGGTGGAACAGTGGAGCACGCTCACCGAACCGCGCGAAGCGCCGGAGCCACCGTCGGCCACGGTCGGCCAGCTGGTGCCCGGCACGTCCTGAACCGGCTCAACCGGCGGCGGTGCCCGCCATCGGGCTGCTGGGCGTGCCGGTGCCGGCGCGTCGGCGTGATCGCCAGCGCCGGGCCGCGGCCAGCGCGGGCTTTTCCACCGCATGCCAGGACAGCACCGCCAGCACCAGGGTGAACAGCGTGGACACGGCGATGTGCGTGCCCAGGCCGATCTGCGGCTGCAGCGCCGTCACCGCCTGCTGCACTGGAAATGCATAGATGTACACGCCGTACGAGTAGTCGCCCAGCCGGTTGAACTGCCGCAGCGCGCCGCCCGGCAGGTAGGCCAGCGCCAGCACCAGGTAGGCCAGTGGCAGCGGGTAGACGGCGGTGTAAAGGCGCGACTGCAGCAGCGTGCCGGCCGCAAGCACCGCCACGCAGGCGAAGGCGGCGCCCGCCCGCAGCCGCAGCCGGTCGCGGCCCTGGTAGGCCAGTGCGCCCAGCGAGAACATCAGCAGCAGCCGGCTGCGCGGGTCATCCGCGCCCTGCAGCGCGGCGCGCACCAGCAGCGCGGCGGCGCCCAGCGCCAGCAGGGCCCAGGCCAGCGTGACCGCCTGGCGCTGCCGGTGGCCGGCCAGCCGGGCCACCACGCCCACGGCGGCCAGCAGCGCATAGCAGCGCACCTCGTGCGGCAGCGTCCACAACGAGCCGTTGACGGCGCCGGCAAAGGGGTTGTCCTCGAACACGCGGGGCAGCAAGCCGGTGGTGCCGCCAAAGAGCGTGCTGTTCTTGAGCACGTAGATCCAGGTCTCCGGCGCCCCGAAGTACCCGGCCGCATCGGCCTTGCTGAAGAGGTAGAGCACCGGCACCGACAGCGCCACCATGGCCCACAGGCCGGGCAGCACCCGCGCCGCCCGTGCCAGCGCAAACGCGCGCAGCGAAGGCACATGCCACCAGCTGGACATCACCAGCAGGCCGCTGCAAAAGAAGAACACGTCCACCGCGATGGCGCCGGGCGTGATGCCCAGTGCGTGCCAGGGCTCGGCCCGCGGGCCGCCGGGGGCCAGCACGTAGCTGTGGCTGACCAGCACCATCAGCGCGGCGGCCAGACGGATGAGGTTCAGGTTGTTGTCGCGACTGCGATCGACGGACCCCAACAACATGCGCAAACCCCTGTGCCCCACGACGGCGAAGCTCGCGAGTGTAGGGGCCGGCCCGGGCATGCGCGTTGCCGCGATGCGTCACACCATTGACAGCGGAGATCGCATGCAAATACAGGTCGAGACCGACAACCACATCGAAGGCCGCCAGGCGCTGAGCGAGCACGTGCAAGGCGTCATCGAAGACGCGGTGGACAAGTACCGCGACCATGTGACGCACGTGACGGCCCACCTGGGCGACCTGAACAGCGGCGAGAAGTCGGGCAGCAACGACATGCGCTGCCTGCTCGAGGCGCGGGTCACCGGCGTCAAGAACATCGCGGTGAGCCACCAGGCCGACAACCTGCACCTGGCCATCGAAGGCGCGGCCGACAAGCTGCAGCATGCGCTGGCCACCTCGGTGGGCAAGCTGCAGGACCAGCAGCGCCGGGCTCCGCCCAGCGGTCAGCTGACGGCTGACCTGCTGCGCGACGACCCTGATGCCGTTTAAGCGCTGACAGCCTTCATCACCTCGGCCGCCACCAGCGCCGAGGACTGCGGGTTCTGGCCGGTGATCAGCTGGCCGTCCCGCACCACGAAGGGCTGCCAGTCGCCGGCGCCGACGAACTGGCCGCCCAGTTCGCGCAGACGGCTCTCCAGCAGGAAGGGCACCACTGCGGTCAGGCCCACGGCGGCTTCTTCCGAATCGGTGAACGAGTTCACCTTCAGGCCCTGCACGATGGATTGGCCATCCGGCCGCCTGGCCGTGACCAGCCCGGCCGCGCCGTGGCACACCGAGGCCACCACCTTGCCGGCCGCCCAGGCCTGCTCCACCGCGCGGGTGACCCCGGCGTCGGTCGGCAGGTCCCACATCGTGCCGTGGCCGCCGGGCATGAACATCGCATCGAACTGGCCGGCGTCCATCGTGTCGGCACGGGCGGTGTTGCGGATGCGCGCCTGCATCGCCTCGTCGGCCAAAAAGCGCTCCACCACCTCGTCGTTCTCCCCCTGGGGCTTGAGGCTGCCCGGGTCGATGGGCACCGCGCCGCCGGCGGTGGAGGCCAGCACCACCTCGGCGCCGGCATCGGCCAGCGCGTAGTAGGGCGCTGCCAGCTCTTCGACCCACAGGCCGGTGGGCTTGCCGGTGTCGCCCAGGCGGTCGTGGCTGGTCAGGATCATCAGGATGCGCGGTCTGCGGTTCATCAGGAACTCCTTGTTCAAAAACGGATGCAAGCACTTTAGAACCTGCAGCCGAGGCTATAAAGCCGCTTCGTGGAACTTCATCCATTACACGGGGGTACAAATGGCCCGTTCCTTCGACCCGGTGCAGCTGGGCAGCATCGAGCTGTTCTGCAAGGCGGCCGAGCTGGGCAGCTTCACCGCTGCGGCCGAGGCGCTGGGCGTCACGCCGGCGGCCGTCAGCCGCTCGATCGCGCGGCTGGAGCAGCGGCTGGGCGTGCGGCTTTTCGTGCGCAGCACCCGCAGCATCCGCCTGACCGGCGACGGCGAGCTGTACCGCACCGAATGCCAGCAGGCGCTGGAGCAGATCGCCGAGGCCGAGCGCGCCATCACCGGCCACCAGCGCACGCCCAGCGGCTTGCTGCGCATCAGCGTGCCCACCACCTACGCCCACCACCGGCTGCTGCCGCTGCTGCCGGCCTTCAACGCTGCCTACCCCGGCGTGGCGCTGGAGCTGAACATCAGCAACCGCAACGTCGACCTGGTGGACGACGGCTACGACCTGGTGATCCGCCTGGGAGAGCCGCAGGACTCGCGGCTGATCGCCCGCAAGCTGGAAGACGCCACGCTGGGCCTGTTCGCCTCACCCGCCTACCTGCAGGCGCGCGGCACGCCCCATCGGCTGCAAGACCTGACCGCCCACGACTGCATCCAGTTCATCCTGCCCAGCACCGGCCGCCCGCTGCCCTGGCTGCTGCGCGACGCCAGTGGCGGTGTGGTGGAACACCACTTCAAGAGCAGCCGCCAGGTGCATGAAGACGTGCTAGGCGTGGTCACCTGGGCCCGCGCGGGCGGCGGCATCAGCCAGATCTACCACTTCATCGCCGAAGAAGCGGTGCGCCGCGGCGAGCTGGTGGAGGTGCTGCCCCAGCTGGCCGGCGCCACCCGGCCTTTTTCCATCCTGTATCCCCAGAACCGGCACCTGTCGGCGCGGGTGAGGGCGTTCGTGGAGTTTCTGGTGGCTCGGCTTCGAGCGGGCTGAGGCGGGGGCGGCCGCCGGGCTTCATGGGCAAGCCTGCGCGCTGAGCGTGAGCGTGGGTTGCGGCCGGGCCGGCGTGGCCTGGCTGTGCAGTGATTGCCGTGTGCGGCTGGCCCAGTCCTGGAAGGGGGCGGACGGCACGACGCCGGCCCGCCACATGCGCAAGGACTCTCCATGGTTGCCGCGCATGCACCACTGCAGCGCCGGCACGGGGCCCGGGCCGTGGTCGGGCTCATGGAATTCGTTCCAGGCGCCACCCAGCAGGGCGATGGCGTTGCCGAAGTTCAGCTTCTCCAGACCTTCGCTGCGTGTGTACACGTTCAGCCAGGTGCCGGCCCCGGTCTCGCTTGGGCGGGCGGTGAAGGTGGACACCGGGTCGAGCGTGACCAGCAGGTCCACGCGCGGCACCTGGGGCGTGGCCGCCAGGTAGGCGGACAACTGCGCTGCGGTGGCGCCCCCATTGCTCCAGCCGACCACGACGAGGGTGGAGATGGCGCCCGTGCTGGCGTGGTGCGACAGACGCTGCGCGATCGGCAGATGGCCGTGCCACCAGTCAGCGCGCCCGGGCAGCAGGCCGTCGCTTTCCGCCGGCTCGCCGGTCCAGGTCATGTAGTCGGTGGAAATCGCCGCCCGTTCCATCGCCAGGGCGCGGGCCAGGTCCTCCGCCACCGTCTCGCGCATCGGCCACAGCCCCTTGTCGCCGGCGCCTTCCGAGTTGCCGCCGACCAGGAGCAGCAACACACCGGGCGGCTTCCTCACGTCCTCGAACGAAGCGTCGCGCTCGTTGGTCAGCGCGCAGCCCGACAGGCCGAAGACCAGCAACCATCCCCATCCTGCACGCATGCCGGCCTCCAGCGTTGTGCCGGTTGCCCGGCTGGCCAGCCACCATAGGGTGCGCTGGGCCGGCGCGCGTCCTCAGATCGGAGGACGGCTGCTCAGAACACCCCCGCCTCCTGCGCCCCGTTCAGGATCGCGGTCGCCAGGCCGCCCATCGGGCCCTGGATGTCGTCCGAGGGCGGGGCGGAGGCGCGGGCGGTCCAGATGACTTGGCCGCCGCGGGCGTCGATGATGCGGCTGCTGGCGCTGTAGGCGGTGCTGCGGCGCTCGCCGCCGCCGATGGGCACGGCCACGCCCACGCCGCCGCCCACATGGCCGCCGCCGAAGCCGAAGCTGCCCAGGCCGATGGAAAATGCAGGCCCGCCGCCGCTGCCGGCCCCGCCGGCCCAGGCCGAGACGGTGGTGGCCAGCACCGCGATGGCGCCGGCCTGCCGCGCCGGGGCCAGGTACTGGTCGTCGGGCACCGGTTGGCCCGGCTGGGGCGGCATGATCTGCGGCGCCACCACCGCGCTGCCGCCTTGCGCCACCACGGCGCCGGCCATCTGGTCTTCGCAGGTGCGCTTGACCGCCGGGTCCACCGCCTCGCAGGCCACCAGCACCTTGGCGCCGGCCAGCCGCAGCGTGGGCCGCTGCGGCGCGGTCCATTGGCCTTCGATCTTGGGTGAAGCGGCGCAGCCGGCCAGCAGGGCGGCGGCCACGGTGGCGGCCAGGGTCGCGCCCAGGCGGCGCGGGGCGGTAGAGGGGTGCAGCTGGTTCATGTCGGTCTCTCCCGGGCCGGCCGAAGATGGTGGCCCCTGCCTGCAACGCGGCAAGGGCAATGCCCGGCGACCGGCGCCTGCCGCAGGTCGGCGGCGTCCCCTTTTGCCCTGGTTGAAGCTTGCGGGTTGACCCCCACCTGCCTGCGATGCCCGTGTTGCTGCTGCTCCTCCTGCTCCACCTGTACGTCGGTGCCCGCCTGGTGCCGCCTTTGCCGGGGCTGGTGGCCCCCGGGCTGTTGGCGGTCTGGTTGCTGGCCTCGCTGGTGCTGATTCCGCTCAGCTTCTTCGAGCGACGGGCCACCGACCGGGCAGCGGCCGACCGGCTGAGCTGGGCCGGCATGCTGGCGCTGGGCGTGTTTTCGCTGCTGGGCGTTTTCACCGTGCTGCGCGACTTGTTGCTGCTGGCGGTGTGGGGCCTTGGCCACCTGCCGGCGGTGCAGGCCAGCGGTTTTGCAGCGGTGGGCGGCGTGGCCGGCGCATCGGGCTGGCCGGGCCTGCAGGCGGGCAGCGCCTGGGCGGTGCTGGGCCTCAGCGGCCTGGGCACGCTGGCGGGGCTGGTCGGCGCGCGGCGGCGGGCGCCGGTGCGCCGGGTGGACATCGCCGTCGATGGCCTGCCGCCGGCGCTGCACGGCTTCACCGTCGCGCAGATCACCGACGTGCACGTGGGCCCCACGGTCAAGCGCGCCTATGTGCAGCGCATCGTCGACGCGGTCAACGCGCTGCAGCCCGATGCGGTGGCCATCACCGGCGACCTGGTGGACGGCCGGGTGGCCGACCTGCAGGGCGACGTGGCGCCTCTGGCCGGCCTGCGTTCGCGCCACGGCAGCTTCTTCGTCACCGGCAACCACGAGTACTACAGCGGCGCCGAAGAGTGGGTGCAGGCGCTGCAAGGCCTGGGCGTGCAGGTGCTGCTCAACCGGCACGTGGTGTTGCAGCACGAAGGCGCGCCGGTGGTGATGGCCGGCGTGGCCGACTGGAGCGCCGGCCAGTTCGTGCCCGGCCACCGCAGCGACGCCCGCGCCGCCATGGCGGG
>CAKZXL010000060.1 GCA_937883885.1 uncultured Aquincola sp. | reverse complement strand
CCGCAGTGTGGCGAGCTGGCCAGGCCCAGCGCCAGCGCACCGGCCAGCAAGGCGCCGGTGGCCATCAGATCACCCGCGAGAACCGCTCACGCTGGCGGTCGGATTGCAGGTGGCGATCGAACACCATCGCGATGGCGCGCACCACGTACCAGCCGGCGGGCGTGATGGTGATGGCGTCGTCGCCCAACTCCAGCAGGCCGGCTTCGGCCAACGGCTGCAGCCGGCGCAGTTCTTCGGCAAAGTACTGCGGCACCTTCACCAGGTGGGCCAGCTCGATGGACTCGAACTCCAGCCGGCCCTGGCACATCAGCGCCATGATCACCGCGCGGCGCAGCAGGTCGTCGCGCGTCAGCGCCAGGCCCCGTTCCACCGCGAAGCGCCCTTGCTCCAGCGCATCGGTCCAGGCCTGCAGGTCCTTCGCGTTCTGGCTGTAGGTGGCGCCGATGCGGCTGATGGCCGAGGGCCCGAGGCCGATCAGGTCGCAGTCGGGCTGGGTGCTGTAGCCCTGGAAGTTGCGGTGCAGCCGGCCCTGCCGCTTGGCCACGGCCAGCGGGTCGGTGGGGCGGGCGAAGTGGTCCATGCCGATGTACACGTAGCCCGCGTCCAGGAACTGCGCCACCGAGCCTTCCAGCATCTGCACCCGGTCGGCCGCGGCCGGCAGGTCGGCGGCATGGATGCGCCGCTGCGGCTTGAAGCGCTGCGGCAGGTGGGCGTAGGCATACAGCGCGATGCGGTCGGGCTGCAGCTCGATGACCTGGGCGATGGTGGTGGCCACGCTCAGCTGCGTCTGCCGCGGCAGACCGTAGATCAGGTCGACGTTGATCGAGTCGTACTTCAGCGCGCGCGCCTGTTTCATCAGCGCAGCCACGCTTTCGAGCGGCTGCACCCGGTGCACCGCTTGCTGCACCTTGGTATCGAAGTCCTGCACGCCCAGGCTCAGCCGGTTGAAGCCCATGGCGCGGATGGCGGCCAGGCGCTGCGCATCCACGGTGCGCGGGTCCACCTCGATGGACAGCTCGGCGCCGGGCACGATGCGGAACTGGCTGCGCAGCAGATCCAGCAGGGAGGCCAGCTCGTCGTCGGACATGAAGGTGGGCGAGCCGCCGCCCAGGTGCACCTGCGACACCGGCTGGCCACGCCCCAGGGCCTGCGCATGCAGCGCCACCTCGGTGGCCAGCGCGTTCAGGAAGGGGCCTGAGCGCTCATGCCGGCGGGTGATGACCTTGTTGCAGGCGCAGTAGTAACACACCGATTCGCAGAAGGGCACGTGCACGTACAGGGACAGCGGCTGGCCGCCGCCGACGCTGGCTTCGCTGCGCAGGTGCAGCGCATCGGCATGCTCGTCGGGCCCGAAAGCTTCGATAAAGCGATCCGCCGTAGGATAGGACGTGTAGCGCGGGCCGGGCACGTCGAACCGCCGCAGCAGTTCGGTGTTCAGCGGGGCGGTGCGCAGCGGGGTAAGTATCGCGTTCATCACACGCAACTCTGCCGGAGCCTGGCACCGCGGTGCTTGATGTGGCGCAAGTCCATGCAAGGATGGCAGCGCAACAATCGTTGACCTTGCTCAAACCGATTGGCTAAGCAGTGAACAGCCCCCACACCACCACCATCCGTATCGAGCCACTGAAGGTGGCCTGCTCCAGTTGCAACCTGCGCGAGCTGTGCCTGCCGCTGGGCCTGTCCCAGCCCGACCTGGAGCGCCTGGACACGCTGGTCGATGCGCGGCGCTCGGTGCCGCGGGGTGCTGCGCTGTTCCGGGCGGGCGATCCGTTCCACTCGCTGTTCGCGGTGCGCACCGGCTTCTTCAAGACCTGCGTGTCGTCGGAAGACGGGCGCGACCAGGTCACGGGCTTTCAGATGGCCGGCGAGCTGCTGGGCCTGGACGGCATCAGCACCGACCGCCACAGCTGCGACGCGGTGGCGCTGGAGGATTCGCAGGTCTGCGTCATTCCCTTCGGCGACCTGGAAGGCCTGTCGCGCGAGTTCACCGACCTGCAGCGCCAGTTCCACAAGATCATGAGCCGCGAGATCGTGCGTGACCACGGCGTGATGCTGCTGCTGGGCAGCATGCGGGCCGAAGAGCGGCTGGCCGCCTTTCTGGTCAACCTGACGCAGCGGCTGCAGTCGCGCGGCTTCTCGGCTTCGGCCCTGGTGCTGCGCATGACGCGCGAAGAGATCGGCAGCTACCTGGGCCTGAAGCTCGAGACCGTCAGCCGCACCTTCTCCAAGTTCCAGGAAGACGGCCTGCTGGAAGTCAAGCAGCGCCATATCCGCATCGCCGACCAGGAAGGTCTGCGCAAGCTGGTCAACGGGCCGAACTGCTGATCAAGGGCTCGGCCAGCAACTGGGTGATGGCGCCTGCCGTCGCCATCGCCGCCCAGAAGATCAGGAACGTGACGCTGTAGACCGCGTTGTTGCTCCAGCCGATCGGCTCATGGCCGAACCAGGTGAGCGAGGCCGGGTCGACCACCGCGAACACCAGCATCTCCAGCACGCCCGCCATCACGAAGGCTGGCCAGGCGATCAGCAGCGCCCGCAGCGTGAAGCTCACGGCCGCGCTCCGCCGGTGCCGGACTGCGGCATCTGCGGGGCCGCCGCGGGCTGAGGCCGCTCGGCCTTGAGCGAGGTCACCGCCCGCGGGATGCGCACGGTGCTCACTTCCGGGTCGGCGCCGCGCACCGCGATGAAGGCGGTGGCCAGGCCGGCCACCACCACGGTGGCGGGGCCGCCCATCACCAGCCAGGCGGTGGGCACGCGCCACCAGGGCAAGGCGGGTCGGTTGTCTTGTCGGTTCATGGCGTACTCCTGGGCCGGGCGTGGGGTCAGCGCGGCACGATGAAAGTGGACTTCTCGGTGATGTCGGCCGGGTGGCTGCTGCCGGCCTCGCTCACCACGCGGAACTGCACCGGATGGGCACCGCTGCCCAGGCCTTGCGCCGCCTCCGGCGGCAGCTGCACCTGCAGCACGAACCAGCGTGCCTCGGCCGGGCCCAGCGCCAGCGGGCCATGCTCGGCCAGCACCGCGCCGGGCAGGCCGGCCAGGTCGAGCCGGTAGGTCTGCGGCTCGCTGCTGGCATTCATCAGCTGCAGCCGGTAGACGTTCTCGATGCGGCCATCTTCGACGATGCGGGCCAGCGAGGCCCGGTCGCGCACCACGTCCACCTTGAGCGGCGAGCGCTGCGTGAGGCTGAAGACGAAGGCCGCCGAGATGAGCACCAGCACCGCGCCATACACCAGCACCCGCGGCCGCACGATGCGGCGCAGCAGGCGGGCCGGCTGCTGCGGGTCCAGCGCCATCGCGTTCTGCGTGGCGTAGCGGATGAGGCCGCGCGGGTAGTGCATCTTGTCCATCACGCCGTTGCAGGCGTCGATGCAGGCGGTGCAGGCGATGCACTCGTACTGCAGGCCGTTGCGGATGTCGATGCCGGTGGGGCACACCTGCACGCACAGGCCGCAGTCGATGCAGTCGCCCACGCCCAGCTTGGCCTTGTCGGCATCGCGGCCACGCTTGCCGCGCGGCTCGCCACGCTGCTGGTCGTAGCTGACGATCAGCGTGTCATGGTCGAACATCGCGCTCTGGAAGCGCGCATAGGGGCACATGTACTTGCACACCTGCTCGCGCATGAAGCCGGCATTGCCGTAGGTGGCAAAGCCATAGAACAGCACCCAGAACCATTCCCAGGGCCCGAAGCTGAGCGTGAAGGCCTCGGCCCACAGCGTGCGGATGGGCGTGAAGTAGCCGACGAAGGTGAAGCCCGTCCACAGCGCGATGGTGAGCCAGGCCGCATGCTTGCCGCCCTTGCGCCAGAGCTTTTCCAGCGTCCAGGGGCCGGCGTCCAGCTTCATGCGGGCACCGCGTTCACCTTCGAACCTGTGCTCCACCCACAGGAAGATCTCGGTGTACACCGTCTGCGGGCAGGCATAACCGCACCACAGCCGGCCGCCCACCGCGGTGAAGAAGAAGAGGCCGTACGCGCTGAGGATCAGCAGCCCGGTGAGGTAGATGAAGTCCTGCGGATACAGGATCAGGTCGAACAGGTAGAAGCGCCGCGCGCCCAGGTCGAACAGCACCGCCGGCCGGCCGTTCCAGCTCAGCCAGGGCAGGCCGTAGAACAGCAGTTGCGTGAACCACACCAGCACCCAGCGCCACGTCGCGAACCAGCCCTTGACCGACCGCGGATAAACCTTCTTGTGGCTTTCGTACATCCACACCACGCGGGCGGGCTTGGCCGCCGCAGGGGTGGTGCCGGCGGCGCCGGCAGGCTGAATCGGTGAGGCAGGCATGCGGAGCTTTAGGGGGCGGCCTTGGCCACCGGCGAGCCCTGCGACAGGCTCCACACATAGGCTGCCAGCACGTTGATCTGCTCGGGGCTCAGGCGCTGGCCATGGGCCGGCATCACGTTGGTCTTGCCGTTGTTCACCATCGCGGTGATGGCGGCTTCACCGTAGCCGTGCAGCCAGATCTTGTCGCTGAGGTTGGGCGCACCCAGCGCCTGGTTGCCCTGGCCCTTGGCGCCATGGCAGGCCGCGCAGGCGGTGAACTTCTCGCGGCCCAGGTGGGCGGCGATGGGGTCGTGCGGCGAGCCCGACAGGCTCAGCACGTACTGCGCCACGTTGTGCACGTCGGTCGAGCTGCCCACCGCAGCGGCCATCGGCGGCATCATGCCCTGGCGGCCGTTGGTGATGGTCTCGACGATGCGCTCGGGCGTGCCGCCCCACAGCCAGTCGTGGTCGGTCAGGTTCGGAAAGCCCTTGCTGCCGCGTGCGTCGGCACCGTGGCAGGCCGCGCAGTTGTTGGCGAACAGGCGCTCGCCAATGGCCATGGCCTTGGGGTCGCGTGCCAGGTCTTCGGCCGGCTTGCCGTTGAAGGCGGCATACACCGGGGCCGCGGCTTCGTGGGCCTTGGTCTTTTCGGCCTGCAGCTGCCCGGCACTCGACCAGCCCAGCGTGCCCTGGCTGCTGCCCAGGCCCGGGTAGCTCACCAGGTAGATGGCGGCAAAGGCCACGGTGATGACGAACAGCCACATCCACCAGCGCGGCAGCGGGTTGTTCAGCTCCACCAGGTCTTCGTCCCACACGTGGCCGGTGGTGTTGTCATCGGCCATCACGCGGCGGCGTGCGGCGATGAAGAGCAGGGCCAGGCAGGCCACCAGACCGATGATGGTGACGGCGGCGACGTAGATCGACCAGCCGTTGTGGATGAAGTCGCTCATGAGCCGCTCCCTTCGGTGTGCAACTCTTCATTGAAGGGCAGCAGCGCGGCCTCGTCCAGCGCGCGGCGGCGGCTGGGCAGCCACACCCACACGGCCAGCGCCAGGAAGAGGACCAGGCTGCACAGCGTCACGGCGCTGCGAAGAACATTGATGTCCATGATGTGCCTTGCGATTACTTGACGTGCGTGCCCATCACCTGCAGGTACGCCACCAGGGCGTCCAGCTCGGTGCGGCCCTTGACGGACTCGGCGGCCCCGGCGATGTCTTCGTCGGTGTAGGGCACGCCCAGGGTGCGCAGCGTCTTCAGGTGGGTGGGCAGCGAAGCGGCGTCCACCGCGGTGCGTTCCAGCCAGGGGTAGGCCGGCATGTTCGATTCGGGCACCAGGTCGCGCGGGTTGTTCAGGTGCACGCGGTGCCACTCGTCGCTGTACTTGGTGCCCACGCGTGCCAGGTCGGGGCCGGTGCGCTTGCTGCCCCATTGGAAGGGGTGGTCGTACACGAACTCGCCGGCCTGGCTGGGCGGGCCGTAGCGCAGCGTCTCGGCCAGCAGCGGGCGGATCATCTGCGAGTGGCAGTTGTAGCAACCCTCGCGGGTGTAGATGTCGCGCCCGGCCAGCTGCAGCGCGGTGTAGGGCTTCAGGCCCTCGGCCGGCTGCGTGGTGCTGCGCTGGAAGAACAGCGGCACGATCTCGACCATGCCGCCGACGGCCACCGTCAGCAGGATCAGCACGATCATCAGGAAGTTGCTGGTTTCGATGCGCTGGTGGCCGCGCGCTTGTGTGTCATGGCTCATGGTGTTGCTCCTCAGGCGCGGACGAGTTGCGGTGCGTAGGCCACGGCGCGTTCGCCGCTGCGCACGGTCATCACCACGTTCCAGGCCATCACGCCCATGCCGGCGAGGTACAGCAGGCCGCCCACCAGGCGCACCACGTAGAACGGGAAGGTGGCCTTGACGCTTTCGACGAAGGTGTAGACCAGGGTGCCGTCGGGATTGACCGCGCGCCACATCAGGCCCTGCATCACGCCGGCGATCCACATCGCGGCGATGTACAGCACGATGCCCAGCGTGGCGATCCAGAAGTGCACCTCGATGGCGGCCACGCTGTGCATCTGGCGGCGGCCATACAACCGCGGGATCAGGTGGTACAGCGAGCCCATGGAGATCAGCCCCACCCAGCCCAGCGCGCCGGAGTGCACGTGGCCGATGGTCCAGTCGGTGTAGTGCGACAGCGCGTTGACCGTCTTGATGGACATCATCGGGCCCTCGAAGGTGGACATGCCATAGAACGACAGCGCCACGATCAGGAACTTGAGGATGGGGTCGTCACGCAGCTTGTGCCAGGCACCGCTGAGCGTCATCACGCCGTTGATCATGCCGCCCCAGCTGGGCGCCAGCAGCACCAGCGAGAACACCATGCCCACGCTTTGCGCCCAGTCGGGCAGCGCGGTGTAGTGCAGGTGGTGCGGGCCCGCCCACATGTAGGTGAAGATCAGCGCCCAGAAGTGCACGATGGACAGGCGATAGCTGTACACCGGGCGTTCGGCCTGCTTGGGGATGTAGTAGTACATCATCCCCAGGAAGCCCGCGGTCAGGAAGAAGCCCACCGCGTTATGGCCGTACCACCACTGCACCATCGCGTCCTGCACGCCGGCGTAGGCCGAGTAGCTCTTCATCATGCCGGCCGGCAGCGCCGCGCTGTTGACGATGTGCAGCAGCGCCACCGCGATGATGAAGGCCCCGAAGAACCAGTTGGCCACGTAGATGTGGCGCACCTTGCGGATGCCGATGGTGCCGAAGAACACCACGGCGTAGGCCACCCAGACCACGGCGATCAGGATGTCGATCGGCCACTCCAGCTCGGCGTATTCCTTGCCCTGGGTGTAGCCCATGGGCAGCGAGATGGCCGCAGCCAGGATGACCAGCTGCCAGCCCCAGAAGGTGAGCTTGGCCAGCCAGGGCAGGAACAGCGGCGTCTGGCAGGTGCGCTGCACCACGTGGTAGCTGGTGGCAAACAACGCACAGCCGCCGAAGGCGAAGATCACCGCATTGGTGTGCAGCGGACGCAGCCGGCCGTAGCTGAGCCACGGAATGCCGAAGTTGAGTTCAGGCCAGGTGAGCTGGGCGGCGATGAACACGCCCACCGCCATGCCCACCACACCCCACAGCACCGCTGCAAGCGCAAAGCCGCGCACGGCGTCGTCGGTGTAGGCCACCGTGTTGTTTGAGACTGGATTGGCAGCCATCGGCCGCCTCCTTTCCGAGCTTGTGAGAGGACACTCGGATTGTTTGGAAAAGGCCTTCAGCCGGCCTTGATGCGGATCAAGCGGGGCCTGCTCCGTGGGAACTGACGGGAGCTTCCACGCCTTCTTGCAGGATGTCTTCGCCCGCGCGCTGCAGGTCGTCGAACTGGCCGCCGAACAAGGCCCAGGCGAACGCACCCATGATGCCCAGCACCAGCAAGGCCGACAGCGGGATCAGCAGGTACAGGATGTCCATGGGCTCACACTTGTCTAGACGAGTGGCGGGCCAGCCGCAGCGAATTGCCGATGACCACCAGCGAGCTGATGGCCATGCCCAGGCCCGATGCCCAGGGTGGCAGCAGCCCGGCCAGCGCCAGCGGCACGCAGGCGGCGTTGTACGCCGCGGCCCACGCCATGTTCTGCCGCACCACGCGCAGCATGCGCTGCGACAGCCGCCTGGCATCGGCCACGTCGGCCAGGCGGTTGGACACCACCACCGCATCGGCATGGCTGCGGGTGACCAGCGCACCTTCGCCCATGGCCAAGGACACGTCGGCCTGCGCCAGCACCGGCGCATCGTTGATGCCGTCGCCCAGCATGGCCACGCGCTGGCCGCGTTGCTGGGCCTGGCGCAGCAGCGTCAGCTTGTCCTGCGGCTGCAGGCCGCCGTGGGCGCCATCGAGCTTCAGACGCGCGGCCAGCGCCGCAGCACGCTCGGGCGAATCGCCCGACAGCAGCGTGAGGCGCACGCCCTCGGCCTGCAGCTGGCGCACCGCCTCGGCGGTGCCGGGGCGCAGCTGCTCGGCCAGCACGAAGCAGGCGAGGGCGCTGCCTTCGCAGCCCAGCCACACCTGCGGGCCTGCGGGCGCGCGGCTGCTGCCGGCCACCGGGCCTGGCTCGGCCGCGCAGACGAAGGCCTGCGAGCCCAGGCGCCAGGTGCGGCCTTGTTCGTCGCGGGCTTGCAGGCCGCGGCCGGGTTGTTCCTCGATGGCTTGCCAATCGAAGGCCACGGCCTGCCCGGCCTGGGCATCGGCCGCCAGCGCCCGCGCCAGCGGATGGCTGGACCAGCCGGCCAGCGAGGCGGCGCGCTGCTGCAGCGCGTCTGCCGGACCCACGCCGCTGGCCGCCGGCAGCCAGTGCACCGCGCTGCAGCGCAGCTGGCCTTCGGTCAGCGTGCCGGTCTTGTCGACGAAGAGCTGCTGCACGCCGGCCAGGGTTTCCAGCGCATCCAGCCGGCGCATCAGCACGCCGCGGCGGGCCAGCGCGCCGGTGGCCGCCAGCACGGCCGAAGGCGCGGCCAGCGACAGCGCGCAAGGGCAGGTGACGATGAGCACCGACACCGCCACCCACACCGCGCGTTCGGGCTCGATGAACCACCAGGCCAGTGGAGCGCCGGCCGCCAGCAGCAGCACCACGCCCAGGAAAGGCCCGGCCCAGCGGTCGGCCGCGCGCGCCAGCGTGGGCCGTTGCGACAAGGCCTGGCGCATCAGCGCCACGATGGCCTCGTGCCGGGTGTCGGCGCCCACCCGCTGCACCTGCATTTCCACCGGCGCCTGCAGGTTCAGGCTGCCGGCCACCACCGCATCGCCGGGCTGCTTGGGCACCGGGCGCGATTCACCGCTGAGCAGCGCCTCGTCGGCCTGGGTGCTGCCGCGGGTGAGCACGCCATCGGCCGCAAAGGCCTGGCCGGCCGGCACCCGCAGCACGTCGCCCGGCGCCACGCGCTGGGCGCTGACGGTCTCGGTGCTGCCATCGGCGCGCACGCGCAGCACGCTGGCGGGCAGCTGGCCCAGCGTGGTTTCCAGCTGCTCGGCCGCGCGGTGGCGGGCCGCCATCTCCAGCCAGCGCCCGCCCAGCAGAAAGCTGATGAACATGGCGATGGAGTCGAAGTACACCTCGTGCCCGAACACGCCGCCAGGCTGGAAGGCCGCACCGCTGCTGGCGACGAAGGCCACCGCCACGCCGATGGACACCGGCAGGTCCATGCCGATGCGGCCCTGGCGCAGCGCGCGCCAGGCGCCCGAGAAGAACGGCCGGGCCGAGAACCACAGAACCGGCAGCGTGAGCAGCCAGCTGGCCCAGTCGAGCAGTTGCTTGAGGTCGGGCGCCAGCTCGCCGGGGCCGGCGAAGTAGGCAGGTGCGGCCATCATCATGATCTGCATCGAGCAGAAGGCCGCGACGAACAGGCGCCAGGTGGCGCTGCGCCGCTCGGCCTGGCGCTGCGCGCGGGCACCGGCCGCAGTGTCGGGCGCCGCGGTGTAGCCGGCGCGCTGCACCGCCCCCACCAGGTCGGAAGCGCGGGTGCGGCCGGTGTCCCAGCGCACGGTCGCGCGCTGCGCGGCGGCGTTGACGCTGGCCGACAGCACACCGGGCACGTTGCGCAGTGCCTGCTCGATGAGGCCGGCGCAGCTGCCGCAGTGCAGCCCGCCCAGCGCCAGCGACGATTCGGCCACCTGCCGGCCGGCGGCGTCGGCGCTGAAGGAGGTGAAGCCCCGCAGTTCCAGCGGATCGTCGAGCAGGGCAAGGGGCGGCGCCGCAGCGCGCACCGGCGCCGCAGCCAGGGCGGCTTCGGTCATGGGGGGAATCTAGGGGGTGGGGTGGT
Organism: uncultured Aquincola sp.; assembly: GCA_937883885.1. The sequence continues at coordinate 2,322 of CAKZXL010000060.1, read as the reverse complement.
TGTGTGCCATGACGTAGGTCAAGCGGGGGTGTTTTCCGTCTGCGGGGGAACACCCTGGGTGGGTTGGGCCGGTTTGCTCCGGGCCGTGCGGGCGGGCCCGGGGGCTTAGCTTTCGCGGTCCGCGCAAAGCGCGGACTGCCCTGCGCTACTCGGGTGGGTGGCTCCGGCCCAACTCGCCTCCGTGCGCTGGCGCGCACTGCGACTCGGACAGTCGGCCGGAAATCAGTTCACGAAGCGCGCTGCGCGCGCCGCCACCCACCCTGCGTTGCTCGGCGCTCCACATGCGCCCCCAGACCCGCCCGCACGGCCCTGCGCAAAGGGCCAGGGTGGTGCTTCGCTGCGCGGCTCGCGCTGCGCGCGTTGACAGGGCTGGCGTCATCGATACAGCATGTTGCGATGCGGGCTCTCATTGCCATGCTCGCGTTGCCAATGCGAAGTTTTCGACGCAGGTGCAGCTTTGTCAGGTGACCTCATCCATGCCGCTCCAGCTTCGAAAGGCCCAGTCACACGACTTCGCCGCACTTGCGCAGATGCTGGAGCTTTACCAGTACGAGCTGTCCGACATCTGGCCGCAGAACGCTGATGCTCAAGCCAGATACGGCTACAACCTGGAACGCCACCGGCGTGGAGACCGCTTTCACGCGCATGTGGCGCTCTCAGATTCTCAGTATGTCGGGTTCGCCTTGGTGGCGCCTGCTGCCGTCACTCGGCAAGACGGCCACTGGATGGAACAGTTCTTCATCCTCAAGCGCTACAGGCGCAGTGGCGCCGGCCTCGCCTTGGCGCAGCACGTGTTTGCTTGTCATCCCGGGCCCTGGGAGGTCGGGCAAATGTCGGACAACCACCAGGCTCAAGCGTTCTGGCGGCGCACCGTTGCCGCGGTCGTGGGCTGCCAGTACACCGAGCTGCAGGTCACGCAAGGTGGGTGGCGAGGTGTCGTCCAGCAGTTCACGGTCGGCTGTGGGGCGCGGTAGCGCCATTGAGTCGCAGTCCGGACACGACCTTCGTGCCGAACAGGTACACGTGCTTCACGGTACGGGCGCCAGCTTGCGCCGCTTGGCTCGCCCCCGCGCCGGCAGCACCACTTGATGGCGCGCCTCGTCCGACAGCAGCAACAGCTTCAGCGAAGGTCGCGCGGTGGATTGCAGGCGGCGCCACTCCTCAACGGGCACCAGCACCGCAGCTTCCGCGCCCCGGCGGGTGACCATCTGGGGACCATCCGACAGGCAGGCGTCCAACAGCTGGCTGAAGCGCGCCCTTGCATCCTGAACCGGCCAATTCGTCATGGCTGCCTCCTTCGATCGGGTCATCTGTCGAATCTGCAAGCGGCGGTGATGCTTGTCAAACCCAAGTGCTCGAGTGCCCATTGCCGTAAAATTCCTACTTCAGATTCTTACCGCGAGGGTGCCATGCTGGTTACCGACAAGGGACAAGTCACCATTCCCAAGCACATCCGTGTGGCGGCTGGCGTTGCACCTGGCAGCGAAGTCACTTTCAGCCTGGAAGGCGGCAGGATCGTCATCACGCCCGTCGGCACGAGCATCAAGGAAGACCGGCGCGCGAAGCTCAAGGCCGCGGCGGCTCGGGTGCGCGGAAGCCTGAGCCCCGAGTTCAAACAGTTGGGGGCTGACGAGATCATGAGCTTCATTCGCGGCGAGGAACCGACCAAGGGCGCAGGTCGCCGTGGCGCTCGCTAGCCTGGCCAGCTACGACGGTTCGGCGGGTGTGCTCGTCGACACCAACGTCTGGGTGGACTGCATCGACGAGGCCAGTCCCTGGCATGACTGGGCGATAGAGCAGTTGCAGGTGTGCAGCGAGCGAAGTCCGCTGCACGTCAACCTGGTCATTTACGCAGAACTGCTGATCCCAGGGCCGGACGTCCGCGCTCTGGACGCGATGCTCGACATCTATGAAGCGCTGCGCTCACCCCTGCCGTGGGCCGCTGCGTCGCTGGCCGCTGCCGCCTACGCGATGTACCGGCGTCGAGGCGGGTCCAGGCACAAGCCATTGCCCGACTTCTTCATCGGGGCGCACGCGGCCGTGTCCAACCTCTCGGTGCTGACGCGAGATCCCAGGCCCTACAAGAGCTACTTCGCCAAGCTGCAAGTGATCGCACCTTGAGCGGCTGCGCCTGAGCCCCTCGGCGCCGAAAGAACAAAAAAAGGGCCGCATGCTGCGGCCCCCGTCACCCAGCAAAGCGGCTGGCGCTTACGCCTGCGGCTCATCCCCACCCGAAGTCAGCAACGGAATGCTGCCTTCCGAGCCCGCACCCAGCAGGCCCACGCGGGTGTAGATGCCCAGCTTCTGGCGGGTGTCCTGGAT
>CAKZXL010000059.1 GCA_937883885.1 uncultured Aquincola sp. | reverse complement strand
TGCACCATCAGCACCGTGAGCAGCTGCCCGCCCACGGCCAGCCAGCGCAGCTGCACCAGCTGCATCAGGTTGCTGCGGCCGGCGCGGGCGTCGGGCGTCAGCGCCGGGTCGTCGACCAGCGGCGAATCGCCACGCGCGGGGTCGGGCTGCGGGCCGCCGGGCCCGCCCTGGCCTTCGTCGGGCGCGCTGTTGCGCCAGGGCCACCACGGCGGCAAGGGGGCGAGTCGAAAACCGGGCATGGACAGGTTCAGGCGTGTGGGGCGGTCAAGCCGCAAGGCGCGGCAGCCAAGCCGCGCGGAGGGGGCAGCTTACGCGGCCGGCCGGCGCCTGGTGCAAGACCGTGCGCGCCACAAGGCCGGCGCGCCCGGATCACTCATGTGCCGCGGGCCGGCGCGTGGCGCCACAGCAGCACCGCCGCCACCACGCTGCCCAGGGCCAGCGCCAGCCAGGTGAGCGCATAACCGCGGTGGTTGTTGTTGAAGTGCAGCACGGTGAGCCCGCCCTGCGGCACGTCCACCGAGTTGCTGCCGGCCGCAGGCGCCGCCACACCGGCTGCATGCTCGCCGTCGCGCGCCACGTCGATGAAAAAAGGCGCCGCGTTGATGCCGGCGGCCTGCGACAAGGCGGGTACTTCACGCCCCACCCAGCGACCGGCGGCGGGATCGTTGCGCTGCCACAGCCACTGGCCGGCTTCGCTGAAGCGCAGCAGGCCGGTCACCGTCACCTGGGCTTGCGGCGCGCCGGCCGGCAAGGCGGCAGGGCGGCGGCCCAGCGCCTCGGGCACGAAGCCGCGGTTGAGCCACACCCGGCCGCCGGCGGCCAGGTGCAGGGGCACCATCACCCACTGGCCGCGGCCCAGCTCGGTGCTGGCCAGCACGCGGATCTCGTGCTCCGGCTCCAGCCAGCCCTGCAGCGTGACGGGGCGGTATTCGTCGGCCTCGCGGCTCATGCCGGGCCAGGCGCTGGCCGGCGGCAACGGCTGCGGCGCGGCGGCCAGCTGGCGCTCCACCCGCGCGATCAGCGCTTCCTTCCAGGCCAGGCGCTGCCACTGCCAGGCCGACAGGGCCACGAAGCCGGCGGCCGCCAGCAAGGCGGCCAGGCAGACCACGATGCGCAGCACGCCCCCGGTACGGCCAGGGCGTTCGGTCAAGACCGGTGCTCCTTGGGCCCGTCAGGGCCGGGTGCGCATGTCGTGCACCGGCATCATGTTGGTGTTCAGGTGGTGCATCACCCAGATCGAGCCGGCCAGCATGATGATCACCAGCACCCCGGTGAACACCAGCGCCAGCAGCGACCAGCCCTGCTCCACCCGCGCATTCATGTGCAGGAAGTACACCATGTGCACCACCACCTGCACAGCGGCCATCACCAGGATGACGGCGGCGGTGATGCCCGGCGTGGGCAGCACCTTGGCCATCACCAGCCAGAACGGAATGGCGGTGAGCACCACCGACAGCAGGAAGCCGGTGATGTAGCCCTTGTAGGTGGCGTGGTACTCCGGCTCACCATGGTCGTGGTGCGGGTGGTCCAGGTTCTCAGCGTGGGTGTCGTGCGTCGCAGCCATCGCAAGGCTCCTTCAGGTCAGTCAGACGGCCGGGGGCATGGAGCCCATCAGGTACACGAACGTGAACACGCCGATCCAGATCACGTCCAGGAAGTGCCAGAACATCGACAGGCACATCAGGCGGCGGCGGTTGGCGGTGGTCAGGCCCAGCTTCTTGACCTGGATCATCAGCGTGACCAGCCACAGGATGCCGAAGCTCACGTGCAGGCCGTGGGTGCCCACCAGCGCGAAGAACGAAGACAGGAACGCGCTGCGCTGCGGGCCGGCACCTTCATGGATCAGGTGGTGGAACTCATACAGCTCGAGCCCGACGAAGGCCAGGCCGAACAGGCCCGTGATGGCCAGCCAGGCCAGCACCTGGCCCTGCTTGCGCTGGTTCATCGCGATCATCGCGAAGCCGTAGGTGATCGACGACAGCAGCAGCATGGCCGTGTTCACGGCCACCAGCGGCAGGTCGAACAGGTCGGCGCCCGAGGGGCCGGCCGCGTAGCTCTGGCCGTAGACCGCGAACACCGCGAACAGGATCGCGAAGATGAGGCAGTCGCTCATCAGGTACAGCCAGAAGCCCAGCAGCGTGCCTTGCTGCGGGTGGTGGCTGCCGTCGTCGTAGAACTTCAGCGGGGCGCCGTTGGCATCCACCGCCGCATGCGTAATGGCCGTCATGGAAAGGTCCTTGGATCGGTTGTCGCGGCGCGCGCTCAGGCGCTGGCCTGCTGCGGCGTGGCCAGGCCCAGCGCGGCCAGCTGGCGGGTGCGCTCGGCTTCGCTGCGGGTCACGGCATCGGCCGGGATGTGGTAGTCGCGGTGGTAGTTGAAGGTGTGCACCACGGCAGAGATCACCACGGCCGCGAACGAGGCCGCCGCCAGCCACCAGATGTGCCACACCAGCGCAAAGCCCATCACCGTGGACAGCGCGGCGATGACCACGCCCGCTGCCGTGTTCGACGGCATGTGGATCGGCTGGAAGCCGTTGAGCGGACGTTCGGCGCCGACTTCCTTCATGTGGTGCCAGGCATCGCGCTCATGCACCACCGGCGTGAAGGCGAAGTTGTAGTCGGGCGGCGGCGAGGCGGTGCTCCACTCCAGCGTGCGGCCGGTGCCCCAGGCGTCGCCGGTCAGGTCGCGGTTCTGCTCGCGGCGCAGGTAGCTCACCACCAGCTGGATGATGAAGCAGGCGATGCCCAGCGCGATCAGCACGGCGCCGAAGGCGGCGATCTGGAACCAGATCTGCAGGCTCATGTCCTGGAAGTGGCTCATGCGGCGGGTGACGCCCATCAGGCCCAGCACGTACAGCGGCATGAAGGCGAAGTAGAAGCCCACGAACCAGAACCAGAACGAGCACTTGCCCCAGAACGCATCGAGCTTGTAGCCGAAGGCCTTCGGGAACCAGTAGGTGATGCCGGCGAACACGCCGAACACCACGCCGCCGATGATCACGTTGTGGAAGTGCGCGATCAGGAACAGGCTGTTGTGCAGCACGAAGTCGGCCGGGGGCACCGCCAGCAGCACGCCGGTCATGCCGCCGATGACGAAGGTGACCATGAAGCCGATGGTCCACAGCATCGGCACCTCGAAGCGGATGCGGCCGCGGTACATCGTGAACAACCAGTTGAAGATCTTCGCCCCTGTCGGGATCGAGATGATCATCGTGGTGATGCCGAAGAACGAGTTGACGCTCGCCCCCGACCCCATGGTGAAGAAGTGGTGCAGCCACACCAGGTACGACAGGATGGTGATCACCACCGTGGCGTACACCATCGAGGCATAGCCGAACAGGCGCTTGCTGCAGAAGGTGGACACCACCTCCGAGAAGATGCCGAACACCGGCAGCACCAGGATGTAGACCTCGGGGTGGCCCCAGATCCAGATCAGGTTGACGTACACCATGGCGTTGCCGCCCAGCTCCGTCGTGAAGAAGTTGGTGCCGACATAGCGGTCCAGGCTGAGCAGCACCAGCACGGCGGTCAGCACCGGGAAGCTCACGACGATCAGCACGTTGGTGCACAGGCTGGTCCAGGTGAAGATGGGCATCTTCATCAGGCTCATGCCGGGCGCCCGCATCTTGACGATGGTGACGATCAGGTTGATGCCCGACAGCGTGGTGCCCACCCCCGCCACCTGCAGCGACCAGAGGTAGTAGTCCACCCCCACGCCCGGATCGGCCAGGATGCCCGACAGCGGCGGATAGGCCAGCCAGCCGGTGCGCGCGAATTCGCCGACAAACAGCGACAGCATCATCAGCACCGCGCCACCGGCGGTCATCCAGAAGCTGAAGTTGT
>CAKZXL010000058.1 GCA_937883885.1 uncultured Aquincola sp. | reverse complement strand
GCACCTCGCCGGCCACCACGGCAAAGCCGCGGCCCTGCTCGCCGGCGCGGGCGGCTTCCACCGCCGCGTTCAGCGCCAGGATGTTGGTCTGGAAAGCGATGCCGTCGATGGTGCCGGTGATGTCGGCGATCAGCTTGGAGCTGCTGCTGATCTCGTCCATCGTGGCGATGACCTGCGACACCACCTCGCCGCCGCGCTGGGCCACGGCCGCGGCCGAGGTGGCCAGCTCGTTGGCCATCGTGGCCGAGGCCGACGACTGCGCCACCGTGCCGGTGAGCTGTTCCATCGAAGAAGCGGTCTGCTGCAGGCTGCTGGCTGCCTGCTCGGTGCGGCGGCTCAGGTCTTCGTTGCCGCTGGCGATCTCGTTGGAGGCCACCGCCAGCGAATCGGCCGACTGCCGCACCTGCGACACCAGCGTGCGCAGCGAGCCGCACATCTCGGCCAGCGCGGTGTTCACCTCGCCGATCTCGTCGCGCCGCTGTTCGCTGTCGATGTGCACCGCCAGGTCGCCCTGGCCGATGCGCCGGGTGACGTGCACCACCTGGGCCAGCGGCCGGCGGATGGCGCGCACGATGGCGGCGGTGGAAGCTGCCAGCAGCAGCACCATCACCGCCATCACGCCCGACACCATCCACACGGTGCGCATGCGTTCGGCGGCCACCGCGTCCCGTACCTCACCGGCGCGCCGGTGCTGCAGGTCCACGAAGGTCTGCTGGGCCTGCAGGTAGCTGGCCACGGCGGGCTGCACCTTGTCCTTCAGCGCCGCGGCGGCGGCTTCGGCCTGGCCGGCGGTGCGCAGGGCCGTGGCCTCCTTGCGGCTGTCCAGGTAGGCCTGGCGGCGGGCGGCCACGTCGGCCAGCAAGGCCTTTTCCTCGGGCTCGCCGGCCAGCACTTCCATGCGCTTTTGCAGTTCGGTGATGCGGCTGCTGGTGGCCTCCATCTGCGGCTTCAGGGCCGCGGACACCTGCGGATCACTACTGACCAGGCTGGCCACCACGCGGGTGGCATTGGCCTCGGTCAGCCCGGCCCATCGCAGCGAGAGTTCGAGCTTTTCCTCGCGCGCCGCCTGCTGCGTGGCCGACTCGGCCAGCAGGGCCCGCGTGCGCACCACGGACAGCGTCGACATGGCGACCACCACCACCGCCAGTCCGACGGTGGGCAGCCAGAGCTTCTGGGTCAGGGTGAGCTGCATCACGGGTCCGTCAGGCTCAGAACGTGGCTTCGTCCATCAGGCCCATGTCGGCGCTGCTCATCAGCGCCTCGATGTCCATGAGGATCAGCATGCGGTCGGCCACGCTGCCGATGCCGGTGATGTAGCTGGTGTCGATCTGGCCCGAGCTGAGTTCCGGCGCCGGCTTGATGGTGTCGGGAGCCAGCTCCAGCACGTCGGACACCGAATCGACCACCGCACCCACCACGCGGCCACGCACGTTCAGCACGATGACCACGGTGAAGGTGTTGTACTCGGCCGAGTCGCAACCCAGCTTCAGCCGCAGGTCGACGATCGGCACGATCACGCCGCGCAGGTTGACCACGCCCTTGATGAAGCCCGGCGCATTGGCGATGCGGGTGGGTTGCTCGTACGAGCGGATTTCCTGCACACGCAGGATGTCGATGCCGTACTCCTCCGCGCCGAGGCGGAAGGTCAGGAATTCGCCGCCGGGGGCGCCGCCGCGCGACTTGGCGTTCTGAACAGCCCGTTGGGCTTCGTGGCGGGCCACTTCGGTGGCGTCGGTGATCATGTCCATGGAGGCGTCCTTGCTCTGGTTGGGTCGCTGCAGTGAATATCGGCGTGCGTCCGGCGCACTGAAGCCGGGGTTCGCCCGGTGCGGCAGGGGCCTTCTCCGGGTACAGAGGCAGCTTCGGCCGCTTTTGCGGCAGCTTGAGCGGCACAGGCGGCACGCGGCGTGAGCGACGGCACGACCGGCGGCCTGCCTCATCCGGCGGCAATGCAGCGCGGGGCCTTGTGGCAGGCCGGCCGCGCCCGGTCACCCACCGTTTGTCCACGGAGTTGTCCACAGCGTTTGTGGACATCTTCCGGCCACGGGCACAGCAAGTGCTGCCCGTCGGCCAGGGGAAACCCCCTCCTGTAACAACTCGAAGGATGAACGTGGAGCGCGCAGGGACGACGAGTGGCGGCGCGGGTGCCGGTGCACCCGGCAGCGAGGCCTGGGCGCAGGTGATGCCCACCCAGCTGTGGACGACCACGCCGGAGGGCCGCGTCGACTGGGCCAACGACCGCGTGATGGCCTACACCGGCCTGTCGCTGGACGAGCTGGCCGGCGATGGCTGGGTGCAGGTGGTGCACCCCGACGACCTGCCCGAGGTGCAGGCGCGCTGGGTGGTGGCGCTGGCCGACGGCGAGCCGCACGAGGCCGAGTACCGCCTGCGCCGGGCCGACGGCCAGTACCGCTGGCACCTGGCGCGGGCGGTGGCCGCGCGCGACGCCGAAGGCCGCATCACCCAGTGGATGGGCAGCACCACCGACATCCATGAGCGCCGGCTGGCCGAAGCCCAGAGCGTGCGCGACCGCGACCGCATCTGGACACTGTCGCAGGAGCTGATGCTGGTGTGCGAGAACAGCGGCCACATCCGCGCGGTGAACCCGGCCGCCACCCGCATCCTCGGCTGGGAAGAGGCCGAGATGGTGGGCCGGCCGATCGGCGACTTCCTGCACCCCGAAGACCAGGACCGCAGCGCCCAGGAGCTGCTGCGCCTGGCGGGCGGCGCCACCTCGGCCGGCTTCGAGAACCGCTACCGCGCCCGCGACGGCAGCTACCGCCTGCTGAACTGGACGGCCGTGCCCGACGGCGGCGTGGTGCATGCGGTGGCGCGCGACGTGACGCGTGAGCGCGCCACCGAAGAGGCCCTGCGCCAGGCGCAGAAGATGGAAGCGGTGGGCCAGCTCACCGGCGGCGTGGCGCACGACTTCAACAACCTGCTGACCATCATCCGCACCTCCATCGACCTGATGCAGCGGCGCAGCCTGAGCCCGCAGCAGCAGCAGCGCTGCATGGCCTCCATCGCCAATGCGGTGTCGCGGGCGGCGCGGCTGACCGGCCAGCTGCTGGCCTTTGCGCGCCGCCAGGCGCTGCAGCCGGTGAGCTTCGACGCCACCGGCAACGTGCGCGCCATCGGCGAGATGATCCAGACGCTGGTCGGTGCCCGCATCCTGGTGGAAGTGCAGGTGCCCAACACGCCGTGCACCATCCACGCCGACCCCAGCCAGTTCGACACCGCCCTGGTGAACATGGCGGTCAACGCCCGCGACGCGATGGACGGCGAAGGCCGGCTGCTGATCCGGGTGCAGCAGGTGCGCGGCATCCCGGCGCTGCGCGCGCAGCCGGCGATGGCCGGCGACTTCGTGGCGGTGTCGCTGACCGACAGCGGCAGCGGTATCGCGGCCGAGCACCTGGACACCATCTTCGAGCCCTTCTTCACCACCAAGCCGGTGGGCCTGGGCACCGGGCTGGGCCTGTCGCAGGTGTTCGGCTTCGCGCGGCAGTCCAACGGCGCCGTGCACGTGGACAGCCAGCCGGGCGAAGGCGCCACCTTCACGCTGTACCTGCCCCAGCACCCCGACGGCGTGCGCGCCGCCGACCGCGACGAGGCCACCGCCGAGCAGCTGGAGCCGCCCACCGGCGGCTGCGTGCTGCTGGTGGAAGACAACGCCGAGGTGGCCGCCTCGGTGCAGCACACGCTGGGCGTGCTGGGCTATTCCACCGTGCTGGTGCACAGCGCCCGCGATGCGCTGGCCGAGCTGGCGACCGACGCCGACCGCTTCACCGCCGTGTTCTCCGACGTGGTGATGGCCGGCATGGACGGCATCGAGATGGCGCACGAGATCCGGCGCCTGCACCCGGGCCTGCCCATCGTGCTGTCCAGCGGCTACAGCAAGGTGCTGGCCGACAACAACGGCGCCCATGGCTTCGACCTGCTGCCCAAGCCGTATTCATTGGATGCCTTGTCGCGGCTGTTGCAGGCCGCCGCGCGCGAGCGCCAGCTGCGCAGCGAAGCCACGCGCCAGCAGGAACTGGATGCGCTGGGCGTGCTGGACACCGACGACGAGACCAGCTTCGACGAACTCACCCGCCTGGCGGCCACCTTCTTCGATGCGCCGGTGGCGCTGATCTCGCTGATCGACCGCGACCGCCAGTGGTTCAAGTCGCGGGTGGGGCTGGAAGTGCGCGAAACCCCGCGCGAAGACGCCTTCTGCGCCCATGCCATCCGCCAGCCGCGGCAGGTGATGGTGGTCAACGACGCCCATGCCGACGCGCGCTTCAAGGCCAACCGGCTGGTGACGGGCGAGCCGCACATCCGCTTCTATGCGGGCGCGCCCCTGGTCACCCAGACCGGCAATGCCATCGGCACTTTGTGCGTCATCGATTACCAGCCCCGGCAGGTGGATGCTCGCCAGATGGAGATGCTGCAGTACCTGGCCGCCAAGGTGATGCAGCGGCTGGAGCGGCGCCACCCGCCCAAATGAACCGCGTTTGACCTGGATTAGCGCCGGCAGCGCCCAGGTCAACTGCGATTCAAACTCGCGTGTTGGCTGGCGTTTGCGTAGTCTGCGCCATGGACACGATTCAAACAGCCCCACCAAGCGCCGCCGTGGTGGGCGCCGGCATGGCCGGATCGGCCTGCGCGCAAGCGCTGGCCAGCGCGGGCTGGCAGGTGCAGGTGTTCGACAAGTCGCGCGGGCCCGGTGGCCGGCTGGCCACCCGCCGCATGGGCTGGACCGATGCGCAGGGCCAGCTGCGCCAGAGCCAGCTGCACCATGGCGCGCCGGGCTTCAGCGCCCGCAGCCTGCCCTTCGTGCAGTGGCTGCAGCAGGCGGTGGACCAGGGCGTGGCCGAGGCCTGGCGGCCGCTGGTGGCTTCGGGCAGCCGGCCGGCGGGCGACGACCCGTACCTGCTTCGCTACCGCGGCCTGCCCGACATGCCGGCGCTGTGCCGCTGGCTGGTGCAGGGGCTGCCCACGCACTGGAACACGCCGGTCGATCGGCTGCTGCCCGCGCCCGAGGGCTGGCGGCTGGTGTGTGGCGGCCAGCCGGTGGGCCCCGCCTTTGATGCGGTGGTGCTGGCGCTGCCGCCCGCGCAGGCCGCGCCGCTGCTGGCGGCCCACCGGCGCGACTGGGCGCAGCGGGCTTCGCTGGTGCTTATGCAACCCTGCTGGACGCTGATGGGCGTGAGCGAGCCGCTGCATGCCGGCCTGGCCGACGGCACGCCACCGTGGCAGATCGCCCGGCCGCAGCAGGGCGTGCTGGCCTGCGTGCTGCGCGAAGCCGCCGGCCCCGACGAGTGGCGCTGGGTGCTGCATGCCCGCGCCGGCTGGAGCCGCCAGCACCTGGAAGACCTGCCCGAGCAGGTGCTGCCCGAGCTGCAGGGCGCATTGCAGGCCTGGCTGGGCGCTGCCCCCGCTTGGCGGCATGCGGTGGTGCACCGCTGGCGTTATGCGGTGCCCGCCGCGCAAAGCGTGGCGGTGGACCTGCCGGAAGAAGACGATGTGCCGCTGCCGCCCGCCAGCTGCTGGTGGGACGCCACCCAGGGCCTGGGGGTGTGCGGCGATTTTCTGGGCCATGCCCCCGCCAGCCCGGTGGGCAGCGGCGGCACGGTGGAAGGGGCCTGGGCTTCGGGCCGGGCGCTGGCGGCGCGTGTGATGGCCGTACCGCCGGCGGTGCGCCAGGCTACGCCGGCCGGCCGCGCGGCCCCCATGACGGAGATGCGATGACGACACAACCTGCTTTCCCGGGCCCTGCGCCCGTCGTGCTCATCACCGGTGCCAGCGGCGGCATCGGCCGCGCGCTGGCCGACCAGCTCACGCAGGCGGGCTGCCGCGTGGCTGCGGTGGGGCGCGAAGCCGCCCGCCTGGCCGCCGTGCCGGCCGAGCTGCGCATCGTGGCCGACACCACCACGCCCGAAGGTGCCGCGCTGGCGGTGGCCGCCTGCACCGAAGGCATGGGTGCAGCGCCCACCCGACTGGCGCATGCGGTGGGCAGCACGCTGGTGGCGCCGCTGCACCGCACGCAGGAGGTGATCTACCGCGAGCTGATGCGGGTGAACCTGGACAGCGCGGTGTACATGCTCAAGGCCTGGCTGGCCGGGCTGCAGGGCGGCCCCGGCTCGGCGGTGTTCGTCAGCTCGGTGGTGGCCCGCATCGGCGTGGCCAACCATGAGGCGATCGCCGCCGCCAAGGGCGGCCTGGAAGCGCTGGTGCGCAGCGCCGCCGCCACCTATGCGCCCCAGGGCGTGCGGCTGAACGTGGTGGCCCCGGGCATGACCGAAACGCCGATGACCGCCGGCATGCTCAAGCTGCCCGCCATGCGCGAGGCCGCCGGCCGCCAGTACCCGCTGGGCGGTGTGCAGGCCGCGGACGACGTGGCCGGCGTGATGGCCTGGCTGCTGGGCGAAGGCGCCGCGCGCGTCACCGGCCAGGTGCTGCCGGTGGACGGCGGCTTCACCGCCGTGCGGCCGCTGGTGCGCTGAGCGCTGCCACGCCGGCCGGCCAGCCCGGCAGCTCGGCCAGGCCTTTGACGCCGCGGGTGCTGCGCTTCCACCAGCTGGAGAACGAGGCGCAGGGCCGCTCCACCGCATCGAACAGCCGCTGCGGCGGGCGCAGCTGCACGGCCGCGGGGGCATGCGGGTCGGCATGCGGATCGGACCAGGCCTGCACGCTGCGGGCGCCGGCCAGCAGCGCGGCCAGCGTGGCGCGGTCGGCATGCACGGCCTGCTGCGTCAACTCGGCCAGGCGCGCCGCTGCCCAGCGCCAGCGGCTGTCGGTCCAGGGCCAGGCCGCATGGTGCTCGGCCGGCCACCAGCCCAGGCACACCGCATCGGGCAGCACGTCGGCCGGCGGTGGGCGCAGCGCCCACGGGTGCAGCAGCCACACGTCACGGCCCGCGACCCAGCCCGGCGCCGGCGCCGGCGGCAGCAGGCCCGCGGGCGGCCGTGTGTGGCGCGGCGGCTCCTGCACCTCGCGACCCGCGCCGGCTGCGGGCGCCGCCACCCGCGCGGGCACCGGCTGCGGGCTGCGGGCCATCGCGTCCAGCGTGTCGTAGTCGGTGTCGATCACGCTGCCGGGGCTGTGCCAGTCGGCCGGCGCAAAGCGGGCCACGTTCTCGGCATTGAACAGGTAGGGCTGGTGGCTGCCGGTGCCGGCCACCCATTGCCAGCTCAGGTGGTTGCTGGCCAGGTCGCCGTCCAGCAGGTGGCCCAGCAGCCAGTCGGCGCCCGCGCGCCAGTGCACCTTGCGCAGGTGCACCAGGTAGCTGGCCAGCCACAGTCGCGCGTGGTTGTGCAGCAGCCCCTGGGCATACAGCTGGCGCACCGCCTGGTCGATCACCGGCACGCCGGTGCGGGCCTCGCGCACGTCGGCCGGCACCTCGGCCGCGTAGGCCCCATCGGGCAGCGGCCCTGCGTGCAGCGACTCAAAGATGCCGCTGCCGCGATGCGCCCACACATGGCGGAAGAACTCGCGCCAGCCCAGCTCCATCACGAAGCGGTGCTGCAGGTGCAGCCCCGGGTGGCGCGCCGCCACGCCGGCCGCCACCTCGGGCAGGCTGACCACGCCATGCGTGATCCACGGCGACAGGCCCGACACCGCGCCATCCAGCGCATTGCGACTGCGGGCATAGGCCGCGGGGTCGATCGCCGCGATGCGGGCCAGCGCCTGGGCGCGGGTCATGACACCGTCGGGGCGCCGCCCACCCGGCCCTGGCGGATGGCTTCGGCGCGCTCGGCCACGGCGGCGCGTTCGGCCTCGGTCAGGCGCGAGAGGTTCTTCAGCTGCATCACCATGCGCTGGTTGCCGGCCAGCATGGCCTCGTGCCGCATCAGGAAGTCCCAGTACAGCGTGGTGAAGGGGCAGGCGTCGTCGCCCGCACGCTCGGCCGGCTTGTAGCGGCACTGGGCGCAGGGCCCGCCCATGCGCTGGATGTAGCGGCCGCTGGCCACGTAGGGCTTGCTGCCCAGCAGGCCGCCGTCGCCGTACTGGCTCATGCCCAGGGTGTTGGGCAGTTCCACCCATTCCACCGCATCCACGTACACCGCCAGATACCAGGCATGCACCTGCTGCGGCTGCACGCCCAGCAGCAGCGCATACAGGCCGGTGACCATCAGCCGCTGGATGTGGTGGGCGTAGCCGTGGTCCAGCGTCTGCGTGATGGCGTCGCGCAGGCAGGCCATGTCGGTGTCGCCGGTCCAGTACCAGTCGGGCAGCGGCTGCTGCGCGTCCAGCGCATTGCGTTCCAGGTAGCCGGGCATCTGCGTCCAGTAGATGCCACGCACGTATTCGCGCCAGCCCAGGATCTGGCGGACGAAGCCCTCCACCGCGGCCAGTGGCGCATGGCCTTCGTGGTAGGCCGCCTCGGCCGCATGCACCACCTCGAAGGGGTTGAGCAGCTTGAGGTTGAGCGCGGCCGACAGCTGCGAGTGGTACAGCCACGGCTCGCCGGGCCACATCGCGTCTTCGTAGCGGCCAAAGAGCGGCAGCCGGTCGGCGATGAAGGCCTGCATCGCCTGCAAGGCCTGCGCGCGCGTCACCGGCCAGGCGAAGCTGTCGAGGCGGCCGGGGTGGTCGGCAAAGCGCGTGCGCACCAGGTCCAGCACCTCGCGGGTGATGTCGTCGGGCTCGAAGGTGGCGCGCGGCGGCAGCAGGCCGGGGCCCTTGGCGCCGAAGGACTCGCGGTTGTCGGCGTCGAAGTTCCACTGCCCGCCCACGGGCTGGCCGTGCTGCATCAGCACGCCGTGGCGCTTGCGCATCTCGCGGTAGAAGAACTCCATGCGCAGGCCCTTGCGGCCTTTGGCATAGGCCGCGAACTCGCGCACGGTGTTGAAGAAGTGCCGGTCTTCGCACACCTCCAGCGTCAGTCCGGCGGCTGCCACCACCGCCTTGAGCGACTGCCACACCCGCCAGTCGCCGGGCGCGGTCATCAGCACGCGCTGGGGTTTGAGCGCAGCCAGCGTGGCCCGGAGTTCTTCGGCCAGCTGGCCGCGGTTGCCGGGCTCGTCCAGCCGGCGGTAGTGCAGCGGCCGGCCCGCCTCGCGCAGCGCATCGGCAAAGTGCCGCATCGCGGCCAGGAAGAGGGCGATGCGCTGCTGCGCCGACCACACGTGGGTGGACTCTTCGGCCACCTCGGCCATCCACACCGCATCTTGCGCGTTGTCGAACCCGTCGAAGGCGGCGGCCTGCAGGTCGAGCTGGTCGCCCAGCACCAGCACCAGGTGGCGCACGGCGGCCATCAGCCGGCCGCGCCCGTGTGTGCGCCGCTGCGGCTGCGGCGGCAGGCGTCGGAGCAGAACTTCACCTCGTCCCAGCTGCGCGCCCAGCGCTTGCGCCAGCTCATCGGCCGGCCGCAGGCCACGCAGGGCTTGCTGGGCAAGGACTGCTTGTTGCCCTTGAAGGACGCGGTCTGGGCAGCGGGGCGGGTACGGCTGGACATCGGCGGCGGCGCGATTTGCGGGCGGGGCAACAACGGGTGGCGGCACTGTGCCACGGGCGCCATCGCCCTGCGGTTCGTCAGCCGTTGTCCGGGGCGTGGCGGCGGCGCCAGCAGCCTTTGCCGTCGCGCTTGGCGGCGTACAGCGCCTCGTCGGCCGCGTGCAGCAGCGGGTCGGGTTCGGTGCCGTCTTCAGGGCCGATGGCGATGCCGATGCTGGCCCGCGACGGCAGCCGGGCCAGGCCGCCCAGGTCGTGCGGCTGCGCCACCGCCTGCAGGATGCGCTCGGCGATGTCGGCCGCCTTCGCCGGGCCGGCGCCGGGCAGCAGCAGCACGAATTCGTCGCCGCCCACCCGGCACACCAGGTCTTCGGCGCGCACGGCGTCGGTCAGCCGCTGCGCCACGCTCTTGAGCAGCCAGTCGCCGGCCGCATGGCCCAGGCGGTCGTTCACGCCCTTGAAGCCGTCCAGGTCGAGGCACAGCACTGCAAATCCATGGCCGGCCGCCAGGCCGCGGCACAGCGCTGTCAGCCGTTCGCGCAGCATCAGCCGGTTGGGCAGCTCGGTCAGCGGGTCGTGCATCGAGCGCCGCCGGTTTTCCTGCTGCGCACGCAGTGCGCCGATCAGGATGTCGTGGTTCAGGCCCAGCAGCACCTGGAAGGCGATGGCGCCGGTGGGCATCAGCCAGGCCAGCAGCTGCAGCGGTGGCAGCGGGGAGCACAGCATGCCCACGCACATGCCGCCCCACATCAGGTACAGGTAAAGGCGCGCCAGCCGCGGAAAAGCCTGCCAGCGCGAGACGCAATAGCCCGAAAAGCCGGAGCTGATCATCGCGCCGAGCACCAGCAGCGGCAGTGCCGTCTGCCGGATGCACATGCTGATGCCGAAGGCCACCCAGATCAGCCACATCGCGTTGATGGCCAGCACCCGGCGCAGGGGCAGCCGGCGGCCCTGCGCTTCGGCCGCCCCGATCAGCCGGCTGCCCTGCAGGCGCAGCACGAAGAGCACCAGGTCGGCCACCGCCCAGGCGCCGGCCCAGGTGGCACCGGTGAGCAGCCAGGCCAGCCAGGCCACCGTCTGGGTCCAGAACGTGGCCAGCAAGGTGACGCGAAAGGGCTCACGCAGCGTGAGCACCATGGCGCGCCGCACTTCCGTCTGCTCGGGCTGGCCGGTGCCGGTGAGCCAGAAGAACACGCGGTCGGCCAGCGGACGCTGGCGCGGGGGCGGGGTGAAGGTGGCGAGGGCGGGTTCCACCCCTGCGCTATCGGTGCCCGGTAGTGGCCATTGACCCCTGGAGTGCGCAGCAAGATCAGAAATCACTCAAGAAGTCATGGAAAAGGCCGATGCACGTCAAGGCGCGCGGCGGCCGCGCCCTGCCCCTGATCGCCTTCTTGTCGCATGTCGTCTTCGCACCCTGACCTGTTGCTTTCTGCCGTGGCTGCCAGGCGGCGCTCGTTGAAGCGCGGGCTGGTCGTGGCCAACCTGCTGGCCGCGGCGCTGTTGGCGGGGCTGGTGCTGTCGGTGCTGCTGCGCACGAAAAGCAGCCATGAGGCACGCGCGCGCGACCTGGCCGAATCGCTGGCCGCCGTGGCCCAGCTCAACATCGGCAGCGAGCTGGCGCAGGTGGACGCGGTGCTCCAAAGCAGCCTGCAGGAGCTGGCCGCCACCCGCGACCGGCTGGATGACCAGGCGCTGAACCGCCTGCTGCGCGACCGCGCCGGCCTGCTGCCGGCGGTGGAAGACCTGCACCTGTCCGACACCCGGGGCCACATGCGCTGGGGCAGGGGGCTGGCGGACGTGTCGGCCCCCGGCCTGGCCGATGCACACGGCCATACCCACGCCACCGCCGCCGAGCTGGCGCATGGGTCGGCGCCCATCCTGTCGGGGCCGGAACGCTCGCCGCTCACCGGCCAATGGGTGATGGTGGTGTCGCGGCCCTTGATGGTGCGTGGGCGCTTCCAGGGCATGCTGTGCGCCACCATCTCGGCAGACCATGTGGCGCGGCTGTTCGCCCGCTATGAGCTGGGCCTGCACGATGCCATCACGCTGCGCACGGACGACCTGCGCATGGTGGCGCGGCGCGCGCCGGGTGTGCCGAACCAGGGCGACGTGGGCATGGCCGCCGTTTCGTCGCAGCTGCGCGAGGCCACCCAGCGCCAGCCCGATGGCGGCTGGTTCGTCTCCCGCGCGGCCATCGACAACCTGCCCCGCACCACCGCCTACCGGCGGGTGGAAGGCTGGCCCTTGACGGTGTTTGCCGGCGTCAGCAACGAACGCTTCTTCCAGCCCTGGCGCGAGCAGGCGGTGCAGGTGGCCGGCACCGCGGTGCTGGCCTGGCTGCTGCTGCTGGCCGCCACCGTGGCCATCTTCCGCTTCGGCGCGCGCGAGGCCCTGGCCATGGACCAGGTGGCCGCCCATGCCCGCGCGCAGCGCGAGGCGCAGGAGCGCGAGACGCGGCTGCTGAAGGAACAGGCCGCCATGCTGGACAACGACCTGGTCAGCATGGCGCGGGTCAGCGGGCGCGCGATCCGGTGGTGCAACGTGGCGCTGGAAAGGCTGCTGGGCTATGGCCCCGGCGAGCTGATCGACCAGTCGATGCGCGTGCTGTATGCCGACGAAGCCAGCTTCGAGCGCACCGGCCGCGAGGCCTACCCGCTGCTGCAGGCCGGCAGCAGCTACCGCACGCAGGTGCCGATGCGTCGCAAGAACGGCGAGGTGATCTGGGTGGAGATCACCGGCACCCGGCTGGCCGACGACAGCAGCTTCTGGATGGCGGTGGACGTGACTGCCGCCAAGGCCGCCCATGAACGGCTGCTGCACGTGGCCCACCACGACCCGCTGACCCAGTTGCCCAACCGCACGCTGCTGCTGGAGCGGCTGCGGCACAGCCTGGCGCTGCGCAGCCGTTCCGGCGCGGGGCTGGCGGTGTGCTACCTCGACCTCGATGGCTTCAAGGCCGTCAACGACCGCTTTGGCCACGACGCGGGCGACGCCTTGCTGGTGGCCGTGGCGCGCCGGATGCAGGGCCAGCTGCGGCCCAGCGACACCGTGGCCCGCATCGGCGGCGATGAGTTCGTGCTGGTGCTGGCCGAACTGGCGCCGGCCGACTGGCGGCCGCTGCTCGACCGGCTGGTGGAAGCGGTGCGGCAGCCCGTGGCGCTGGGCGACGGCCGGGCCGTGCAGGTGGGCGCCAGCGTGGGTGTGGTGGCGGCCGCGGCCGAGGCCGATCCGCACACCTTGCTGGGCCTGGCCGACCAGGCGCTGCTGCGCGCCAAGCGCGAAGGCAAGGGGCGGGTGGTGCTGGCCTGAAGCCCGGGCGGCGGTCGCTCTAGACTGCGGCCATGAGCGACGACGCCATCCAACCGCACCTGGCGCAGGCCCAGGCCGACCCTGACCCGCAGGAAACCGCCGAATGGCGCGAGGCGCTGGCCGCGCTGCTGGCCGCGGCCGGCCCGCAGCGGGTGCGCGAAATCATGGACGTGCTGGCCACCGACGCCCGCCACCCGCGTGTGGGCTGGCAGCCGGCGCTGGGCACGCCCTACGTCAACACCATCCCGGCCGAGCGGCAGCCGGCCTTTCCGGGCGACCTGGCCATCGAGGAGCGGCTGGCTTCGCTGATGCGCTGGAACGCGCTGGCGATGGTGGTGCGCGCCAACCAGGCTTATGGTGAGCTGGGCGGCCACATCGCCAGCTATGCCAGCGCGGCCGACCTGTTCGAGGTGGGCTTCAACCACTTCTTCCGCGGCGGCGCGGCACGCGACAGCGACCTGGTGTTCTACCAGCCGCATTCGGCGCCCGGCGTGTATGCGCGGGCCTTTCTGGAAGGCCGGCTGACCGAGCACGACCTGGCCCACTACCGGCAGGAGATCGCGGCCACGCGCGCCGGTGCCCGCGGCCTTTCCAGCTACCCGCACCCGTGGCTGATGCCGGACTTCTGGCAGTTTCCGACCGGCTCGATGGGCCTGGGGCCGATCAGCGCCATCTACCAGGCGCGCTTCATGCGCTACCTGCACCACCGCGGCCTGCTGGACACCGCGCAGCGCAAGGTGTGGGGCGTGTTCGGCGACGGCGAGATGGACGAGCCCGAAAGCATGAGCGCGCTGACCCTGGCCGCGCGCGAGAAGCTGGACAACCTGGTGTGGGTGGTCAACTGCAACCTGCAGCGGCTCGATGGCCCGGTGCGCGGCAACGGCCGCATCATCGACGAGTTGGAGGCGCTGTTCGCCGGCGCCGGCTGGCGCGTCATCAAGCTGGTGTGGGGTTCTGACTGGGACGGCCTCTTTGCCCGCGACACCGAAGGCGTGCTGCAACGCACCTTCGCCCGCACCGTGGACGGCCAGCTGCAGACCTTCGCCGCCAAGGACGGCCGCTACAACCGCGAGCACTTCTTCGGCCAGGACCCGGCGCTGGCCGCGCTGGCCCAGGGACTGACCGACGAGCAGATCGACCGCCTCAAGCGCGGCGGCCACGACCTGGTGAAGATCCATGCGGCCTACCACGCCGCCGTGCACACCACCGGCCAGCCCACGGTGATCCTGGCGCAGACCAAGAAGGGCTACGGCATGGGCGAGGCCGGCCAGGGCCGCATGACCACCCACCAGCAAAAGAAGCTGGACCGCGACGACCTGATCGCCTTCCGCAACCGCTTTGCGCTGCCGCTGACCGACGAGCAGGCTGCGCGGCTGGACTTCGTCAAGCCGGCGCCCGACAGCGCCGAGATGCGCTATCTGCAGGAGCGGCGGGCCGCGCTGGGCGGCTTCGTGCCCGCGCGCAGCGCCAGCGCGCAGCCGGTGGCGGTGCCGCCGCTGGCGCGCTATGGCGAGTTCGCCGTTGCCGCCCAGGGCAAGGAGATGAGCACCACCATGGCCTTCGTGCGCATGCTCACCGGCCTGCTGAAAGATGGCGCGCTGGGCCCGCGCATCGTGCCCATCGTGGCCGATGAAGCGCGCACCTTCGGCATGGCCAACCTGTTCAAGCAGGTGGGCATCTATGCCTTCAGCGGCCAGGCCTATGAGCCCGAGGACATCGGCTCGGTGCTCAGCTACCGCGAGGCCACCGACGGCCAGATCCTGGAAGAAGGCATCAGCGAAGCCGGCGCCATCAGCAGCTGGACGGCCGCGGCCACCAGCCATTCGGTGCACGGGCTGCCGATGCTGCCCTTCTACATCTACTACTCGATGTTCGGCTTCCAGCGCGTGGGCGACCTGATCTGGGCCGCCGCCGACCAGCGGGCGCGCGGCTTCTTGCTGGGGGCCACCGCGGGCCGCACCACGCTGGGCGGTGAAGGCCTGCAACACCAGGACGGCGCCAGCCTGCTGCAGGCCAGCACCGTGCCCAACTGCCGCGCCTACGACCCCTGCT
The DNA here is from genome assembly GCA_937883885.1 of uncultured Aquincola sp. The sequence goes on along the minus strand of CAKZXL010000058.1, from coordinate 5,909 downwards.
TTGCCGGCGAATTCGCGGTGATCCTGGACCACGGCATGCGCGCCATGCTGGAGCGGCAGGAAGACGTCTTCTACTACGTCACCCTGATGAACGAGAACTACGCCCAGCCCTCGTTGCCGGAGGGCGTGGCGCAGGACGTCATCAAGGGCCTGTACCGCCTGGCGGTGCAGCGGCCGGCCCAGCCCCCGCTCGGGAAGGTGCGGCTGATGGGCAGCGGCACGATCCTTCGCGAAGTGCTGGCCGCCGCCGAGCTGCTGGCCACCGAATGGCAGGTGGAGGCCGAAGTGTTCAGCGCCACCAGCTTCTCCGAACTGGCACGCGACGCGGCCGGAGTGGAGCGCTGGAACCGCCTGCACCCCCAAGAGGCGCCGCGCAGCAGCCACCTGGCGCAGTGCCTGCCCGGCGACGACCCGGTCATCGCCGCCAGCGACTACGTGCGCGCCTGGCCGCAACTGGCCGGCGCCCACCTGCAGGCGCCGTTCACCGCCCTGGGCACCGACGGCTTCGGCCGCAGCGACACGCGGGCCGAGCTGCGCCGCTTCTTCGAGGTCGACCGCGGCCACGTGGTGCTGGCCGCCTTGACCGCGCTGCGCCAGCAAGGCCGCGTGGACGCCGAGGCCTGCAGCCGCGCCATCAGCCGTTTCGGGCTGGACGCGGCGGCAGGTGTGCCCTGGGGGCGGTGAACCGGGTCAGCCCGCCCGCTTCAGGCGGCGGCGCGACACCAGCACGACGCCCGCCAGGCCGGCGCCCATCAGCGCCAGGCTGGCGGGTTCCGGCACCGCGGTGACGGACACCGCGTCCAGGTAGGCGGTGCCTGTCGGATCCACGAAGTTGAAGGCCAGGGTCATGGTGGGCCCGGTGGTCATGCCGCTGAACTGGTACAGCTGGTAGGCGCTGGTGCTCAGCGAGGGCAGCGTCAGCTGCTGGCCGCCGAAGCTCACGCTGAAGCTGCTGCCCGGGGCTTCGTCGGCCTGGAAGGCGAACGAGAGGTTCCAGGTGCGGCCGGCGCCGCCCACGTCCAGCGTCTGGGTGATGCTGCTGCCGGTGAGAGACCCGAAGTAGGCTTCGCAGCTGCCGGCAAAGGCGCTGCCGGCGTCGCACAGCACGGCGTCGTAGTCGCTGTCGCCGCTTTGCACCCAGCCGGCAAAGCCGCGTTGTTCAAAGCCGCCGTTGACGACCAGCTCGGTGCTGGCCTGTGCCGGCGCTGCCGCCGCTGCCAGGGCGGCCAGCGCCAGGGCGCAAGCCCACGAATGTTGTTGAGTCACGTTCAGTTCCCTCGAGTGGTTGAATGGGTCAGGCGGGCGATCAGGACGCGGTGAGCGTCACCTTGCCGCCCTGGTACGAAATGCGGTACTGGCGGCCGCCGGCCGACACCAGCGCGCCTTCGCCCAGACCGGTGAAGTTGCCCAGCACGGTGCCGGCCTGGATCAGCGTGAACACGTCGCCCGCGTTGGAAGCGGCCGCCACGTCCAGCAGCAGGCTGCCGCCCAGCGCCACGGTGCCGGTGGCCTGCAGGCGGGTGGAGGCGCCGTTGGCCTTGAGCGTGGCCTTGAAGCTGCCGCCCAGCGCCACCTTCACGGCATTGGCGCGCAGCACGTCGCCGGCCGGGATGGCCAGGCTGGCCACCACGCTGCTCACGCCCGCGGATTCGGCGCCCGTCACTCCCGGGGCCAGCATGCCGCCCTTGAGCACGGAGATGGTGCCATCCACCTTGCCGGTGCCGCCCAGCGTGCCGCCGTTGGCCACCGTCACGCCCGAGCTGTTGTTGCCCACGATGGACAGCTTGCCGCCCGTGACCGTGGAGCCGCCGGCATAGGTGTTGTTGCCCGCCAAGATCAGCGTGCCGCTGCCGGCCTTGGTGAGCGAGGCCGTGTACTGGCCGCGGTCGATCTTGCCCTGGATGTGCGTGGCGCGCGCGTCCATCCATTCCTTGCGCCACTTCACCGCGTCTTCGTAGGCGATCTTGTCGTAGGTCTCGGGCCGGCCATTGGTGATGGCCTGCACGGCCGGGTCATTGAGCAGACCCTGCAGCACGAAGGCCTGCTTGTTCAGCGTGCCATTGGGGTTGAGCACGTTGGGGCTGAACTCGCCCGCCATCGCAATGCCTTGCTGGCGGTAGGCGGCCAGCCATTGCAGGTCTTCCTTCTCGCGCTGCTTCAGGGCCACCTGACCGATGTCGTTGGACCAGACGTCCAGCGGCGTCTTGCTCATGTTGTAGAGCATCGGGCTCAGGAACTGCGCCGGCCCGTACATGCCCTTGGCCAGGTCGGGAATGCCCCAACCCCAGCGCTCGTCGGGCAGGCCGTCGGGCGCGGTCCAGGCGATCGACGCGCCGGTGGGCGAGACCTGGCCGGTGCCCAGGAAGCGCACGCCGTCGGTCATCTTGTTGTTGGCGGTGGTGAGCATCACCTCACGCACCTGCTTGGCGTCCATGTTCGGGAAGCGCGACAGCAGCACGCCCATGGCGCCCGTGGCCACCGGCGTGGCCGGCGAAGTGCCGCTGGAGTTGGAGTAATTGCCGTCGCCGCTGCTGCTGGTGGTGCGCACCGAATTGGAAGGCGTGGACACGCTCCACCACTTGGCCAGCCCGGCTTCGTTGAAGCCGAATTGCTTGGTGTATTCGGGCGTGGCGTTGGTCGGGGGCTGCACGCCGCCCACGGCCACGAATTGCGCTTCCGCCGCCGGATTGAACATCGGGTAGGCCGGGCGGAAGTACGGATTGCTCCAGTCGTTGTTGCCCGCCGAGCGGACATTGACGGTGCCCGTCACCTTGATGGCGTCCCAGATGGCGTCCATGAACGACAGCCCGGGGTATTTCGGGTTGTATTGGATGCCATTCCTGGAATAACTCTTCTTGGTGAAGAAGTATTGGTATTCCAGGTCTTTCAGATATTCATTGGGAATGATGCTGGCCATGGCAGCGGGATTGACGCTGTCCTTGCCCGCCAATTGATATCCGTTGACCAGATTGCCGTTCTCGCCCAGGTCGTTGCCCGAGCCGTCATACCGGGTTCGGTTCAGCGTCTGGACATAGGAGCCCCAGCTGCTGTTGATCACCTTCACGCCCGCGTCCACCAGCGCCTTGTTGGCGGTGTACCAATACACGTAGTCGTGGAAAGGCCCGTGCGACTGGGTGTCGGAGCCGCCGGTGCGCGCCACGTACATCATCGACGCGAAGGCGATGCCGTGCTGCGCATTGCCGTCGCGGGTGGCGGAGGTCACGCCCAGCATGCCGGTGCCGTGCGAGTAGTCGCTGGTGCGGGCCAGGTCGCCGTCGACGGTGAAGGGGTCACCGGCGGTGAACGGGTTGCCCGGCGTCGGCGTGCTGCGGTAGCCGAAGCCCGAGGTGCCGTAGATGCCGCTGGCGCGCACCGGCGCGATCAGGCTGGTTTGAAAGGCTTCGTGCGTGGGCCGGTAGCCCGAGTCCATCATGCCCAGGGTCGCGCCCTGGCCGTAGTAGCCCAGCGCGTAGGCGGTGGAGGCGTTGATGGCCACCAGCTGCCAGGCGGCATTGATGGTGCTGCCCACGGCCGGGTTGATGCCGGTGAAAAAGCCGTATTCCGGCGTTTCCCAGCTGGCCTTGGCGGCCGGCAGCTCCTGCGCGTTGCGTGCCACGTAGCCGGGGTCGCCCGGGTACGACCACTGGTTGGCGTTGGCCGCTGCGGCGGCCAACACCATCACGGACAGGCAGGCCAGCGGCACGGCGCGCAGGCGCGGCGCGCGCACCCGGCGTGTCATTTCAAAACTGCCATCAATGCGGTGACTTCGATTCATTCCGACCTCCAGTTGATTATTCCGGCATGCGTTGCTGCCATGGCGGTCAGGGTGCTTCGAAAACGAGGGAAGAGCGCGCCAGTCATACCGCTTCGAAAATCAGACCGCCGGGCGTAATTCGCATGTTCCATGCCAGCGCGCCTGGGCAAGATAGTCGCTGGCGGTGCGCCCGCACACGGGGTTTGCAGCGGCTTGCCAGCGGGTCGGAAAACCGTCTCCGCCAACGGCCGAGAAAATGGTTTTCCGTTTTTGGGCGGCCGGCGCCGATGGGCACATCGATTGCCGTTGCCTTGGCATGACAACCGCCACCTACCACCCCAGCGGGGGCTTCGACCGCCCCCTCCATCCCTTGCATGCGTTGCTGCTGGCCGGCAGCGTGCCGCTGTTCCTGGGCGTGCTGCTCAGCGACGTGGCCTATGCCAACAGCGCCCAGGTGCAGTGGAAGAACTTCGCTTCCTGGCTCAATGCCGGGGCCTTGCTGTTCAGCGGCCTGGCGCTGCTGTGGGCGCTGATCGGGCTGTTCACCGTGGCCGGCCGGCGCCGGCGGCCGTTGCTGTCGGCCCTGTTGCTGCTGGTGGGCTGGGTGATCGGCTTCATCAATTCCCTGGTGCATGCCAAGGACGCCGCCGCCAGCCTGCCCGAAGGCGTGGTGCTGGCCGCCATCGTGTTCGTGGTGATGGCGGTGGCCAGCTGGCTGGGCCTGGCGGCCACGCCGCGGGAGGTGCGGGCATGAAGCGCATCGTCCAACCCCTGCTCGTGCTGCTGCCCCTGGCCTGGCTGGCGGCCTGCTCCGGCAGTGCCGAGCCGCCGGTGTACGGCGCCGAACCCAGCCTGCCCGCGCCCCAGCGCGGCCTGCTGCCCTCGATGAAGATCGCCGAGCCGGCGCTGTGGGGCGACCAGCGCCCGCAGGTGCCCGAGGGCTACCGCATCACCGCCATCGCCACCGACCTGCAGATTCCGCGGCAGACGCTGGTGCTGCCCAATGGCGACATCCTGGTGGCCGAAGGCCGCGGCGGCGGCGCACCGGCCCTCACGCCCAAGGACGTGATCGCCGGCGTGATCAAGGCACGTGGCACCAGCCCCGTGAAGGGCGGCAACCGCCTGACGCTGCTGCGCGATGCCAATGGCGACGGCGTGTACGAGTCGCGCACCGTGTTTGCCGACAACCTGAATGCGCCTTACGGCCTGGCGCTGGTGGGCAACCGGCTGTACGTGGCCAACCAGGACGCGTTGGTGCGCTTTGATTACCAGCCGGGGCAGTTCACGGCTTCAGGGCCGCCGGTCAAGGTGACCGACCTGCCCAGCGCCATCAACCACCACTGGACCAAGTCGTTGACCGCCAGTGCGGACGGCAAGTACCTGTACGTGGGCATCGGCTCCAACAGCAACATCACCGAGCGCGGCATGCCTGCCGAGATCGACCGGGCGATGGTGTGGCAGATCGATGCCGAGACAGGCGCCCACCGGCCCTACGCGACCGGCCTGCGCAACCCGACGGCGCTGACCATCCAGCCCGGCACCGGCCAGCTGTGGGTGACCGTCAACGAGCGCGACGAGATCGGGCCGAACCTGGTGCCCGACTACGTGACCTCGGTGCGTGAAAACGCCTTCTACGGCTGGCCCTACAGCTACTGGGGCCAGAACGTGGACACCCGCGTGCAGCCACAGGACCCGGCCAAGGTGGCGGCCGCGGTGCGGCCCGACTATGCGCTGGGCTCGCACGTGGCGGCGCTGGGGCTGGCCTTCTCCAACCCGGCCATGGGCACCCGCTTTGCGGACGGCCTGTTCGTGGGCGAGCACGGCAGCTGGAACCGCAGCCCGCCCAGCGGTTACCGGGTGATCTTCGTGCCCTTCCGCGATGGCCGCCCGGCCGGCGAGCCGGTGGACGTGGTCACCGGCTTCTTCGGTGAAGACGGCAAGACGCGTGGCCGCCCGGTGGGCGTGACGGTGGACCCGCGCGGTGCGCTGCTGGTGGCCGACGACCTGTCCAACACCTTGTGGCGGGTGACGCCGGCCCCATAAGCAGGCTGGGGCGGCGCCCTTAGGCGCGCTGCCCCGCCCTCAGGGCGCGCTGCCCCGCGCGTAGGGCGGCAGCGGTGCGCCGCAGTCGCTGCAATAGCGGGCCTGCGGCGCAT
>CAKZXL010000057.1 GCA_937883885.1 uncultured Aquincola sp. | reverse complement strand
TCGCTCACCGGGATGCGGTGGATGCTGTCCACCTCACCCGGGTTGGCCACCAGCAGTTTCGCCGGCCCGGCCCACACCACCACCGGTGTGATGACGAAGCCCGAGCGGGTGCTGAAGTCGTCCAGCCGGCCCAGCACCGCGCTGGGGTCCAGCACCAGGCCCACCTCTTCGTGCAGCTCGCGCAGCGCGGCAGCCTCGGGCGTTTCGCCTTCGTCCACACGGCCGCCGGGCAGCGCCCATTGGCCGGGGTGGTGGCGCAGGTGCAGCGCCCGGCGCGTCAGGATCAAGGCCGCGGCCTCGGACCAGTGCGCATGCACCGGCAGGCCGTCCATCGCGGCGCCATGGCCTTCGTCGACGATGGCCACTGCCACCGCCGCGCGGCCCGGGTGGCTGGCGTCGTGCAGCGAGTGCACCGCCAGCGCCTGCAGCCGCGCCTGCACCTGCTCGCGCAGCGCGGGCGTGCGCTGCACCGTCATGCCTCGATCTTCACGCCCTTCCAGAAGGCCACCCGGTCCTTGATCTCGGCCGCGGCCTCCTTGGGGTTGGGGTAGTACCAGACGGCGTCGGGGTTGGCGTCGCCATCCACGAACAGCGTGTAGTAGCTGGCCTCGCCCTTCCAGGAGCACATGGTCTTGGTGTTGCTGGGCAGGATGAACTTCTTGTCCAGCGCCGTGGCCGGGAAGTAGTGGTTGCCTTCCACCACCACGGTGTCGTCGCTTTCGGCCACCACGGTGCCGTTCCAGATCGCCTTCATGTGCCGGTCTCCTTCAAGGGGGTGTCGTCGTCGGGCACGCGGGCCCAGTCGGCCAGCCAGGTGGTGGCATGGGCATCGCTGGGGGCGCGCCAGTCGCCACGCGGCGACAACGATCCCCCCGAGCCTACCTTGGGCGCGTTCGGCACGCAGGAGCGCTTGAATTGGCTGGTCTGGAAGAAGCGGAACACGAAGGTGCGCAGATGCTTTTTAATCTGCGCCAGCGAGTATTCGTTGCGCGCCACCAGCGGGCTGTCGGGCCAGGGGCCGCGCTGCGCGTCGCGCCAGGCCTGCCAGGCCAGGAAGGCCACCTTGCTGGGCGGAAAGCCGAAGCGCACCGTGTGGTACAGCGCAAAGTCGTGCAGCTCGTAGGGGCCGAGCGTGCTTTCGGTGCTCTGGCCGGGCTGGCCGCCGTCGGCTTCGCCGGGCACCAGCTCGGGGCTGATCTCGGTGTCCAGCACCTGCTGCAGCACCGTGCGTTCACGTTCGCTGGCGCGGCCGGCCACCCAGCGCACCAGGTGCTTGATCAGCGTCTTGGGCACGCTGGCGTTCACGTTGTAGTGCGACATGTGGTCGCCCACGCCGTAGGTGCACCAGCCCAGCGCCAGCTCGCTCAGGTCGCCGGTGCCCAGCACCAGCGCGTTGTGGTGGTTGGCCAGGCGGAACAAATGGCTGGTGCGCTCGCCGGCCTGCACGTTCTCGAAGGTCACGTCGTACTGCTTCTGGCCTTCGGCATACGGGTGGCCCAGGTCCTGAAGCATCTGCTCGCAGCTGGGGCGGATGTCGATCTCGGCGGCGCTGCAGCCCACGGCCAGCATCAGCTCGCGTGCCTGGGCCAGCGTGCGCTCGCTGGTGGCAAAGCCGGGCATGGTGTAGCCCAGCACGTGGGTGCGCGGCAGGCCCAGCAGGTCCATCGCGCGCACCGCCACCAGCAGGGCATGGGTGGAATCCAGCCCGCCCGAGATGCCGATCACCAGCTTGTGGATGCCGCTGGTCTCCAGCCGCTGCACCAGCGCCTGCACCTGGATGGCATACACCTCTTCGCAGCGCACGTCGCGCGTGGCCGGGTCGGGCGGTACATACGGAAAGCGCGGCACCGTGCGGCGCAGCGTGGCCAGCTCGGGCGTCAGCGGCGCCAGCGGCAGCTCGAAGCGCACCGCCTGCATGCGGCCCACCTGCTCGGCGTGCAGGCCGGCCGATTGGCCGAAGCTGGTCTGCCGCATGCGCTCGCGCGACAGGCGTTCCAGGTCGACGTCGGCCAGGGTGATGTGGCCATCGCCCGCAAAGCGCTGCGACTCGGCCAGCAGGTCGCCGGCTTCGTAGATCAGCGCCTGGCCGTCCCAGGCCAGGTCGGTGGTGGATTCACCCACGCCGGCCGAGGTGTAGAGGTAGGCCGACAGGCAACGCGCCGAGTGCAGGCTGGCCAGCTGGTGGCGGTAGCCCGACTTGCCGATGGTGACGTTGGAAGCCGACAGATTCACCAGCACCGTGGCGCCGGCCAGCGCCGCGTACGACGAGGGCGGGATGGGCACCCACACGTCTTCGCAGATCTCGACGTGAAAGCGCAGCAGCGGCTGGTTGGCCGCCTCGAAGATCAGCTGGGTGCCGAAGGGCACGGTGTGGGTGCCGATGCGCACCTCGGTCACCAGCGCGTGGGCGGCCGGATTGAACTGCCGGGCTTCGTAGAACTCGGCGTAGTTGGGCAGGTAGGTCTTGGGCACGATGCCCAGGATGCGGCCGTCGAACACCACGGCCGCGCAGTTGAACAGGCTGTGCCGCACCCGCAGCGGCAGGCCGACGATGGCCACCGCCGGCACGCCGCGGCTGCCTTCGGCCACGGCCAGCAGCGCCTGTTCGCAGGCGTCGAGCACCGCGCGCTGGTGAAACAGGTCGTCGCAGGTGTAGGCCGACAGGCCCAGTTCGGGGAAGGCCACCAGCGAGGCGCCCTGGTCGGCGGCCTCGCGCAGCACGCGCAGGGTTTCGCCGGCGTTCCAGGCCGGGTCGGCGATGCGCACGCGCGGCACGGCCACCGCCATGCGCAGGTAGCCGTGGGTGGCAGGGTGGAAGAACTCGATCGGCTGGGTCATCGGGTGCGGGCGCGCGCGGGCGCAGGGGTGTGGGGGTGGCCGGCAGGCAGGCGCAGCCGGGACGAAGGCGTGACGGAGATGCCCACCACGTCGGTGAAATGCTGGATCACGGCCTGGTTGCGCCGGGCCGACTGCGTGCCCACGCAGTCTTGCGGCACCGCGGCGCCCAGGTTGCGCATGCGTGCATCGGCCACGGTGGCCAGCACGCACTGGTCGCTGGACACGCCGGTGACGATGAGCTGCTCCACGCCCAGGTCGTTGAGCAGCAGCTCCAGCGGCGTGGCGAAGAAGGCGGAGTGTTTGGGCTTCAACAGGAAGTAGTCGTCGGTGTCGGGCGCCAGTTGTTCGACGATGCGTCCGCCCGGGCCCTCGGCCTGCAACGCCGCATCCACCAGCTGGCGGAAATCCGACCGCCAGCGGCCCCGATTGTCGTTGGCATAGATCACCGGCACGCCGGCCTCGCGGCAACGCTGGCGCAGCCGGGCCACGCGCGGGGCGATGGCCACCGCCGCGGGCAGCAGCTTGTCGGCGTCCGGAAAGTCCCAGAGGCTGATCATGTCGGTGATCACCAGGGCGGGGCCGCCCGGGCGGCGGTCGTTTTCGTCGTGGGTGGAAAGCAGTCGGGCCATCGCAGCGCTCATCCAGGCAATGCCGGGGTCGGGCAACGCCTGTGCCGCGGGCGGAACCGGCCCTTCTTTGTAAGCGTGTCTGGGAAAACCCTACAGGCGCTTTGTCAGGCGGCCGACTGCACGCGCACGAAGCGGCTTTCTACAGTGCCCGCCATGACCACCGCCACCGCTTCCGCCGCCGTCGTGCCCGCTTCGCTGGGCGAGCTGTACCGGCACATCTGGCTGCATGCCCAGGGCGCACGCGCCAAGTTCGCGCTGGCGCTGAGCATGCTGGGCGGCTCGCAGCTGCTGAAGCTGGGCATTCCGTGGATGGCGGCGCAGGCGATCAACGGCATCCAGTCGGCCGGCCGCACCGGCCTGGCACCGGCGGCGCTGTGGATCGGCGCCATCCTGGCGGCCTACGTGGGCTGCTGGTCGCTGCACGGCCCGGCGCGGGTGATGGAACGCACCGTGGCGCTGCGCGTGCGCCGCAGCGTGGCCGATGCGCTGTATGCCCGGCTGCTGCGCGCGCCGCTGGGCTGGCATGAGCAACACCATTCCGGCGACTTGCAGCACCGCGTGGGCCAGGCGTCCAACGCGCTGTTCGGCTTCACGCAGAACCAGTTCATCTACCTGCAGAACGCCATCAACCTGTGCGGGCCGGTGGTGGCGCTGTGGCTGCTGTCGCCGGCCACCAGCTTGGTGGCCATCGTCGGGCTGATCGTCATCTCCACCGTGATCGTGGCCTTCGACGGCGCGCTGATGAAGCTGGCGGTGGCCGAGAACCAGGCCGAGCGGCGTTACGCGGCCCGGTTGCTGGACTTCGTGGGCAACGTGTCTTCAGTGCTGAGCCTGCGGCTGCAGGAAGGCACGCGCCGCCTGCTGGACAGCCGGCTGATGGCGGTGTTCGAGCCGCTGCGCCGCAGCATCGTGCTCAATGAATGGAAGTGGTGCTCGGTCGACCTGTCGGGCGTGGTGCTCTCGTGGGGACTGGTGGCGGTGTACGTGCTGTTCGTGGCCCCGGCGGCCGATGGTGCTGCGGCGGGCGCGGCCACCGGCGCGGTGATGCTGGGCAGCCTGTTCATGGTCTACCAGTACGCGCAGCAGGCGGCCGGGGTGCTGGGCACCATCGCCTCGCAGTACCAGGCGGTGGCCCGCACGCGTACCGATTTCGCCAGCGCGGCCATCGTGCTGCAGGCGCCGCAGCGCCAGGCCGCCGGGCGGCTGGCCGACGAAGGCTGGCGCCGCATCGACATCCAGGGCCTGCGCTTCAGCCGCCCGGGGGCCGAGGGCAAGGGCGACGAGCGCGGCGGTTTGCACGACGTGGCCTTGTCGCTGCACCGCGGTGAGCGGCTGGCGCTGGTGGGGCCCAGCGGCGCCGGCAAGAGTACGTTGCTGCGCGCGCTGGCCGGGCTGTACGAGGCCAAGGCCGCCCACATCGCGGTGGACGGGCAGTACGTGCCCGAGGCACGCGATCTGGCGCCGGTGGCCACGCTGATTCCGCAGGAGGCCGAGATCTTCGAAGCCTCGGTGCGCGAGAACATCACCTTCGACGAGCCGGTGCCCGAGGCCGAGCTGATGCGCGCCATCCAGGCCGCGGCCTTCGACCCCGTGCTGGAAAAGCTGCCCGGCAAGCTGGACGCGCCGATGGCCGAGCGCGGCACCAACCTGTCGGGTGGCCAGCGTCAGCGGCTGGCGCTGGCGCGTGGCCTGCTGGCAGCCCGCCACAGCAGCGTGCTGCTGCTGGACGAGCCCACCAGCGCGCTGGATTCACTGACCGAGATCCATGTGCACTCGCGCATCCTCGAAGCTTTCCCCGACGCCTGCATCGTGGCCTCGGTGCACCGCCTGGGGCTGCTGGCCCACTTCGACAAGGTGGTGTTCATGGTGGCCGGCCGGGTGGAAGACGTGGGCACCGTGGCCGAGCTGGTGCAGCGCCAGCCGGCCTTCGCGGTGATGATGGCCACGATGGGCCCGGGCGCGGTGCCTCAGCCGGCGCCGGCCGAAGCTGCCGCGGCCTGAGGCGGGGCCACGGCCGGCTGCGCCGGCTTGCCCGGCTTGGCCACGGTGGGCGTGGGCGGCGATTCGGGCTCGTGCGGCTCATGCACCGCAGGCGCCACATGGTCGGCGCGGGCGCCGAAGATCATCTCGTTGATCCAGCCCACCAGCACCTGCGTGTAGGCGCGCTGGTCGGCCGGCTGGCTCAGGCCATGGTCGGCGCCGCGCAGGCAGCGGTAGGTCAGTGAGCGGGCGTTCTTGCCCGCCTCGCGGTAGCTGTGCAGCACTTCCTTGGGCACGATGGTGTCCAGCTCCGACTGCACCAGCAGCAGGTCGCCGTCGAAGTCGTGCGTGGCCTGCAGCGCCCGGTTGTCCGCAAAGGGCACCAGGTGGCGGCGGTAGGCCTTGAGATCCTGGTCCTTGTGCAGCTGCAGCTTGGGCACTTCCCAGCCCGAGTCCATGTACAGCGCCGGCGCGCGCAGCGCCAGCCAGCGCACCGGCCGCATGGTGGTCAGGATGGTGGCCAGGTAGCCGCCATAGCTGCTGCCCACCACCGCGATGGATGAAGGGTCCACATGCCGACGCTCGGCCAGCAGGTCGTAGGCGGCCAGCACGTCCTGCAGGTTGCTGGCGCGTGAAACGGTCTCGAACTGCGGCTTGGTCTGGGCATGGCCGCGCAGGTCGAAGGCCAGGCACACGCAGCCCAGCGCCGCGATCTGCCGCGCACGCGCCACGTACTGGGCCTGGCTGCCACCCCAGCCATGGATGAACAGCACCCCGGGCAACTGAGTGCCGGGGGAGACGAAGGTGCCTGCGATGCTGCCATCCCCCACGGGGATGGCCACGTGCTCGTCAAAGGTCGGCATGCGCCTCCACCTGCGCGTATTTGGTCACCCGGCCCACCTCCGGGTCGTCGTCGTCGAAGTGCACCTTGGCGCCGGCCGGCACCGGTTCCTGCAGGCCATACACCTCGTGGGTGGAGGCACGCACGGCCTGGCAATCGGGATGGGCCTGGAAGTATTGCAGGGCTGCCACTTCGGCGCCGCTGGCGCCGCCGATGCGCCAGCTTTGCTCCAGCACGCCCGATCGCCATTGGCCGCGGTCGTCCACGCCCTGGGCCACGTCGTAGTTGGCGCGCGTGGCCAGAAAGCCGGGGTAGTGGCGTTCGGCCTCGCGGTGGTACACCAGGGCCTGGTCGACCGCGGTGGCAAATTCGGGCGAGAGCTTGAGCGCCTGCAGCGCCTCGAAGTCGCCGCGCACCACGGTGAGGGTGGAGCCGCCGTACACCTCTTCGCCGCGGTGATTGGTGGTGAGCTGCTGGGTGCCCACGTAGCTGGCCATCAGCGGGCCGGCCTTGACCTGGCCGACGCTCAGCGTCTCGACCTGGCGCAGGTTGCGCTCCAGCACCACGCCGTGTGTGCGCAGCACTTCGGGGTCGGTCTCGGCCAGCCACTGGCGCAACTCGTCGATGTGCTGCATCACCTGCTGACCCAGGCCGCCCACGCCGTCGGGCTTTTTCAGCCGCATGCTGCCGTGGGCCAG
>CAKZXL010000056.1 GCA_937883885.1 uncultured Aquincola sp. | reverse complement strand
GCGCCTGCGCATCAGCCGGATCGAGCGCCCCATGAATGCCGTTGTCACCGAAGCCCCCCGACCCTTCGTCGAGTTCGCTGCCCGCCTGCGCCCGCAAAGCGTGCTGCGTGCGGCCATCACCTCCGCCTATCGCCGGCCTGAGCCCGAGGCCGTGGCCCTGCTGCTGGAGCAGGCCCGGCTGCCCGCCGCCCAGGCCACTGCGGTGCAGGCCCTGGCCGGCCAGCTGGCCACGCGGCTGCGTGAGCGCAAGTCGGCCGGCGGCCGTGAAGGCCTGGTGCAGGGCCTGGTGCAGGAGTTCTCGCTCTCGTCGCAGGAAGGCGTGGCGCTGATGTGCCTGGCCGAGGCGCTGCTGCGCATCCCTGATGCGGCCACGCGTGATGCCCTCATCCGCGACAAGATCGGCGACGGCGACTGGGCTTCGCACCTGGGCCGCAGTGGCTCGCTCTTCGTCAACGCGGCCACCTGGGGCCTGGTGCTCACCGGCAAGCTGGTCACCACCCATACCGAAACGGGCCTGGCCCAGGCACTGGCCCGCGTGGTGGCCAAGAGCGGCGAGCCGCTGATCCGCAAGGGCGTGGACATGGCCATGCGGCTGATGGGCGAGCAGTTCGTCACCGGCCAGACCATCGACGAAGCGCTGTCCAACGCCCGCCGTCGCGAGGCCGAAGGCTTCCGCTATTCGTACGACATGCTGGGCGAAGCCGCGCTGACCGAAGCCGACGCCCAGCGCTACCTGGCCGCCTACGAGGCGGCCATCCATGCCATCGGCCGGGCCTCGGCCGGCCGCGGCATCTACGAAGGGCCGGGCATCTCCATCAAGCTGTCGGCGCTGCACCCGCGCTACAGCCGGGCGCAGATCGACCGCACGCTCACCGAGCTGTATCCGCGGCTGCTGAAGCTGGCGCTGCTGGCCCACAGTTACGACATCGGCCTGAACATCGACGCCGAAGAGGCCGACCGGCTGGAGCTGTCGCTCGACCTGTTGGAGCAGCTGTGTGCCGACCCGGGCCTGGAGGGCTGGCACGGCATCGGCTTCGTGGTGCAGGCCTACCAGAAGCGCTGCCCGCATGTGCTGGACTTCATCATCGACCTGGCCCGTCGCACACGGCGGCGGCTGATGGTGCGGCTGGTCAAGGGCGCCTACTGGGACAGCGAAATCAAGCGCGCGCAGGTGGACGGGCTGGAGGACTACCCCGTGTACACCCGCAAGGTGCACACCGACGTGAGCTACCTGGCCTGCGCCCGCAAGCTGCTGGCCGCGCCCGAGGCGGTGTACCCGCAGTTCGCCACGCACAACGCGCACACGCTGGCCGCCATCTACCACCTGGCCGGGCAGAACTACTACGCTGGCCAGTACGAATTCCAGTGCCTGCACGGCATGGGCGAGCCGCTGTACAGCCAGGTGGTGGGCCCGCGCGCCGAGGGCGGCCTGGCCCGGCCCTGCCGCATCTACGCGCCGGTGGGCACGCACGAAACCCTGCTGGCCTACCTGGTGCGCCGGCTGCTGGAAAACGGCGCCAACAGCTCCTTCGTCAACCGCATCGCCGACGAAGCCGTGCCCATCGAGCAATTGGTGGCCGACCCGGTGGCCGTGGTGGACGCCGCCGCGCAGGCCGAAAGCCAGGCCGGCCTGCCGCACCCGGGCATTGCGCTGCCGCGTGCGCTGTACGGGGCCGAGCGGGCCAACAGCAGCGGCATCGATCTGTCGAACGAGCACCGGCTGGCCTCGCTGGCCGGCGCGCTGCTGCGCCCGGGTGCCGCATGGCAGGCGCTGCCGCTGATTGGCGGCCAGCCCCGCACCGCCGGCACGCCGCAGCCGGTGACCAACCCGGCCGACCGCCGCGACGTGGTGGGCCAGGTGACCGAGGCCACCGCCGCCGACGCGGCCGATGCGGTGGCGGCCGCCGTGGCCGCCGGCCCGGCCTGGGCCGCCACGCCAGCCGCCGACCGCGCCGCGCTGCTGGAGCGCGCCGCCGACACGCTGGAAGCGCAGATGCAGCCGCTGCTGGGCCTGATCGTGCGCGAGGCCGGCAAGACCCTGCCCAACGCCATTGGCGAGGTGCGCGAGGCGGTGGACTTTCTGCGCTACTACGCGGCCCAGGCCCGGCGCGAGCTGACTGAGCAGCACCGGCCGCTGGGCCCCATCGTCTGCATCAGCCCCTGGAACTTTCCGCTGGCCATCTTCGTGGGCCAGCTGGCCGCCGCGCTGGCGGCCGGCAACACCGTGCTGGCCAAGCCGGCCGAGCAGACGCCGCTGATCGCCGCGCAGGCGGTGCAGCTGCTGCACGCGGCCGGTGTGCCCGGCGGCGCGCTGCAACTGTTGCCCGGCCGCGGCGAGACGGTGGGCGCCGCGCTGGTGGCCGACGAACGGGTGCGCGGCGTGATGTTCACCGGCTCCACCGAGGTGGCGCGGCTGCTGCAGCGCAGCCTGGCCGGCCGGCTGGATGCACAGGGCCGGCCGCCGCTGCTGATCGCCGAGACCGGCGGCCAGAACGCGATGATCGTGGACTCGTCCGCGCTGGCCGAGCAGGTGGTGGCCGACGTGCTCAGCTCCGCCTTCGACAGCGCGGGCCAGCGCTGCTCGGCGCTGCGCGTGCTGTGCCTGCAGCACGACGTGGCCGACCACGTGCTGCAGATGCTGCACGGCGCGCTGCGTGAACTGCGGCTGGCGCCGCCCGACGAGCTGAGCACCGACATCGGCCCGGTGATCGACGAAGAAGCCCGCGCCGGCATCGAAGCGCACATCGCCACGCTGCGCCAGCGCGGCCATGCGGTGCAGCGGCTGGGCGGCAATGCCGCGGTGCTGGCGCACGGCAGCTTCGTGCCGCCAGCCG
>CAKZXL010000055.1 GCA_937883885.1 uncultured Aquincola sp. | reverse complement strand
GCTGCCCGATGTGCCCACCGTGGCCGAGCAAGGCTTTGCCGGCTTCGAGATGACGCAGTGGTACGGCGTGCAGGCACCGGCCAACCTGCCGGCACCCGCGCTGGAGCTGCTGGCCTCGGCCTGCGCCAAGGCCATCACCGCACCGGCGGCGATGGACCACCTGTCGAAGGAAGCGGCCATTGCCGTGGGCAGCACGCCGGCCGAGTACGCCCGCTTCATCGCCCAGGAGCAGCAGCGCTGGAAGCCGGTGCTGGCGCGCGCCAAGGTGCGGCCCGACAACTGAAAACAGCCGGCCGCGGGTTATGGTGCGGTGATGTGCCACACGACGCCACCCGCCCGGCGGGCCCTGCGCCTGAAGCTGCCCGTCCTGCTGGCCGCGCTGGGGCCGGGCCTGGCCGCCAGCGTGCCCGCGGCCGCCGCCGGCCTGGCGGGCCCCACCGAATGCATCGTGCCGGCCAAGCCGGGGGGCGGCTTCGACCTCAGCTGCAAGCTGGCGCAAGGCGGGCTGCTGGCGGGTGGCTTCATCACCCAGCCGATGCGCGTGACCTACATGCCCGGCGGCATCGGCGCGGTGGCCTACAACACCGTGGTGGCGCAGCGGCCGGCCGATGCGCGGGCCATCGTGGCGTTTTCGGGCGGCTCGCTACTCAACCTGGCGCAGGGCAAGTTCGGCCGCCACACCGGGCATGAGGTGCGCTGGCTGGCCGCGGTGGGCACCGACTATGGCGCCGTGGTGGTGGCCGCCTCGTCGCCCTACAAGACGCTGGCCGACGTCATGGCCGCCTGGAAGGCCGACCCCGGCAAGGTGGTGCTGGGCGCCGGCGGAACGCTGGGCAGCCAGGACTGGATGAAGGCCGCGCTGCTGGCCAGGGCCGCGGGCGTCAACCCCAAGGCCATGCGCTTCGTGGCTTTCGAAGGCGGTGGCGAGGCCATCACCGCGCTGCAGGGCGGCCACATCCAGGTGCTGACCGGCGACGTGGCCGAGACCCTGCAGCAGCTGCGGGCCGGCCGGCAGCTGCGCATCCTGGCGGTGATGGCCGAACGCCGCCTGCCCGGCGAGCTGGCCGACGTGCCCACCGCCCGCGAAGCCGGCGCCGATGTGCTGTGGCCCATCGTGCGCGGCTTCTACATGGGCCCCCAGGTGCCGGCCGACGACTACCGCGCCTGGACCGAGGCCTTCCAGCGCCTGATGGCCTCGCCCGCCTATGAGCGACTGCGCAGCGAACGGGGCCTGTACTCGTTGAGCCTGGTGGGCCCCGAGCTGGACGCCTACGTGCAACGGCAGATCGCGCAGTACCGCGGCCTGGTGGCCGAAGTGGGCCTGCAGGCGGCGCGGTAGCCGCCCCGGGGACGGGCGCGTGCCGAGCCGGGCGCGCTACCCTCGGGCCATGCCTTCTGCCGCCCGCCCTTCCATCGCCCGTGCAGCCGCCTGGATGGCCGGCTGGTTGACCCTGATGGTGGTGATCGCCGTGGCCGGCCGCGAAGCCTCGCGCGAGCTGTCGGTGTTCCAGGTCATGCTGTTGCGTTCCACCCTGGGCATGGCGATGCTGTGGCCGCTGGTGCGCGCCGCGGGAGGCCTGGCCGCGGTGCGCACGCAGCGGCTGCCGCAGCACATCCTGCGCAACGGGGTGCACTACGCGGCGCAGTACGGCTGGTTCGTGGCGCTGACGCTGATACCGCTGGCGCAGGTGGTGTCCATCGAGTTCACCATGCCCATCTGGTCGGCCGCGCTGGCGGTGGCCTTTCTGGGCGAGCGCATGAACGGCCGCAAGTGGCTGGCGGTGCTGCTGGGCCTGGTCGGCGTGGCGGTGATCGTGCAGCCGCGGGCCGGCGAGATCAACGCGGGCCAATGGATCGCGCTGGTCGCGGCGCTGGGTTTTGCAGTGTCGGTGGTGCTGGTGAAGTCGCTCACCCGCACCGATGCGGCGGTGGCCGTCAGCTTCTGGATGCTGGTGGTGCAAAGCGCCATCGGCCTGGTGCCCGCGCTGCTGAGCTGGCGCTGGCCCTCGGCGGTGGCCTGGGGTTGGGTGGTGGTGGTGGCGTTCTGCGGCACCTACTCGCACTACTGCTTTGCACGCGCCATGCAGCATGCCGATGCCACCGTGGTGGTGCCCATGGACTTTGCCCGCGTGCCGTTGACGGCCCTCACCGGCTGGCTGCTGTATGCCGAGCGGCTGGACCTGTTCACCGCGCTGGGCGTGGGCCTGATCCTGGCGGGCAACCTGCTGAACGTGCTGCGCTGGCCGCTGCGCAGCGCGGCGGTGCGGCACGAAGCCTGAGGCGCGGCTTTCAGCCGGCCGCCGCGTCGGCGCCAGCCGGGTCGATGCGCGCCAGCTCGATGGTGGCCAGCAGCCCGCCTTCGTTCGGCTCACGCGCCAGCCGCAGCTGCCCCCGGTGCCGCTGCACGATGGAGTGGACGATGGCCAGCCCCAGGCCGGCACCCGCCCCGCGCGCATTGCTGGCGCGGAAAAAGCGCTGCGTGGCCTGCGGCAGCTCGTCCTCGGGCATGCCGGGTCCGTTGTCGCTGACGTGCAGCTGCAGCCGCTGCACCGTGGCCTCCAGCTTCACCGTCACGCGGCCACCGGCCGGTGCATGGCGCAGCGCGTTGTCCAGCAGGTTGGCCAGCGCCTCTTCCAGCAGCTCGGCCCGGCCCTGCGCCCACAGCGGCGCGGCGGGTGCTTCCAGGCCCAGGTCGATGCCCCGCTCACGCGCGGCAGGCCACCAGCGGGTGACCACGCCACGGGCCAGCGCGGCCAGGTCCACCGGTTCGTCGGGCAGCTCGGCCGCATCGGCACGCGCCAGCGCCAGCATCTGGTTGGCCTGGCGGATGGTGTGCTTGAGCTGGCCGCGGATGGCCTGCAGGGTCTCGCGCACGCGGTCGGCGTCCGGCTCGCGCTGCGCGAAGGTCACCTGCGTGAGCAGCGTGGACAAGGGCGTGCGCAGCTGGTGCGAGGCATCGTCGAGAAAGCGGCGCTGGGCGCCCAGCAGGTCGCGGTGGCGCACCATCTGCTGGTTCATCGCCTCCACGAGCGGCAGCACGTCGGCCGGCACGCGGTCGGTCTGCACCGGCGACAGGTCGTGCGGCTCGCGCGACTGCACCTCGGCGCGCAGCTGCCGCAGCGGCCGCAACGACCAGGTGACGGCCGCGGCCACCATGCCGGCCGCGAACAGCGCCAGCAGCAGGTCGCGCGCCACCGCGCCCCAGATGAACTGGCGGCTGAAGGCCTGGCGCGGGCGCAGGTCCTCGGCCACCTGGATCACCAGCCGGGTGTCGGGCCGGCCGGCGATGGGCGGGTCGATCGGCCGCACATAGGTGCCGATGCGCACCGGCCCGTCCACGTAAGCCGCGGTCTCGAAGTGGGGCTGGCGCAGCGCCAGCGGGGCCTTGGGCATCGGCAGGTCGGGGCTGCCGATCTCCACCAGCCCGTCTTCGGTGGCCACGCGGTAGAACACCGGGCCGCTGGCGGTCAGCTCGAACAGCTCGAACATCACGTAGGGCAGCTCCACGCCCAGGCCGCCGCTGTCGGTGGACACATTGGCATCGATGGCGCGGATGGCGCCATACAGCGAGCGGTCGAAGGCCGCGTTCACCGCCGCCTCGGAGCTGCGCCAGGTGAGCCAGGCCTGCGCGATGCCGCCCACCAGCACGCCGGCCAGCAGCACCAGCATCAGCGTGCGGCGCAGGCTCAGCCGGTGCAGCGACTTCAGGCTCACGCCATCGCCTCCAGCACATAGCCCAGGCCGCGCAGGGTCACGATCTGCGTGCCGCTGCCCACCAGGCGCTTGCGCAGGCGGTGGATCAGCACCTCCACCGCTTCGGGGTGCACGTCGGCATCGTCGGGAAACACCTTGTCCAGGATGTCCTTCTTGGCCAGCGGCTGGCCGGGCGCCTGGATCAAGGTGCGGAGCAGCGCATGTTCGCGCGCCGACAGCGCCAGCGCCTCGCGCCCCACCTGGAAGCGCTTGGCCACCGTGTCGTAGCTGAGCTGGCCGCAGGACAAGCGCGCCGCCTCGCGCCCGCGCGAGCGGCGCACCAGCGCCAGCAGCCGGGCTTCCAGCTCCTCCAGGTCGAAGGGCTTGGCCAGGAAGTCGTCGGCACCGGCGGTGAGCGTGGCCACGCGTTCGGCCAGCGTGTCGCGCGCGGTCAGGATGATGATGGGCAGGTGTTCCTGGTCTTCGCGCAGGCTTTCCAGCACGTCGTGGCCGGCCAGGCCCGGCAGCCCCAGGTCGAGGATCAGCGCGTCGTAGCGCTGGGCCCGTATCGCCCGCCGCACCAGGCGGCCGTCGGCCACCCAGTCCACCTGATAGCCGCTTTGCGCCAGTGCGCGCACCAGCCAGTCGGCCAGGGCCGATTCATCCTCCGCCAGCAGCAGGCGCATCGCTCTCCCCACGGTTCGCAACCTCGACAGCGGCCGATTGTCCGCGGCAGCGGCTTGGGCGCGCGCGATGTGGACGTGGTGCTGCTGGGCCACCTGCACGGCGACCATTCGGTGGACACGCCCGAGTGGGCCAGGCAGACCGGCGCGCAGTACTACGGCTCCAAGGCCGCCTGCGAAGAAGCGGTGACCTACGGCGTGCCCGCGGCCAAGTGCACGGCGCTGTACGGCGGCGAGAGCGTGGCACTCAATACCTACGTGACGATGCGGGTGGTCCGCTGGGTGCACAGCATCGGCTGCGGCCAGCTGCAGAACGGCGGCGGCATCGAGACCTTTGGCTACCTGTTCACCGCCAGGACGCCGGACAAGACCCTGACCTGCTACGTGACCGACAGCGGCGCCGGCGGCCGCGACCTGACCACCGACCAGGTGGACCGCGACGGCATCAACCGCGGCGCGCCGCTGACCAACCTCTCCAAGGCCGTGCGCGAGGCGGGCATTGATGGCTTCGAGGTGTGGCAAGGCGGGCCCGAGTCGCGCGTGGTCAACCAGGCGCGCACCGTGGTGCCGGCCTTCGACGTCAAGTACTTCATGCCCCACCACTACGGCGCGCGCGGCGGCTTCAACATCCTGGGCGGGCTGCACTACCCCTACGTGGAAGACGAGATGCCCGAGCTGAAGAAGCTGCTGGCCGCCAGCGGCGTGCCACAGATCTACTCGAAGAACTACTTCGACGCCTACGTGTACGACAAGACTGGCGTGCGCCAGGTCGACAACGCCGAAGTCAAGGCCGCGATGGGCCTGCCCGCCAGCGGCCCCGGCCCCACGCCCCAGGGCGTGAACCCCCGCGCCGGAGACATGGAATGCGCCGGCGATTGATCGGCAGGGCGGCGCCCCTCGGCCACCCCACGCCGCGCCACGGTCGCCGCGCCTTCGCCGCCCTGCTGGCGGGTGGCCTGCTGGCCGGCACGCCGCTGGCGCAAGCCGGCGCGGCTGCCAGGCCGGGCAAGCCCCCCGCGGTGGCCTGGGACCTGCTGGCCCAGGCGCGCCCGGCGGCCAAGGCCCTGGGCGCGCCCATCGCGTTTCCACCGGCGCTGGACCAGCTGGACGGCCGCCAGGTGACGATCACCGGCTCCATGGTGCCGCTGGAAGCCAGGTTCGAGCAGACGCGCTTCCTGCTCACCCAGCAGCCGCAGGACTGCGAGTCCTGCATCGAAGGCGGCCCCTCGCGTTATGTCGAGGTGCGCAGCCAGCCGCTGCACTACAGCGGCCAGCCCTACACCATGACCGGCCGGCTGCAGCTGCTGCGGCAGGACGCTTCGGGCCTGTACTACCGGCTGCTGGACAGCAGGCTGGCCGCGTCCTAACGCTGCCCCGGTGCGCCAATGCCCGCCGCCCACCCGGCGTGACTTGTGCCACTGGCCCCAACGATCAGTTCACATCGCGCCGTCAAGAACTGATCGACGGCACCGAAGAAGGAGATCAGCAGCACCCCGCCCTTGCCATGACACTCCGCCTGCGCGTCCTGCAATGGGTTCAGGACACACGCGCGCTCTACCAGGACCCGGACACCGAGACCGCGCGCATCCGTGCCGCGCTGCTCGGTCAGGTCATGCGCCTGACGCCGCTGATGATGCTGGCCAACGTGGGCTGCGGCCTGCTGGTGCTCTGGTGCTTCCGGGCCACGCTGGTGCTGGGCTTGTGGCTGTGGTTCGGCGGCCTGCTGCTCACGGCCACCGCGGCCATGCTGGGCTGGCGGCGCGACCGTGATCAGCAGCGCGAGATGGCCTCGGGCCGCGCGATGGGCCGCTCGACCGTGCATGCCACGCTGCTGGCCGGCCTGTGGGCGGTGGTGCCGCTGGTGTGGTTTCCGGCCGCGCAGCCCGGCCAGCAGCTGCTGGTGGCCACGCTGGTGGCCGGCATGCTGGCCGCCGGTGCCTTCGTGCTGAGCCCCCTGCCCCGCGCCAGCCTGGCCTGGGCCGGCATCCTCACCGCCGCTGCCTTGGGCGCCCTGCAGCAGACACCCGACCCCACGCTGGTGGGCGTGCAGTTGCTGATGTGCTTCTACGGCCCGGTGCTGGCCATCGGCGCACAGTCGGCGGCGCGCAAGCATGTGGCGGTGCTGCGGGCACAGGCGCAGGCCGAGCGGCAGCAGCGCATGCTCAGCATCTTGCTGGACGACTTCGAGCAGAGCGCCGACGACGCCTTGTGGCAGACCGATGCCGGGGGCTGCCTGAGCCATGCCTCGCCCCGGCTGGCCGAGCTGCTGGGCCCCGGCCTGCTGGCCCGACCCTGGATGGCGCACCTCGAGGCCTGCGTGGTGGAAGGGCTGGCTGCGCTGCGCGAAGCCATGGACACCGGCCGCCCTTTCCGCGGCGTGCAGCTGACCGTGCGCTCGGCCGATGGCGGCCTGCGCCGCCTGTCGGTGCAGGGCAAGCGGGTGATGGACGAGCAGGGCCGCACGCAGGGCTGGCGGGGTGTGCTGTCCGACGTCAGCGACCGGGTGGCGGCGCAGGCGCGGCTGCATGAGCTGGCGCACCGCGATTCGCTCACCGGCCTGTCCAACCGCCACACCCTGCGGCAGGCCCTGGCCGATGCGGTCAAGGCCCGGCAACCGGTGGCCCTGCTGTTCCTCGACCTCGACCAGTTCAAGGCCGTGAACGACACCCTGGGCCATACCGCCGGCGACGAGGTGCTGCGCACGGCCGCGCAGCGGCTGCAGCAATGCATGCGGCCTGGTGACCTGGTGGCGCGGCTGGGCGGCGACGAGTTTGCGGTGCTGATGCCGCAGACCCGCCAGGAGGCCGATGCGGCGGCGCTGGCGCAGCGCCTGATCGATGCGCTCACCCGGCCGATCACCCTGGACGCGCGGCGGCTGCGCATCGGCGCCAGCGTGGGTGGGGCGCTGAGCGGCGCAGGCGAGATCGGCGTCGATGAACTGCTGGTGCGCGCCGACATGGCCTTGTACGCAGCCAAGGCGCAGGGCCGGGGCCGCTTCGTGCCGTACACGCAGGCGCTGGGCGACCACAGCCGCCGCCGCGGCGACATCGAGCAGGGCCTGCGGCATGCGCTGCAGCAGGGCGAGATGGCGCTGCACTGGCAGCCCAAGGTGGACGTGCACAGCGGCGAGGTGGTGGGCGCCGAAGCCTTGCTGCGCTGGCAGCACCCGCAGCTGGGCCAGGTGTCGCCGGCCGAATTCGTGGTGGTGGCCGAGCAGGTGGGCCTGATCGACGAGATCGGCCACTGGGTGCTGCTGCAGGCCTGCCGGGCCGGTGCCGGCGAGCTCGATGGCCTGGTGGTGTCGGTCAACGTATCGCCCAGCCAGCTGGTGGACGACCACTACGTGTCGCGCGTGCGGGACGTGCTGCACGGCACCGGCCTGCCCGCGAGCCGGCTGGAACTGGAGATCACCGAGTCCATCTTCATGGGCGGCATCGAGTGCGCGCTGCAACGGCTGCGCGCCCTGCGCAGCCTGGGCGTGCGGGTGGCGCTGGACGACTTCGGCACCGGCTATTCGTCGCTGGCCTACCTGCGCCGCTTTCCGTTCGACACCCTCAAGATCGACCGCGCCTTCGTCAGCGAGATCCTGCTGCGCAAGGACGCACGCGCCATCGTGCAGACCATCGCCACCATGGCCAAGACGCTGGGCATGCGCACCGTGTGCGAAGGCATCGAATCGGCCGAGCAGCTGCAGGCCGTGCGTGAAGCCGGCTGCGACGAGGTGCAGGGCTACCACGTCTCGCGGCCGCGGCCGCTGGCCGAGTTCATCGACTGGCGGTCGCAGCGGCGCGCTGCCTTGCAGGCCCTCAATCCACCGTGATGTGGGCCGCCTTGACCAGCGCGCCCCAGCGGCTGATCTGCCCCTGCAGGAAGCTGGCGAATTCCTTGGGCGTGCTGCCCACAGCATCGATGCCCAGCGCGGCCAGGCGCTGCTGCACCTCGGGCGCGCGCGTGGCCTCACGCACCACCTGGGCCAGGCGGTCGACGATGGCCGGGGGCGTGCCGGCCGGCGCAAAAAAGCCGTTCCACTCCAGCACCTCGAAGTTGGGATAGCCGCTTTCCTGGAAGGTGGGCACCTGCGGCAGCGCCGCCATGCGCCGCGGGCCGGTGGTGGCCAGCGCGCGCAGCCGACCGGCCTGCACGTAGCTCAGGCCCGAGACCGGGTTGGCGAAGTAGGCCGACACCTGCCCGGCCAGCAGGTCGGTGATGGCGGGCGCGCCACCCTTGTAGGGCACGTGCACCCAGTCGATGCCCGCTTCGCGGCGCAGCAGCTCGGCCGCCAGGTGCGCCGTGCCACCCGCGCCGTAGCTGGCGTAGTTGAGCTGGCCCGGGTGCGCCTTGGCAAAGTCCACCAGCTCCTTGAGCGTCTTGTACGGCGCGCTGGCCGGCACCACCAGCAGGTTGGGCATGTTGATGGCCTGCGACACCGGCAGCAGGTCTTTCACCGGGTCGAACGGCAGCTTGCGCAGCACCGCATTGACGGCATACGGAAAGGTGTCGAACAGCAGCGTGTAGCCATCGGCCGGCGACTGCACCACCGACTGCGCGGCGATGATGCCGCTGGCGCCCGGCTTGTTCTCGATGACCAGGGTCTGGCCCAGCAGCGGGCCCATGGCCTGCGCCAGCAGCCGGGCATTGCCGTCGGCCCCGCCACCGGCCGCATAGGGCACCACGATGCGGATGGGCTTGTTCGGAAAGCCGGCCGCGCCCTGCGCCCGCACGGCCGGCCCCGCCAGCAGGCCGGCCGTGGCGGCCAGGCCGCCGACCACCACGCGCCGGCGGCTGCCGCAAAAGCGTTCGTCGAATGTCATCATCGTCTCCTTCGTTGAATGTGATCAGGGCCGCGAACGCCGATGAAACTGCAGTTCCTTCAGACGCTGGCGATGGTGATGCGCCATGGCTCCTTCGCCGAGGCCGCCAAGGAAGTGAGCCTGACCCCCAGTGCGGTGAGCCTGCAGATGCGGCAGCTGGAAGACTGGTTCGGCCAGCCGCTGTTCGACCGCTCGGCCCGCCATGTGCGGCCCACGCCCTTCGCGGCCGAGGTGGCCGCCACCATGACCCATACGCTGCAGGCGCTGGAAGCGCTGCGCCGCCGCCACCAGACCGAAGTCTCGGGCCGGGTGCGGCTGGGCACGGTGGAATCGGTGCAGGTGACGCTGCTGCCACAGGCGCTCAAGCGGCTGCAGCGGCGCGCGCCGGCGCTGCAGTACCAGCTGATGCGCAGCCTGTCGTCCGACCTGCTGGACGACGTCAAGGCCGACCGGCTGGACGTGGCGGTGCTGGTGCGGCCGCAGGCCGGCGGCTCCAGCCGGCTGGCCTGGTTTCCGCTGGTGCGCGAGAACTTCGTGCTCATCGCCCCGCCCGATGCACGCAAGGGCACGCCGGTGGAGATGATGCGGCGCCACCCGTGGATCCGCTTCGACCGCGCCACCACCGGCGGCCACATCGCGGCGCAGTACGTCAACAAGGTGGCGCCGCGGCTGCGCTGCGCCTTCGACCTGCCGGGCACCGAGCCCATCGCCGCGATGGTGTCGGCCGGGCTGGGGGTGTCGGTGGTGCCCGCGCTGCGGCAGGAGCTGCTGGACGCCTACCCGCTGCAGCAGATCGCGCTGGGCCGGCATGCGCCGGTGCGCCACATCGCGATGGTGTGCCGCGCGGCCGATGCCGAAAGCGCGCGCACCCGTGTGCTGCTGGAAGCCTTCACGCAGGCCGCCGAAGAACGTTACCGCGACAACCCGCACACCCGACCTCACGACGCCGCGGGCTCAAAGCCGTAGAGCGCGGCCGGGTTGTCCACCAGCACCTGCCGGCGCAGCGCCGCATCGGGCAGCCAGCGCGCCAGGCGGTCCAGCAGCGCCGCATCGTCGGGCTTGGTGGTCGTTTCAGTGGGGTGCGGCCAGTCGCTGCCCCACAGCAGCCGCTGCGGCACCCGGGCCGCCCATTCGGCCGCAATGGCCTGGCGGCTGTCGGGGCCGTGGGCGGGCACCGGGTCGTCGAGGTAAGGCGCCGAGAGCTTGACCCAGGCCCGCCCCGCCGCCAGCAGCCGGGTGACGATGCCGAAGGCCGGGTGCGCCACGCCAGCGTCATGCGGCAGCCGCGCGAAGTGGTCGAACACGATGGGCAGCGCCAGCGACTCCACCAGTGCCTGGTGGGCCACGATCTGGTCGGCCCGCCAGTGCAGCTGCACATGCCAGCCCAGCGGCGCGATGCGTGCGGCCAGCGGCGCCACCATGTCGAAGCCGGTGACGGCGGTGGCGGGGTCGAACAAGGTGAAGCGGATGCCGCGCACGCCGCCTTCATGCAGCCGGGCCAGCGTGGCGTCGTCCACGTCGGGGTGCAGCACCGCCACGCCGCGGGCGCGCTGCGGGCCCAGCTGCGCGATGGCGTCCAGCGTCACCCGGTTGTCGGTGCCATACACCGTGGGCGTGACGATGACGGTGCGGCTGCAGCCCAGCCGCTGCTGCAGGCCGCGGTAGTCGGCCACCGTGGCCTGTGACAGCACGCGCGCCGGATCGCCGATGGACGGAAAGCGCGTGTCGTAGATGTGGATGTGTGCATCGCAGGCATCGGCCGGCAGCACGAACGACGGCGGCTGCGTGCCGCTGCTGTGGGGCACGGGCAGGGTCATGCCAAACCTCCTGGTTGCGCGGCCAGCCGGTCCGCCACCAGGTCGCCGATGGCCAGTGAGGCGGTGAGCCCCGGCGACTCGATGCCGAACAGATGGACGAGGCCAGGCACGCCGTGGTGCGCAGCGTCCTGCACCACGAAGTCGGCTGCGGTGTTGTGCAACGAAGTGCCCGGGCCGGCCAGCCGCGGCCGGATGCCGGTGTAACCCGGCTGCAGCGCGCCATCGGCCAGCGCGGGGTAGTAGCGCCGCACCGCGGCGTAGAAGGCCGGCGCGCGGCTGGCATCGAAGTGGTAGTCCACGCCGTCGCGCCAGCTCAGGTCGGGGCCGAACTTGCATTGGCCGCCCAGGTCCAGCGTCACATGCGCCCGCAGCGCCCCTTCGCGCGCCGTCGGGTACACCAGGTGCTTGAACGGCGATGGCCCGGCCAGCGTGAAGTAGTGGCCCACCGCATGGTGCAGCGCCGGCACCAGCGCCGGCGGCATGCCGGCGATGGCCCGGGCCACCTGTTGCGCGCCCAGGCCGGCGGCATTGACCACGCTGCGGCACAGCAGCTCGATGCCGGCGCCGCCACCCCCATCGCCGATGCGCAGCACGATGCCCTCGGCCCGCACCTGGCCGCCCAGCACCGGGCTGCGCAGCGCCAGCACCGCGCCGGCCTGCTCGGCATCGCCCAGGTAGGCCAGCATCAGGCCGTGGCTGTCGACGATGCCGGTGGAGGGAGACAAGAGCGCGCCCACGCAGCGCACCGCCGGCTCCATCGACCGCGCCTCATCGGCCGACAGCCAGCGCAGGTCGTGCACACCTTGCGCCGCGGCCAGCGGCAGGTAGCGTTGCAGCTCGGGCAGCTCGCCCTCTTCCACCGCCACGATGAGCTTGCCGATGCGCTGGTGGCCGATGCCGCGCTCGGCGCAATAGCGGTACAGCGCCTTTCGGCCGGCCACGCACAGCCGGCCCTTGAGCGAGCCCGGCGCATACGAGATGCCGGCGTGGATGACCTCGGAATTGCGCGCGCTGGTGTGGGTGCCGATGGCGTGCTCGGCCTCGATGATCATCACCTCGCGGCCCGCCAGCGCCAGCGCACGCGCCACCGCCAGGCCCACCACGCCGGCACCGATGACGGCACAGTCGATGCGTTCCAGGTTCATGGGTGCGGGTGCTTGTCTAGACAGGTGGCCATCGGGTCAGAACAGGCTGCGCTGCGCTTCCGCGCGCACCGCGTCGTCATGCTCGCCCAGCGCCGGGCTGGCAAAGGGCACCGGCCCCGGCGTGCGGCCGAAGCTCACCGCGCGGCTGAAGCCGCGGTAGCTGCCCACGGCCGGGTGCCGGAAGGTGTGCACCATGCCTTCGGCCTGCACCTGCGGAAAGTCGAACATGTCTTCCACCGTGCGGGCGGCGGCGCAGGGCACTTCTTCGCCGAACAGGCGCTCCCACTCCAGCGCGCTGTGCGCGGCCAGTGCCTGGTGCAGCCGCGGCACGATCTCAGCCTGGTGCTGCGCGCGCTTGCGCACGCTGTCGTAGCGGTCGGTGGCCAGCAGCTCCTGCAGGCCCGTTTTCTCGCACAGCGCGCGCCAGAAGTGCGGCGTGTTGGCCGAGATGTAGAGGTAGCCCTCGCGCGTGGGGTGGATGCCGGTGATGCCGCCCGAGCGCATGTCGCGGCCCACTTCGCGCGGCTCACCTTCGGCCCACACCAGGCGGGCTGACTGCATGGCCAGCGCCGAGCGCAGCAGCGACACGCCCACCTCCTGCCCGAGGCCGCTGCGCGAGCGCTCGAAGAGCGCCGAAGCCACGCCGGCCGCGATCAGCGCCGCGGCGTAGTAGTCGACCACCGAGCCATACAGGATCTGCGGCGGCTGGCCGGCCGGCGCCTGCAGGCTGCACATGCCGGTCATGGTCTGCAGCACCTGGTCGTAGCCGGCCTTGTCCTTGAGCGGCCCCTGCTCGCCATAGCCGGTGACGGCGCAGTAGATCAGCCGGGGATTCACTTCACGCAGCCGTGCGTAATCGATGCCCAGCCGCGCCGGCACGCTGGGCCGGAAGTTGTGCACCAGCACGTCGGCCGTGCGCACCAGCGACATCAGCACCGCCAGGTCGTCGGGCTGCTTGAGGTCGAGCACCGCGCCCCACTTGCTGCGGTTCACGCCGATGAAGGCCCGGCTCTCGGCGGCCAGCGTGGAGGGGTACTTGCGCAGGTTGTCGCCGACCGGTGGCTCGATCTTGATGACCTCGGCGCCCTGGTCCGCCAGCAGGGTGCAGCCGTAGGGCCCGGCGATGTAGGCACTGAGGTCGAGCACGCGGATGCCGCTCAAGGGGCCGGGCGGGCCTTCGCGCAGGGGCAGCGCGCAGGGCGCCTCGGCGGGCTCGGGTCGGTGCAGGGCGTCGTTCATGGTGTGGCGGATGAAGTCAAGGCGTGGCGGGCAGCAGCCCCAGGCGGCGCGCCCACTGCACGGTGGCACGGGCCCGCGACAGGAAGGGGGCGTCGACCATGCGGCCATCCACCACCCAGGCGCCCACGCCGTCGGCCGCGGCCTGCTCGGCGGCCTGCACCACGCGCAGCGCATGCGCAATCTCGTCGTCGCCGGGCCGGAAGGCTTCATTGGCCAGCGCCACCTGGCGCGGGTGGATGCAGCTCTTGCCGATGAAGCCCAGCCCGCGCGCCACCGCCGCCTCGGCCTGGAAGCCGGCCGCATCGGCGATGTCGGCAAAGGCCGAGTCGCAGGCCCAGCAGCCCGCCTCGCCGGCGGCCAGCCGCACGGCCAGCATCACCTGCCGCACCGCCAGCGGGTCGCGGCGCGAGATGCCCAGCGGCTCGAACAGGTCGCCCAGGCCCAGCTGCAGGCCCTGCACCCGCGGGTCGGCGCCGGCCAGCTCGGCCGCCAGGCGCAAGGCCCGCGGAGTCTCGATGTTCAGCAGCAGGCCGATGGGCTCGGGTACGCCATTGGCCTGCTCGGCCGCCTGCAGCAGCGCGGCGGCGCGGCGCACGTCGTCGGGGTGCTCGGGCTTGGGCAGGTTCACCAGGTGCACGCCCGGCTGCGCGATGGCTTGCAGGTCGGCCTCGGCATGCGGCGTGTCCAGCGCATTGATGCGCACGATCAAGGTCTTGCCGCTGGCCGCAGCACCGGCGCCGCGCAGGAAGCGGCCCAGCGTCTGCCGCGCCTCGGCCTTGCGGGGCTCGGCCACCGCGTCTTCCAGGTCGAAGGACAAGGCATCGGCCTCGCTGGCCAGAGCCTTGTCGAACAGCTCCGGCCGCGAGCCGGGCACGAACAGTTTGCTTCGCATGCGGGGGTGTGCCTTTTCAGTCCAGCGGCGCCAGGCGCGCGCGTTCGTCGTGCCGGGCCAGACGGCCCAGCAGGTATTCCACCTCGGCGCGGGCCGCGGCGGTCAGCGGTGCAGCGGGCGCGCGCAAGGTGGGCGCGCCCAGCAGGCCGCGCCGGTGCAGCAGGTACTTGCGCACCGTCAGGCCGATGCCGGGCTGCTGCTCGTAACGCAGCAGCGGCAGGTGGGCATCGAACAGGTCTTGCGCCTCATCACGGCGGCCGGCCTGGTGCAGCCGCACCAGATCGCACAGCATGTCGGGAAAGGCATAGCCGGTGTTGGCACCGTCGGCGCCACGGCCCATCTCGCAGTCCAGGAACAGGCCGTTGTTGCCGGTGAGGATGGCGATGCGCCGCAGGCTGCCTTCCTGCTCCCAGGCGCGCAAGCTGCTGATCTTCTCCAGCCCCGGCCAGTCTTCATGCTTGAGCATCACGCACGAAGGCAGCTCGGTGACGATGCGGCGGATCACGCCCGGCGACATCTGCACGCTGAAGGTCAGCGGATAGTCCTGCAGCACGAAGGGCACGTCGGCACCGATGGCTTCTACCGCCTGCCGGTAGTAGCCGACGATCTGGTCGTCGGTGCGCAGCGTGTTCGGCGGCGCAATCATCACGCCCGCGGCGCCGCGGTCCATCACCTCGCGCGTCAGCGCGCGCATCGCGGCAAAGCCCTGCGCGCTCACGCCCACGACCACCGGCAACGGGCCGGCGCGGCGGATCATGCGTTCGGCCACGGCCAGGCTTTCGGCGTGCTCCAGCTTGGCGGCTTCACCCAGCTGGCCCAGCACCGTCAGGCCGGTGGCGCCGCAGGCCTGGTAGAAGTCCACCAGCCGGTCGGCCGATGCCAGGTCGAGCGAGCCGTCGGTGTGGAAGGGCGTGGGTGCGATCGGGTAGACGCCCCGGGCGTCGGCGGTCAGGCGCATGCAGGTTCCTTGCTGTGAACCGGCCGCAGTGTGCGCCCGCCGCACCGCCCGACCGATGAGAAAAGCTTGTTGATCGAGTGACGAAACATCGCGGGTCGTGCGGGCCGGCCTGCCTACGATCGGCACGGTCCGGAGCGGCCCATCCCGAGGCCGCGGCGAGGACGCTGGAGACACCGATGCCCCACTTCACCTTCCGCCGCCTGCTGGTGCTGGCCGCCTTGACTGCGGCGCTGCCGATGACGCCGCCCGCCCATGCGCAGACGGCGGCCTGGCCCAGCAAGCCCATCACCATCGTCGTGGGCAGCGCGCCCGGTGGCTCCAACGACGTGTTCGCCCGCGCCATCGCGCAGCGGCTGCAGGACGCCTGGGGCCAGTCGGTGGTGGTGGACAACAAGCCCTCGGGCGGCGGCGTGCTGGCCAATTCGGTGGTGGCACGGGCCGCGCCCGACGGCTACACGCTGGTGGTGGTGAGTTCCACCTTCACCACCGGCGCGGCCATCCGCACCAACCTGCCCTATGACGCCACCCGCGACCTGAAGCCGGTGGCCATGCTGGCCCGTGGCCCGATGCTGGTGACGGTGGCCAAGGACTCGCCGATCAAGTCGATCCAGGACCTGGTGGCGCAGGCCAAGGCCAGCCCGGGCAAGCTGAACTACGGCACCTCGGGCGCGGGCAGCATCAACCACTTCGTGACCGAGCTGTTCACCGATGCGGCCCGCATCAAGATGACGCACATTCCCTACAAGGGCATGGGCCCGGCCACCAACGACCTGCTGGCCGGCCAGATCGAGGTGCTGGTGGCCAGCGCGCCCTCCATCCTGGGCCAGGTGCGCGGCGGGCGCGTGCGCGCGCTGGCGGTGACCACCGCCGCACGTTCGCCGGTGGCGCCCGAGCTGCCCACGCTGGAAGAAGCCGGCTACAAGGGCGGCGCGGCCGACCTGTGGTGGGGCGTGCTGGCGCCGGCGGCCACGCCGCAGGCGGTGGTGGACAAGCTCAATGCCGAGCTGAACAAGCAGGTGCAGTCGGCCGAGATGAAGGACTTCTTCCTGAAGGAAGGCGCGGTGCCCGCGCCGATGAAGCCGGCCGAGTTCGCGAGCTACATCGCTGATGAGATCGGCCGCTGGAAGGCCGTGGCCAGGAAGGCGGACATCCAGCCGGAGTGAACGCCGCCCACCCGTGAGCGCGCGCAGGGCTGCCCCCGGCGGGCTCTGCATTTGGTGCGCATGCACCAGTTTCTGCCGGCCTGGTCAGCCTGACCCCCGGCCCTGTGCACCCCTGTAGCGCGAAGCAACAGGGGCACCCCCCTTCAGGAGCACCTGCCAGGCGGATTCTGACCTGGCACGCGAGATGCGTTATCTGCCTCGGTATTACCGAACGATCAATCCGTAATAACGGTCGATGGGGCAGATCACGATGACTTTCAAAACGCTTGCTCAACGTCTGACTGGTGGCGTCAAGGCCCTGGTCTTCAGCGCCGCCCTGCTGGGCAGCCAGGCCAGCTGGTCGGCGCAGCCGCTCAAGATCGGCTACAGCGACTGGCCGGGCTGGGTGGCCTGGCAGGTGGCGATCGACAAGGACTGGTTCAAGCAGGCCGGGGTCGACGTCAAGTTCGAGTGGTTCGACTACTCCGCCTCGATGGAGGCCTTTGCCGCCGGCAAGATCGACGCGGTCACCGTCACCAACGGCGATGCCCTGGTCACCGGCGCGGGCGGCGCCAGGAGCGTGATGATCATGCTCACCGACTATTCCAACGGCAACGACATGATCGTGGCGCGGCCCGGCATCAAGTCCCTCAAGGACCTCAAGGGCAAGAAGGTGGCGGTGGAGTCCGGCCTGGTCGAGCACCTGCTGCTGCTCAACGGCCTGAAGAAGGCAGGCCTGAAGGAGTCCGACGTCACCCTGGTCAATGCCAAGACCAACGAGATGCCGCAGGTGCTGGCCTCGGGCGAAGTGGCCGCGGTGGGCGCCTGGCAGCCGATCGCGGGACAGGCCATCAAGGCCGTGCCGGGGGCCAGGCCCTTGCTCACCTCGGCCGATGAACCGGGCCTGATCTATGACGTGCTCACCGTCAACCCCGCCAGCCTGGCCAGCCGCAAGGCCGACTGGCAGAAGGTGGTGGCGGTGTGGGACAAGGTGGTGGCCTACATCGAAGACCCCAAGACCCAGCCCGATGCCGTGAAGATCATGGCGGCGCGCGTGGGCGTGCCGCCGGCCACCTACACGCAGTTCCTCAAGGGCACCAAGTTGCTGTCGCTGGCCGAAGGCAAGAAGGTCATGGTCAAGGCCGAGGGCTTCAAGTCGCTTCACGGCTCCAGCCAGATCGCCGACGACTTCAACGTGAAGAACGCGGTCTACAAGACCCCGCAAAGCGTCGACACCTACATCGACGCCAGCCTGACCAACGCCGCGGCCAGGTAAGGCGGCAGGTCGCGCGATGATCTCGACCGGACTGTGGGCCGTTCGCGCGCCCTTGTCGGCTCCGCAGCGCCTGGGGCTGGGCATCGCGGCCTTCGTGCTGCCGCTGCTGCTGTGGTGCGCCGTGAGCTACCTGCCTTTCGTGTGGCATCCGCTGGTGGCGGTGACCGCGCCCGGCGGCGTCGACTACTTCGAGCCCGGCATGCGCGTGGAAGCCGGCGTCTTCGCCGACGAGGTCAAGGCCATGCAGGAGGCCGGCCTGGCCTTGCCCCAGGGCGAGCCGGCCAACCCGGTGTACCTGCCCGCCCCGCACGAGGTGGCCAAGGCCTTCTACACGGGCTTTACCACCCCGCCCGAGCAGAAGGACGCCCCCTGGCTGCACCAGAGCCTGTGGCACAGCATGCAGATCATCTTCTGGGGCTTCCTGATCTCGTCGCTGATCGGCGTGCCGCTGGGCATCCTGTGCGGCACCTACAGCGCGCTGGCTCGGCTCAACGAACCCTTCATCGAGTTCTTCCGCTACCTGCCGGCCCCGGCCTTCGGTGCGCTGGCGGTGGCCATCCTGGGCATCCACGACGGGCCCAAGATCGCCATCATCGTCATCGGCACGCTATTCCAGCAGGTGCTGATCGTGGCCAACACCACGCGCCAGCTCGACCATGCGCTGCTGGAAGCGGCCACGACGATGGGCACGCGGGGCGCACGGCTGCTGCTCAAGGTGGTGGTGCCCGGCATCCTGCCCCAGCTCTACCGCGACCAGCGCGTGCTGCTGGGGTGGGCCTGGACCTACCTGATCGTGGCCG
The DNA here is from genome assembly GCA_937883885.1 of uncultured Aquincola sp. Next base: position 5,492 of record CAKZXL010000055.1, on the reverse strand, counting down.
AGTTGATCGGCACCAGCTCCGGCATCACCTTCTTCATCACCCAGCAGGCCCGCTACCAGCATTTCGACAAGGTCTATGCCGCCATCCTGATGATCGGCCTCATCGGCCTGGGCATCGACCTGCTGCTGGCCTGGCTGGGCCGCCGCCTCTTTCCCTGGCTGCCGCCGCGCAGCCAGCATTGAAGGACACCCGCATGAGCACGTCCTACCTCGATCAGAGCGATGCGGTCCGGGCACGCCTGGCCCGCCTGAAGGCCCGCGAGGTCATCCTCGACGTCAAGGCCCTGGGCAAGACCTTCCCGTCGCCGCAAGGCCAGGTCACGGCCTTGAAGGCCATCGACCTGCGCGTCCATCGCCGTGAATTCGTCTGCGTGATCGGCCCCTCGGGCTGCGGCAAGTCCACGCTGATCCGCATCCTGGCCGGGCTGGAGCAGGCCAGCAGCGGCCAGGTGCTGCTCGATGGCCAGCCCGTCACCGGCCCCGGCAAGGACCGCGGCATGGTGTTCCAGGGCTACACGCTGTTTCCGTGGCTCAACGTGCAGCGCAACGTGATGTTCGGGCTGGAGACCAATGGCGCCAGCCGCAGCGAGGCCGAAGCGCAGGCGCGCCAGTGGCTGGACCTGGTAGGGCTGAGCGCCTTCGCACGGCACTATCCGCATCAACTCTCGGGCGGCATGAAGCAGCGCGTGGCCATCGCGCGCGCGCTGGCCATCCAGCCGCGCATCCTGCTGATGGACGAGCCCTTCGGCGCACTCGATGCGCAGACCCGCGCCCGCATGCAGGCCCACCTGCTGGAGATCTGGAAGAACATCGACATCACGGTGCTCTTCATCACCCACGATCTGGACGAGGCCATCTTCCTGGCCGACCGCATCCTGGTGCTCAAGGCCCACCCCGGCGAGGTGCAGGAGCTGATCGAGGTGCCCGTGCCGCGCCCGCGTTCGGCCGCGCAGGTGGGCAGCCCCGAGTTCCAGGCCACCAAGGCCCGGCTGGAGGCCCTGATCCATCCGCCGCAGCCCACCGCCGACGCGGCGCCGGCCGACGACGTGGTGCCCCGGCTGATCCGCTTCACGCACGTCTCCGACAACGTCGAATGAGCGGCGCCACCGCGCCGGCTTCGCACCCCCACACGCATTGCCTTCAAGGAGGACATGACCATGTTCTGGTCGGAACTCACCTGGGCCGAATTGCCCGACACGCTGGACGCCGCCGGGCAGGCCGCCCTTCTGCCCGTGGGCGCCACCGAGCAGCACGGGCCCCACATGGGCTGCGGCATGGACGCCGTCATTGCCGAGCACCTGTGCCGCGCCGTGGCGCAACGCACCGGCGTGCCCATGCTGCCCACGCTGCCGTATGGCTGCTCGCTGGGCCACAGCCGCCGCTGGCCCGGCACCATCCCCGTGCAGCCCATCACCCTGATCGAGCTGGTCAAGCAGATCGGTGATGGCGCCTACCACTCCGGCGTGCGGCGGCTCTTCATCGTCAACACCCACGTGACCAATGCCGCTCCGCTGCGCTGCGCGCTGGAGATGCTGCGCGCCGAGCACGACGACCTGATGGTGGCCCTCATCAACTCGCCGGCCATCAGCGAACGGGTGCGGCGCTTTCATTTTGCCGATGCCGAGGACTGGCATGCCAACGATGCCGAGACCTCGCTGATGCTGGCATTGGCGCCCGCGATGGTGCGGCCCGGGTTGCAGGCGCAAGCCGACGACCCGGACCGCACCGAAGGCCAGGTGTTTGCGCACCCGGTCAACCGCACCAGCCTCAACGGCGTGACCGGCACGCCCAGCCTGGCCACGGCCGACAAGGGCCGCGAGGGCTTCGACTGGATGGTCGAAGACCTGTCGGCGCTGGTGCGCCGCGGCCTCACCCAGACCCCGCCCCTGGCCCATTCCTTTTTCGACCGCGTCTGAGGTTCGGCCCCCAAGCTCCGGCGACGCGCCCTTCCCTCCATCCCCGAAGAGTCATCCCATGCACACCCCTGAAGACATCACGGCCCTCCAGCAAGCCCTCAAGGCCAAGGGCGTCAAGTACTGCATCGGCGCTTACGTCGACATCCACGGCATCCAGAAGGGCAAGGTCGTGCCCATCGACCACCTGCCGCAGATGGCCGCCGGTTCGGAGCGCTACACCGGCTATGCGCTCGACGGCCTGGGCCAGGCCCCCAACGAGGACGAGCTCACCTCCATCCCCGACCTCAACCACGTCGTCCAGCTGCCCTGGGAGCCCACCGTGGCCTGGATGCCGGCCGACAACGCCTTTCAGGGCAAGCCCTATCCGCTGAGCACCCGCGTGGCGCTGAAGAACGTGCTGGCCCAGGCCGCCGACATGGGCTATGGCATGAACCTGGGCATCGAGTGCGAGATCTACCTGCTCAAGCAGGAAGCCGACGGCCGCCTGAGCGTGCCCAACCCGAACGACAAGCTGGTCAAGCCCTGCTACGACGTCCAGGGCTTCCTGGACAGCATGGGCTGGCTGGACAAAGTGGCCAGCTGCATCAACGACCTGGGCTGGGACCTCTATTCCTTCGACCATGAAGACGCCAACGGCCAGTTCGAGTTCGACTTCAACTACGCCGATGCACTGACCACCTGCGACCGCATGACCTTCTTCCGCATGATGGCCAAGCACTACGCCAAGGAAGAGGGGCTGCTGGCCACCATGATGCCCAAGCCCTTTGCCGACAAGACCGGCACCGGCGCGCACTTCAACATGTCGCTGTACGACCTCAAGACGGGCAGGAACCTGTTCGCCTGCGACCCGAAGGAAGACCCGCGCGGCATCGGCCTGACACCGCTGGGCTACCAGTTCGTGGCCGGCATCCTCAAGCATGGCCGGGCCTTGTGCGCCGCCTTTGCGCCCACGGTCAACAGCTACAAGCGCCTGGTGCGCCGCGGCGCCATGAGCTACTTCTCGTGGGCACCGGTGTTCAATTCCTACGGCTCGAACAACCGCACCAACTCGGTCCGCATCCCGGCCGGTGGCGGCCGCTGCGAATCGCGCAATGCCGATGGCGCCGTCAACCCCTACCTGGCCGCCACGCTGGCGCTGGCCGCCGGCCTGGAGGGCATCCGCGAGGGGCTGAACCCGGGGGCGCCCAACGAAGATAATCTCTACGAACTCGACGATGCCCAACGGCGCGAGCGTGGCATCGACTTCCTGCCGCAGACCCTGCAGGAGGCCGTGCAGGCCTTTGCCGCCGACCCGCTGGTCGAACGCACCCTGGGCAAGGCCCTGCGCGACGAGTTCATCAAGTACAAGACCCAGGAATGGGAGACCTACCACCTGTCGGTCAGCCCCTGGGAAGTCGAGCGCTACAGCCACATGTTCTGACACCGATGGACGACGCACCCAGCTTGCCGGCGGCCGAAGGCCGCGCCAGCCCGGTCACCCGCATCAGCATCTCGATGCCGGAAGACCTGCTGGCCGACCTCGACGACATGGTGGCCGCCCGCGGCTTCGAGAGCCGCTCGCAGGCCATCGCCACCATGATCAACGACCAGCTGCTGGAGCACCGACGCCAGCTGGGCCAGCAGGTGATGGTGGGAACGATCACGCTGTTCTACGACCGCTCGGTGCGCGGGCTGCAAAAGCAGCTGGCCGACCTGCAGTGCGAGCACATCGACGAGGTGATCAGCTCGCTGCACGTGCACCTGGCCCAGAACCAGATGATGGAGGTGGTGCTGGTGCAGGGCCCGGCGGCCAAGCTGCAGGCCATCGCCAACGAGATGACCGCCCAGCGCGGCGTGGTGACGGGCCGCCTGCAGCTGATGGCGGCCACCATCCCGCCGCTGCATCCGCTGCCGGGCTGATCCGTCGGCGGGCAGAGCCGGGCCGGGCCACCAGGCCCGCCCGACGCTCGGCGACGCTCAAGGAGCCGGGCGGCTCGTGGCAGGCAGGCGGAACACCCGCACCGTCGTGGCCAGGTCCTGGGCTTGCCGCCGCAGGCTTTCGGCGGCAGCGGCGCCCTCTTCCACCAGCGCAGCGTTCTGCTGGGTCACCTGATCCATCTGCGTGACGGCCGTGGCCACCTGCGACACGCCGGCGCTTTGTTCGGCACTGGCGCCGCTGATCTCGCTGACGATGCCGGTCACTCGGTGGATGGCGTCCACCATCTCGCTCATCGTGCTGCCGGCCTGATCGGCCAGCGTCGCCCCCTGGCCCACGCGCTGCACGCTGTCCGTGATCAAGGCCTTGATCTCCCGGGCGGCCGAGGCGCTGCGCTGCGCCAACGTGCGCACCTCGCTGGCCACCACGGCAAATCCACGGCCCTGGTCGCCGGCCCGCGCCGCCTCCACAGCGGCGTTCAAGGCCAGGATGTTGGTCTGGAAGGCGATGCCGTCGATGGTGGCGATGATGTCCACGATGCGGTGACTGCCGTGGTTGATCTGCCGCATCGTCTCCACCACCTGCGCCACCACGCTGCCGCCCTCCGTGGCCACGGCACTGGCCTGCCGCGCCAGGCGGTCGCACTCGGCGGCGTTGTCGGCGTTCTGCACCACCGTCGCGTTCAGCTGCTCCATGGAGGCCGCCGTTTCCTGCAAGGCAGACGCCTGCTGCTCGGTGCGGCTCGACAGGTCGGCGTTGCTGGTGGCGATCTGCGCGCTGGCGGCCGCAATGTGCTCCGACGAGGCGCGCACCTGCGTGATGAGGGACACCAGCTGCTGCTGCATGCTGGACATCGACGCCAGCACGCTGCCCGCAGGCGCCTGCGCCGCACCCGGCATCTCACCCAGGTCGCCCGCCGCCACCCGCTGCGCCATCGACCCCAGCGCGGAAGGCTCCGCGCCCAGCGCCCGGCGCAGGTAGCGCGCCATCGACCCGCCCAGGCCGGCCGCCAGCAGCGCCGCCAGGGCACCCGCGCCGATCAGCCAGGTGCGCTGGTTGTCGTAGGCCGCCATCGAGGCTGCGGCACTGGCCTGGCCTTCACCGCGCAAGTGGTCGACGTAATCGCGTGAGGCCGTGAGCAGGGCTTCCAGCAGCGGGCGGCATTGTTCGTTCATCAGCCGCATGGCGTCGTCGCGCCGATCGCCGGCCGCGAGGTCGACAATCTGCAGCGCCACCGGTCGGTAGCGTGACTCGATCTCGACCAGCTGCTGCGTCAGTTCACGTTCGCGTGCGCTGATGGCGGGGTTGCCCTCGGTCACCTTGCGCAGGGCCTCCAGCCGCTGCGACAGCGCGGCGTTGGCCTGCACGGCCACCTCCCGCGCGGCTTCGCGCATGGCGGGTGAACTGGCCACCACCATGTCACGCACGCCAATGGCCCGACGGTTGGCCTGGGTGCGCACATCGGTGGCCATGTGCTCACGCTCGGCGGTGCCGTGCACGTACTCGTCGAACCGCGCATTGGCCCGGCTCAGCGACTGGAGCGCCAGTGCGCTGACCAGCACCACCGCCGCCACCAGCAGGCTGAAGGCAAGCGCAATGCGCCGATTGATCGTCAGTTTTTTCAAGGAAGCTCTCCAACAGGGATGGCCCGTCTTCGACTTC
>CAKZXL010000054.1 GCA_937883885.1 uncultured Aquincola sp. | reverse complement strand
TGCAGGCGCGGCTGCCGGCAGGCTCACCCGCACCGAAGTGCCTAAACCGGGCTGGCTGCTCAGGCTCACCTGGCCGCCCATGTCGGACACCAGGCGCTTGGCGATCAGCAGCCCCAGGCCGCTGCCTTCGATGTTGCCTTCGCGGCCCAGCCGCTCGAAGGGCTGGAACAGGCGGGCCAGCTGGTCTTCGGTCATGCCCGAGCCGGTGTCGCGCACGGTGATGTGCACCGGGCCGCCTTCGTCGGCGCCGATCTCCCACAGCACCTGGCCGCCCGGCCGGTTGTACTTGACGGCGTTGGAGCCCAGGTTCAGCAGCACCTGTCGCAGCCGCTGCTCATCGGCCACCAGCCGGGGCGCCGGCGTGCCGGCGGGTGCTGCGGCCGGCAGCACTTGGCGCACGCCACGCGCCTGGGCCAGCGGCCGCAGCATGGTGGCGCAGGCGGCCACCAGCGGCGCCGGGTCCAGCTCACGCGGCTGCAGGTTGAGGCCGCCTTCTTCCACCTGCTGCAGGTCCAGCACGTCGTTGATCAGCGTCAGCAGGTGCTGGCTGGCCTGCAGCACATGGTCCACGTAGTCCAGCCGCACGCCGCCCTGCAGCCGCAGCAGCTGCGCAAAGCCGATGACGGCATTGAGCGGCGTGCGCATCTCGTGGCTCATGCGCGAGAGGAATTCGCTCTTGCTGCGGCTGGCCAGCTCGGCGGCCTGCTTGTCGCGCAGCGCCGCGTCGGCGGCCCGCTGGCGCGTGATGTCGGTCTGCGTGCCCACCATGCGCAGGGCGCTGCCGTCGGGCCGGCGCGCCACGATGCGGCCGCGGTCGCGCACCCAGACGACATGGCCGTCCACGTGCCGCATCCGGTAGTCCACCTCGTAGCCGGGCGCGGCGCCGCGCTGGTAGGCGGCCAGCGCGGCCTGCACCGCAGGCAGGTCGTCGGGGTGCACGCGGGCGGCCCAGTCTTCGCGCAGGCAGGGCTCGTCGGGGGCGCAGCCCAGCATCTGCCTGCAGGCGGGCGAGAAGTAGGTGACGCCGGTGTCGGCGTCCCAGTCCCACACGCCGTGGCCCGCGGTTTCCAGCGCGAACTTCCAGCGTTCTTCGTTCAGGCGCAGCCGGTCGGACAGCGCCCGCAGGTCCGTGACGTCGCGCACCATGTACAGGTGCTCGCCTTCGGGCATGGGCGAGATGCGGGCCTCGAACCAGTGGGTGCGGCCGCGCAGCGGCAGGTCGTACTCCAGGCTTTGCGTCTGGCCGGTGGCACGGGCCTGTTGCAGCGCCTGCTGCAGCGCCTGCGCCAGCGGCGCGGGCAGCACTTCGGCCAGGGTGCGTTCCTCCACGCTCGACCAGGGCGAGACCAGCGACGGATGGCCGGGTGTGCCGCAGTGCTTGTAGCGCCCCTCGTCGGTGACGACGAACCACAGGTCGGGCACCGCCGCCAGCACCGCGCGCAGGCGCGCGTCGGAGGTGCGTGCGCGGCCCTGCTCCTCGGCCAGCGCATCGGCGCGTCGATGGCGCTCGGTGATGTCCATCGACAGATGCACCACGGTGCCGTCGGGCAGCTTGCGGTCGTTGAGCACCACCCAGCCGCCGCGCCACTGGGTTTCCTGCGGGCGCGGCACGGCGGCCGGCAGCGCCAGCCGCCAGGCGACGAAGGCTTCTTCGCGGCCGATGGCCTGCTGGTAGTGGCCCGCCGCCGCCAGGTGGCGCACCGCGGTGGGCCAGTGGTCGCAGCCCTTGGGCAGCAGCGCGCCGATCTGCCGGTGCCAGCGCTGGTTGGCCAGCAGGATGCGGCCGTCGGGTGCGCTGATCATCACGCTGCCGGCCAGGCCGTCCAGTGTCTGCGTGAGCAGTTCGTGGGCGCGCTGGAGCACGTCGTCGGACGGCGCCGTTGCCTGCGCCGCCGCAGCCGGGGCCGGCAGCGTGATGGCCTGCGCCACCAGCCGACCTTCGACCAGGCCGCCGCAGGCGATGGCCAGATCGTGCAGCCCCTGAAGCAGGCTGTCGTGCACCGGCAGTTCGGCCGGGCCCATCACGCACAAGGTGCCCACCACGTGGCCATGCACCCGCACCGGCACGCCGGCATACACCACCACGCTGAGGGCGTGGGCGGTGGTGCGGGCGGGGCCGGTGGCCGGCAGCGCGTCATCGACGCTGCGCAGCACCTGGGCATGGCCATGGGCGCGCACCTGGCCGCACAAGGCGTGGAGGTGGCCGGCCTCGCTGCGCAGCAGGCCCACCGCGGCTTTGGTGAAGCTGCGTTGGCGGGTGAACAGCGTCAGCGCCGCGATGGGGCTGCCGGCACTGCGCGCCGCCTGGCGCACCAGCGCATCGAAGGCGGCATCGGGGCCGGCGTCCAGCCGCTCCAGGCCGTCGGCCAGGGACAAGGGAGAGCCGGCCTCGGCGGCCGCGGCAGCGGGGAAGGGCAGGCTCATACTTCGAGCCGCTTCACGAGGCGGCGTGGTCGTCCAGGCCACCGGCCTGTGTGTCGCCGAAGCGCAGCACCTCGAAGCGCACGATCGGCGAGCTGCTTTCCAGCGGGCTGCCGCCCAGTCCGATGCCGCCCTGGCCGTACAGCGTGCAGCTGCTGCGCCGCAGGCCCAGGATGCTGGTGTCGTCGCGAAAGCGCACGTAGGTGCCGTTGTAGCTGAGGTCGGTGAGCTGGATGGCGCCGCCATGCCACTGGATGCGCGCATGCGAGCGCGACACCCGCGAGTCGTCGACGCAGAAGCTCGCCTGCGGGCTGCGGCCCAGGATCACCGGCGTCTGGTCGGCCACGTAGACCCGCTCCACGTCGCCCCACACCAGGCGGATGGCATCGGGCTCGGCCAGCGGCGAGACGGGGTCGAACTGCGTGGTGGCGTCCACGTCGGCGCGGCTGTCGCCCAGCAGGTGCACCAGCACCGGGTCGGCGCGGCCGCGCAGGTGCATCCAGTCGAGGCTGCGAAAACGCTGCTGCTGCGGGCGGGGCAGGCCACGCAGCACCGCATCGGTGATCAGGGTTTCGTTGTCGCCGGCATGGTCGATCAGCCGCGCCGCGACGTTGACCGCATCGCCGAAGCAGTCGCCGCCCATCTCCACCACCTCGCCGCGGGCGAGCGCCACCTGGATGCGCAGCGAGCGCAGCCCCGGCGAGGCGCCATGCGCCCGGCCGCGCGACTGCAGCTGCTCCAGTGCCTCATGCATGCTGCCGGCGGCCTGCAGGCCGTCCACCGAGGAGTCGAAGACCGCCATCAGCCCGTCGCCCAGGGTCTTGACCACATGGCCGCCGCCGGCGGTGACGGCATGCACCAGCAGGTTGACGGTGTGGGTGACGACCGAACTGGCCTCGGCATTGCCCAATTGCTCGTACAGCGCCGTGCTGCCGCGCAGGTCGGCAAACAGGACGGTGCGTTCGGCAATCACGGTCATGCGGCTCTAACGAGAAATGAGGAATGGCCAGGCCGCCTGAGTTTACCGGCCGAAACACCCGCGAAAAAAAAGCCCGGCATGGCCGGGCTTGCTTCACGAACCTGCTGTTGTTTACAGGTTGTCCAGGTACGTGCGCAGCTTGTCCGAGCGGCTGGGGTGCTTGAGCTTGCGGATGGCCTTGGCCTCGATCTGGCGGATGCGCTCGCGCGTCACGTCGAACTGCTTGCCCACTTCTTCCAGCGTGTGGTCGGTGCTCATCTCGATGCCGAAGCGCATGCGCAGCACCTTGGCTTCGCGCGGGGTCAGGCTGTCGAGGATGTCCTTGACCACGTCGCGCAGGCCGGCCTGCATCGCGGCGTCCACCGGGGCCACGTTGTTGGTGTCCTCGATGAAGTCGCCCAGGTGGCTGTCGTCGTCGTCGCCGATCGGCGTTTCCATGGAGATCGGCTCCTTGGCGATCTTCATGATCTTGCGGATCTTGTCCTCGGGGATCTCCATCTTCTCGGCCAGCGTCGGGGCATCGGGCTCGAAGCCGAATTCCTGCAGATGCTGGCGCGAGATGCGGTTCATCTTGTTGATCGTCTCGATCATGTGCACCGGGATGCGGATGGTGCGCGCCTGGTCGGCGATCGAGCGGGTGATGGCCTGGCGGATCCACCAGGTGGCGTAGGTCGAGAACTTGTAGCCGCGGCGATATTCGAACTTGTCCACCGCCTTCATCAGGCCGATGTTGCCTTCCTGGATCAGGTCGAGGAACTGCAGGCCGCGGTTGGTGTACTTCTTGGCGATGGAGATGACCAGGCGCAGGTTGGCCTCGATCATCTCCTTCTTGGCGTCGCGGCTGGCCTTCTCGCCCTGGTTCATCCGCTTGTTGATGAGCTTCAGGTCGTCCAGCGGCACCACGGCCTTGGACTGGATGTCGATCAGCTTTTGCTGCAGCTCCTGGATGGCGGGCAGGTTGCGGCCCATCACCGCGCTGTAGGGCTTGCCGGCGGCCACTTCCTTCTCGGCCCACTGCAGATTCAGCGCATTGGGCGGGAAGGTCTTGATGAAGTGGTCCTGCGGCATGCCGCACTTGTCGACCACGATCTTGCGCAGCTCACGCTCGTAGCGGCGCACGTCATCCACCTGCTGGCGCAGGATGTCGCACAGGCGTTCGATGGTCTTGACGGTGAAGCGGATGCCGATGATCTCGCCGCTGACGGCCATCTGCGCCTTGTTGTAGGCGGTGGACTTGTAGCCTTCCTTCTCGAAGGCCTTGCGCATGCGGTCGAAGTGCTCCAGCAGCGCGTCGAACTTCACCAGCGCGGCGGTCTTGAGCTCTTCGAGCTTCTTGGTCAGCGCCTTGCTGCCGCCCTGGCCGTCGTCGTCGTCTTCTTCTTCGTCGAATTCGTCGAAGTCTTCTTCGGCCACGTAGTCGTCGGCCTCGTCCTCGGCCACGAAGCCGTCCACCACCTCGGAGATCTGCATCTCGCCGGCGCGGATCTTGTCGGCCATCGCCAGGATCTCGGCGATGGTGGTGGGCGAGGCGCTGATGGCCAGCATCATGGCCTGCAGGCCGCCTTCGATGCGCTTGGCGATCTCGATCTCGCCTTCGCGCGTCAGCAGCTCGACCGTGCCCATTTCGCGCATGTACATGCGCACCGGGTCGGTGGTGCGGCCGAATTCGGAATCGACCGTCGACAGCGCGGCTTCGGCGGCTTCTTCGGCTTCTTCTTCGGTCGCGGTGGTGGTGGAGCCGCCGGCAATCAGCAGCGTGGCGGCGTCGGGCGCCTGCTCGTACACCGCGATGCCCATGTCGTTGAGCATCGAGACGATGGCTTCGAGGATTTCCTCGTTGACCAGCTTCTCGGGCAGGTGGTCGTTGATTTCCTGGTGCGTCAGGAAACCACGGGTCTTGCCCATCTTGATGAGGGTCTTGAGCTCCTGGCGGCGCTTGGCGACTTCCTCTTCGGTCAGGGCGGTTTCGTCGAGGCCGAACTCGCGCATCAGCGCGCGCTCCTTGGCGCGCGAGACCTTCATGCGCAGCGGCTTGGCCTTGGCGGCGGGTTCGCCGTCGCTGGCTTCGACGGTGTCCACGGTCTCGGCGGTGTCCACCGCCTCGGCTTCCGCTTCCGGCTCGCCTTCCAGGTCGGATTCGATGTCCGACAGGTCGGCGTCGAGCGTGCCCTTGTCCTCGTCACCCTTCTTGCGGCCGGTGGCCTTGCCCTTGGCGGCGACGGTCTTCTTCTTGTCTTCGGCCTTGGCCTTGGCGGGGGCGGCAGCGGTTTTCTTGGCGGTCATGCGGAAATCCTCGAAAGGTGAAGGCTTCTCAGGCGCGGGCGTGAGGCAAGGGTGCGGGAAGGGCGGCGATGCATGCATCCGGCACGGCAGGAAAGGGTGCGCAGGGCGACACCCCCGCGGCGGCTCGGGGCCACCGGTGTGTGGGTTGTCGGCTCATGGTGCACGGCTGTTGACCTGCAGATGCCCCTCGGCTGATAGCGGTGAGGGCGGGGCTCACCGCGGCACTCTCACGCTTGCCGCTGGAAGGAACCGCGGATTATACCCATGAAACCGAGTTACTGCCGTTTTTACGGCG
>CAKZXL010000053.1 GCA_937883885.1 uncultured Aquincola sp. | reverse complement strand
CCTGGGGCTTGGTAGCGGCGCTGATGGGCAGTAGCAAAAAGAAGAGCGCCTTCCTCAGTCGTTTCTGGTTCGATACCAAGGTCGAGCCGAAGACAACGCCGAATCCAGCTCGGCTTCGCAGTATTGGAGGGGTCATCAACGACGGCACCCATGGTGCCAAGCCGTGGAAGGTGGCCGTCCAGGACTTCAACAAGTCCGTCGACGCCGCGTCACAGCGTGCGAGCGACCTGAAGGAGAGCATCGAGCTCTACAAGCTGGTGGAACTTCAGCGCAAAGAGCTCGTGTCCATCCACGAGCACCTTCCAGCACTCTACGCCTGCCACCAGGTGGAGTCGGACGCTCGAAATGCGCTCGAAGCTGCTGTTGAGGCCGCTGAGGCCAGGTCCAAGGCCTGCAAGGCGCTGCGGACAGCGCAAGCAGCCCACGCCGAGGCCGAGGTTGCGTATCAAAGCGCGGTAGACGCAGCGCGTGCGCTGACGAATCCCCAGCAGGCCGCTGACGCCCTGGAGACTGCAAGGAAGGATGCGTCGACGGCAGAGACTGATGCCAAAGATGTGCTCGACGCCAAGCCCGACTTCTTCGAGCGCCTGACAAACTGGGGCGCCATGAGGGGCTGGCGCGCGAGAGTGGAGGGCGCAACGCAGGCCAGAGCTGCGGCGCGCCAGGCGCTGAAGGACGCCGAGGCCTTGTCCAAGAAAGTCAGCGCGGCAGATAGCCTGGTGACCACGCGAAGGCAGGAGCTGGACGACCGTGCGGCTGAGCTCAATGCGCTTGAGGGTTCTGCTGCCCACCACCAGTTTCCGGCCCCCGTGACCGATGCGGTGCAGCAAAGCCTTGACGCGGCGCTGCTGCAAGCGCGGCAGCGGCACCAAGCGGCGGTCGAGGTGGCGCGTGCACGCGCAAGGGAGATTTCGGGCTTCGAGGACCGCGCGTCCGACCTGGAGGCTGAGCTGCAGAGACACAGCGCGCGTTTAAGTGCGCTGAAGCAACTGCTTGCAAGTCTGGATGAGTCCTTCTATGACCGCTGTGACCTCTTGAAGATGCGCGACGAGGAGCTACAGCTGCTCGTTCCATACCGCGATAACGAGCTTCGGGACCTCCGGGTGCGGGTCTTTTGCGACGCCATGCACGTCAACCAATCGTTCGTCGTTGAGGCGTGGCCAAAGCTGCGCAGCACGGTCAGCGCTTTCGTCAACTACCAGAACGGCCAGATTTCGCAGAGCCAGGTTGGCCAGGCGGCGGTGCATCTGTGGAACGCCTTCTTCACGGTCGTGCCCGTTGTCTCAAGCACCTTCGCGTCCTTCGGCAGGCTGTTCGCCGGACTTGGCCGGGAAGAGATCGGCATGCTCCTCATCGACGAGGCAGGTCAGAGCACCCCGCAGAATGCCCTCGGCGCCATCTGGCGGTCCCGGCAAGTCATCTCTGTAGGAGACCCCTTGCAGTTGGTCCCGGTGGTACCCCAGCCGGTTGAGGCGCTGTCTGCCTGGCGACAGTGGACGGGGGCAAGCCAGCTGTGGGAGCCGCCTGCTTGCTCGACTCAGGTGCTGGCCGACGACATGACGCCGTACGGGACCACGCTGAACCTCGGCAACGGTGGCGACACCCGGACTGTCTGGGTTGGAAGTCCATTGCGCGTGCACCGCAGGTGTCTGAGCCCTATGTTCGACGTGGCCAACAACATCGCCTATGCCAACCTCATGGTGCACGGTGTGGACGATAAGACCAGTCATGACGACTGGATTGGTCGCAGCCATTGGTTTGACGTGCGCGGGGCAGGTCAGGGCCACTGGGTCCAGGCGCAGGGCGATGCGGCCTTGGAGCTTGTTCGCAAGCTCCGCAACAGCAAGACGCTCCGCGGTGAACTCAAGAACAAGGAAGGAGGGTGGCATATAAATGTCATCACGCCCTACAAGGACGTAGGGCGGGAGTTCGGGGAGATGCTGCGCGCCGAGTTCAAGGACGTCCCAGACATCACGGGTATGTCTGGGACCGTGCACACGTTCCAAGGAAAGGAAGCGGACGTGGTCATCTTGCTGCTGGGTGGCAACCCGGACAAGGAAGGGGCCGTGTCCTTCTTCGCGGGCAACGAGGAGGCACCCAACTTGCTGAACGTCGCGCTCACGCGTGCCAAGAAGCGCATCTACGTAGTCGGCGACAAGAAGATGTGGACCGGAAACTCCGGGACCTTCGAAGAGCTGGCACTGCAACTCGACAGGCACTTCAAGATGGCTAATGCTCCAGCTGCGGCCAGCCCGCTGGATGCACGCACAGCGGGCAGCTGAACTGCGGCCTCAGTACAAGGCACGCGGGTCCTCGCTGTGCCTGCCAAGATCTCTTGCCCCCGTCCACTCCGCCTGCATCTTTTGCGCCGCGCTAGGTGGACGGCCGACCCTAGTCCAGAAGGCTGAGAGCCTGCGCCTAGTACGTGGCGGCAGCGCGGCGCGCGACGACTGTCTTCCAGTCCACGAGCGCGGCATCCCGCACCGAGCCCGCCGCCGAGCAGCCGGACCACGATAGGGGCTGCAGCGGCACCATCCTCATTCAGGAGTGCCGCGAGCGAGCTGCAGACGGTCTCGCATGCGGAGACGTCACTGCCGGCTGCGGCGGCCGCGCGCTCCAGGCGGGACATTTGCTGAAAGGTCCCCCTCGCACTCACAATGCAGCGCTCCGGTGCCGGGAGCGGGCAGGGGCAGCCTCGGTTGCCGACGACTCGGCGATGCGTCCGCGCATCATCGCGTCGATGATGACCGCGTAGCCGTGAGAGCCCTTGAGCACCTCGATGTCAAGGTGCGCCGCGTCGTGCTTCACCAGGATGTCGGCCAGCACGGGGCCGGACTCCGAGTGGGAGAACGCGAAGACCTGCCGCGCGAACGATGTCTGCGCACCGGTGCCCACGTTGGCCAGCATGTCGAGCCAGCGACCGTTCGGCGTCGTGGCGCCCCCATGGAACGCCTCGGTGTCCGCCCGCTCGGGAGGCAGGCCGAGGTCTGCGACGGCCTGCAGCAGCTCCAGCTTCTTGTGGTGCACGCAGAAGCGGGTGAAGCTGTAGACCGACCCGCTCTCGTTGAATCCGTTCTCGACGGTCTGCAAGGCGACCTTTCGCACGTGGGCGCCGTATTGGCCCCGCAGGATGTCGACGAACGTGTCGTCAGCCCAGTCCTGACCTGCGGTGACGAGCTCGTCCAGCAGCTCCTCCATCTTCTTGTTGGAGTACGCGCCGCCATCGGCCGCCGCGTCGATATCGGCCAGGTGGCCCTCGACGTTGGACTTCGTCATCGGGCTCCAGTCGAGCACAGGGTTCCAGCTCAAAGCGAAGCCCTCCGGGTGCGACGATGTGCCGCGGCGGCGGCAGCCGTCTCAGGCGACTGGGCCTGAGCGATGTGGCGCCGCATGAGAGCAGCACGTGCGCCGGCGAGTATCTCACTGGTGTCGATGCCGAGGCGCGACTCGATGTAGGCGAAGAGATCGCCAGGCTGCGCGAGCACATCGCCGACGGCAACCACCGGTTTCGCCGGTACCAGCGTCTCGTCCGCTCCTTCGTCAAGCAGCGCCACCATCAGGCGGGACTTGCCGCAGTCGACCGCATACTGCAGTGTGGTCGGTGCCGACACGTACGAGCCGGAGCTGGACATGTCGTGCAGCTCGTCGTGGATCGGCATCACGCCGGCACGCAGGTAGCCGCGGAAGAGTCGCTCTATGTCGTCGAACCGAGGCTCCGGCCAGTCGAACCCGAGAAACTGAACCAGCATCTGTCGTTCGGCGCCTTCCCGCCCTTGGTGGGTGGCGCTCATGCACGGGACGCCACGCGCCATGAAGGCCTTGCATCGCTCGATGCTCAAGTCCCGCAGCTCTTCGCTAGACTTCGGGTTGAGCATGTCGGTGATGGCCATGAAGTGCAGGCCGGCCTGCTCGTCCAGCGGCTTCTGGGCGTCGTTCGCCAGAACGACGTCAGCGAAGGTCCGGTGCCGCGGCGCGTAGTCGGGTGGCTGCACGCGGTACTCGACCGTGTAGCTGCTGGTGGCGTCGACCACCTCGTACTTGGCCTTCGTGGTGTTGGTCGGGCCGCGCACGACAAAGACCGGCGCCGGCGCGCCGTGCTCGGCGAAGAATGCACACACCTGGTCGGCATATGACTTGGCCAGGTCCAGGTCGTTGAGTCCACGGAAGACACTGCCGGTCGGAGCGCTCTCATGGGGTATCGCCATCGGTGCGGAGTAGACACAGGCGTGGTCGTCGAGGCGGAAGGAGGGCATGGCTCGCGCAAGGGGTGGTGGAATTCCGATGTGCGCACTCCTGGTTCAGCCGCTCCGCGCAGCGTACAGTATATCGTCTGTGCTTGAGACTGAAGTGGCTAAGGGGCGGCGGCCCGGCCGGCTGTTATGGCGAACTGGCAGAAGGGTGGGAGAGGCGGGCTACCACTGCGTGCTCGTCCGCGTGGCGGCTGCAGTAGCTCTCGAAGCGGCGCTCCACCAGCAGGGCTTCGAAGAAGTCGTCCGTCGCACAGCCACCGAGGAAGCCGGTGGAGTGGTTGGTGATCTCCCCGATGTAGACCAGCGGCTTGTCGTGGCCCCAAAGCATGGCGGCGCGAAGCGCCGATGGCGTCACCGTCGGCCAGGCCATGAGCAGCACGTCGGCCGCGGGGCCGTGACGCAGCACCGCGTGCTCGGCACGCATCTCCTCAACGTCGAAGTAGATGCCGCGCTCGTGGGCGTCGTGGCCGGCGAAGATGGTCGTGGAGTGGATGTCCACGCCGGCGCGCGCCAGGTTCGCGGCCAAGAAGCCGTTGCCAGCGAACACCTCGAGCACGCGTTTGCCACGCAGGTAGCTGGCCAGCTCGTCGACGAAGCCTTGGGTCGCCACCCAGTAGACGCCCGGGACCCGGCCCATGTACTTGGGCAGAAGTACTTTGACCAGCGGTGGGAAACGCTCAGGTCGTGTGGACGGCTCAGGCCGGAAAGCCGTCATCTTGCCGCTCACCTCGTTGCGGCCAGGCGGCCAAGCCACTGGGCCAGGGCCGCGTGGAGTCGCAGGAGCTGGCCGAAGGGCCCCGCAGGCCTCGCCTGCCAAGTTGCCCATCCGCGGTCGGTGAACCCTGTAACGCGCATGTCGTCATGCAGCCGGTAGCTGAACTTCGTCACCAGGCGGCACGGGTCACAGACGCCGACGGCGTCGACCGTGACGGCCGACTCGACCAAGCGAGCGAGGCGCCCGGTGAACAGGCTCTGCTCGATGTCCTTTCCGCATCCCTTGCAGCAGCCACTGAGGGCGTCCCAGCGGGCGCCGTTCTTGAACACGACAGGCATCTGAGACGAGATGCTTGGCTGCGCCAAGAACTCGCGGACGTCGCCGGGGAGGGGGCGGGTCTGCATGTCAGTCTGCCTGACTGCTATCGAAGGCGTCTTGATGGCACGGCCGGTAGCCACGGTCATCGTCGAGCTCGCCAGGCACGATGACTTCGGCATTCCCGTCGGCGTCGATGGCCGTGATGCCACGCAGGCCGACACCGTAGCTTTTGAAGCCCTGTGCTTCCCAGCGGCTTGAGCTGTCGAGCCGGTCGTGCTGGTGCCCGTGCACCGTGACTCCGACGCCCATGGACTGCGCCAGGGTGTCGAGCAGCTCGAAGCCATGCGGGTGATAGCCGGGAGCCTCGTGGGTAATGAGGAGGTCGGCGCGCATCTCGGCCAGGCTGTCGACCTCCTCAGGGTAGATGGTGCCCCAGTGCTTGCGATGCGTGCCCGTGCCACCCCACCGGTCCTGACGAGGCGTCGATTTCGCGTGCTCACGCCGGGTGCGGAAGGCCGGGGCGCCTTCGCGCGCGGCCGAGGCGCTCGGGTACCAGACGGCTTCGCGGAACACGCCGCCCAGGCCTGCGACGCGGCGGCCGTCCGGGAGCTCGATGACTCGTCCGTGCACGTTCCGTTCTGCCAGCTCGCTGCCCCACACGCGCATCCAGAGCTCATCCGAGTCCGCGTCGTGGTTGCCGTGGATGAACCAGATGGGAACTTTGCGCTCGAGCAGCGGCGCCAGCTCAAGGTGCAGGGGCCGCTCGGGCTCCATGTCGCCGAGCAGGATGACGGCCGACGCCTTGGTGTGGCCGGCGGTCTCGATGATGAGCCGGAAAGCGCCATGGGCGTCACCGCAGAAAAGGACAGGACCCGACATGGCGCTTGGTTGGAAAGTTCATCGTCGTTAGGCGAGCCATCTGACTTCCATCGGCGGTCGCGCTCTTCCTGGGGCGACTACCAGAGGTCGAAGACTCGAGACCGGATGATGCCGGCTCGCGCAAACCCCTCGTCAGCCTTGCCAGTCCTCAGATGCTATCCATTGCGGCGCAGCAAGGCGTCGACCTGAGATTTCCACGCAGATGCTCCGCATGTCTATGCGTCGAGGATATCATGTGCGCAACAGATTGTGACGGAATCGGCTTGCGATGAAGCCTGCGCAATTCTATAATAAGTTAACTTACGAGTTAACCAAGTATGAACAAGAAGCGCAAGCCAATCACTCCCGACCAGCTGAGGGACTGGGCCTCTCGTGCCCAGCTGAAGTTCCTGGATGCCGTGATGGTGTGCGGTGCTTTCAAGGCACACGAACTCGCCTTCCACGGCGGTACGTCGCTGCACATGTCCTGGGCCTCCCCTCGATTCAGCGAGGACCTGGACTTCATCGTGACGAAGTCCTACGCCCAGGCGCTGCCACGGATCATGAAGGACATCGAGCGCAAGATGCGCGAGGCCTTCTTGGTCGAGGACCCCAGCCTCATTGTCGAGGTGCGCAACAAGACGAAGGATGACGGGCGCCTCGGCAACTTTCACATCGTCGTGAGCCACGAGAAGGTCATCGGCAACGCGATGGTCAAGGCCGAGTTCTGGATGGTGGACAACGAGTACCTGAAGGGCTACCCGACCACGTTCAGAACCCCCATGATTCCCGGCAACGTCGTGGCCAGGGTGAGCTCGCCGATTCCAGCGGCAGAGCTGGTCTCTGCCTACGCAGACAAGCTGACGGCCTTCGCAACGCGGCCGTTCCTGAAGTGGCGTGACCTGTATGACTTGTGGTGGCTCGGCACGCAAGCGCGCGCGATACCAGACCCGGGCAGCCCTGACATCATCGCGCAGTTCAAGCACAACCTCAGCGCCTACAACACGCCCGCCGGCATGACACCCGGCCAGGCCTTGGCCAGGTTTCATGGCCACAACGTCGACGACTTGGTAAAGCAGGCCGAGAGCGACTTGCGCCGCTGGCTCCCTGCGAGCCACTGGGACGCCCTGGTGTCTTCTGACGGCATCCGTGGCATCGTGCGCTACGTGGACGAGTCGCTCCGGACGGTTGTTGGCGCCCTGGGTGAAAAGGTCGCAGTGCAAGAGGTGCAAAGGGACGCCGGCGCCAAGACGCGTCGGCCGCGACCGTGAATGGCGCCATGTTCAAGCCAGACGCCGCGTCGCCCTCTAAACGCGCTTCGACCGTGTCACGGCTGCTCAGCCTCCCAGACGCGTTTTCGCTGGACACCTTCACTAACCTTCTGGGGATCGAGAAGGGCATTGCCAAGGTGTACCTGTCGCGCTGGACAGCCGCCGGCTACCTGGAGTCGTCTGGCCCCCGCACAGGCTTTTACTTCAACGTCTTGAAGAACCGGGAGGCGCCGGCCGAGTTCATGGCGGAAGCCGTCCGGTACGTCTACCCGTCGGCCTTGATCCGCGGGGCCACGGTTCTCCACGCCGCAGGGAAGACGACCCAGGTTCCGCACCAAGTCGATGTTGCGGTATTGGCGCCGGCCAATCGAGCCAAGACCAATGGGTTCAACGAGGTGCCCAAGCCCAGAAGCTGGTACGCGGCAGTTCACGAGATGAAAGCCAAAGAGCAGCTGTTCGGACTCCCCGCTCTCCAGCCGGAGATGGCCCTGGCGGACCTGTACGCCACCAAGGGTGATTGGCACCCTGACATCGACGACCTGGAGGTCGACGAGCTCGACTGGAAGCGTTTCAAGAAGGCCTGTGACATCCTAGGTATCGAAGTCCCAGACCAGTTGCAGGAGCTCGTCGCGAAGAACTGTGCCGCCGTCGGTCGGCAGCGCCGCAGGCGCACCCCCTGAAGATGCCCTGGCGCTCAACTCGTCGCGCCTGCCCGGCGACCCGCTAAGTCACCGGAGTAGACTGTCTAGCCCGCCGTCAAAAAACGCTCCTTGGCCATGAGTTCGACTGACACCGAAGAAGCACAGCCAACCGAGTCTTCGTGGGAAGAGGCCAGCAGGCATCCCCTGAAGACCGTGTCGCCGCAGCAGCTTGAGGCAGCCATCGCCCGCGCGCTTGAGGAGCTGGCGCCCAAGGCGGGGCGTGAATACCGGGTGTCCGTGGAAAATCTGAACTTCGGCGAGAGCGGCCTCACCAGCCAGGCTGTCAAGTTGAGCGCCTCCATCTGGAACTCTGCGCCCATTGGCTCCTTGTTTGGGGGAGACCTCTTCGGCGGCGCCAAATCAAAGTCCTGACTCCGCGTTCAGGGGGCTCTTGCCGGCCACGTTCGTGCCCGGCTCATTCACCATGCCGGTGGCCGTGGCGGCGATGTTCTTGATTCGGAACTTTCGGTCGCGAAGACAGAGCAGCTGGTGGCGATGTCCGCGCTCACCGTTGCTGATGCTCATGGCGCTTGCGCGCCAGACGCGCCTTGAAGGCGCCGCGCGCACAGTGCAGGCCTTCTTACAGTTCGTTCAGCCGCGGGCGCTTCGCGCTCAGCGCACGGTCGAACTCGACCTCGCTCTCTTGCGCGCCGGCGCACAAGCGCGGTGCGCGGTCGCCGCTTTTCTGACCTTGCCCCTGGATTCCGTATCCCATAGCTGGACTACGCGCTGGCTTGCCGGGGTTGGCCGGCGAGCCAGTTTTCTTCGAACTGCATCGG
>CAKZXL010000052.1 GCA_937883885.1 uncultured Aquincola sp. | reverse complement strand
CTAGTGTCCTGTCCCACTCATACGTGAGCAAAGTCGATGCAGCTTTTGGAGGATCGAGTCAGCGGTGGCTGTCCACTTGAACGGCTGGCAGTCGGTGTTGTAGGCGGCGACGAATTGGTCGATGCGCTGCACGAGCTGCTTGACGCTGGTGAACGAGCCGCGGCGAATGGCCTTGTCGGTGATCAGCGCAAAAAAGCGCTCGACTTGGTTGAGCCAGGAGCTGTAGGTCGGGATGAAGTGCATGTGCCAGCGCGGGCGCGCTGCCAGCCAGGCCTTGACCTTCGGGTGGCTGTGTGTGGCGTAGTTGTCGGCGATGCAATGGATGTCGAGTTCGGCGGGCACGGCCGTGTCGATCTCACGTAGGAAGGACAGGAACTCCTGGTGTCTATGGCGCGGCTTGCAGCTGGACAACACGGCCCCGTTGAGCACGTTGAGCGCCGCAAACAGCGTGGTGGTGCCATGGCGCTTGTAGTCGTGCGTGACGCCCTCGACATAGCCGAACCCCATGGGCAGCATCGGCTGCGTACGTTCAAGGGCCTGGCACTGGCTCTTCTCATCGACGCAGATCACCAGAGCTTTATCCGGTGGGCTCAGGTACAGGCCGACCACGTCGCGCAGCTTCTCGATGAAGAACGGGTCGTTGGACAGCTTGAAGCCTTCGGTGCGGTGAGGCTGCAGCCCGAAGAGCTGGAAGTAGCGCGCGACGCTGGACTTGGAGATGCCCGTCTCGGCGGCCACCGTGCGCACGCTCCAGTGCGTCGAGCCATCGGCCGGCTTGGTGTGCAGCGTTGTATTGATCAGCTTGGCCACGCGTTCATCGTCGATGGTGCGCGGCTTGCCGGGACGAACGTCGTCATAAAGCCCGGGGATGCGTCGCTCAATGAACCTCGTGCGCCACTTGCCCACCGTGGCCTTGGTCAGCTTCAGGCGATCGGCAATGGCGCTGTTGAGTTCGCCGCCGGCACTGGCCAGAACGATGCGCGCCCGATTGCTCAGCGCAGCAGGAAGCGAGCGGCTGCGAGCAAAGGATTGAAGCTGCGAGCGCTCTTCGTCCGACAGCACCAATTCAACCTTCGGCCTGCCCGTTCTCATCGTGGTATCTCCGTTCCTAAGATACCTCGCTGGCCTGCATGATTAATGCCAGAAACTAATGGGACAGGACACTAGTCCAGCACCGCCGCCGGTCCGGCCAGCGGCGTCTTGGCATGGACCACCCAGGGCCTGACGCTCAACGCCTGCATGGGCAGGCCCGGGGCCTTGCCCTGCGGGTCACGCAGCCGGCCGCCGGGCCTCGGCCTGCTGCAGCGCATCGAGGAAGCGGGCCTGCCAGACCCGCGACAGGGCCCGCACCGGGAACAGGAAGGTCGGGCTGCGCCGAGGCGGCTGGCAGACCGGCTGACCTTGGGTCGTTGCCGGTCAGCGCGCCGCAGGCCATCAGCGCGTGCACATGCAGGTGGCGCCGCAGGTCCTGCGACGAGGCGTGCAGCCCCAGGGTGAAGGCCGCCCAGCCCCTTTGGATCCACGGCGAAGCCTGCGAGGCCCAGTGCACCGCGCTGAACAACAGCATCCGCGGGGTGTCGGCAGTGACTTGCCCGAACGCGGCGCCGATGGCCCGGGCTCGTTCAACAAACGGATCAGATCGCAGCTTCGCGCGATACATCCTCGATCGTGAGCCGTCACTTGATGCGACCCGCCCAGTAGTTCGGCTTCCTTCGTGAATCCGCGATCGCAACGATGAGGACCTCATGGTCGCTTGCGCGGTAGAGGACGCTGAAGGGAAAGCCCTTCACGAGCATGCGCCTGGTGTTCTTCGATCTCGGTGCGCCGTGCTCTGGGCTCGAGACTGCGCGACGGACCACTTCGGCTATGGCGCTCTCAAACCTGACTCCCAGACCTTCCTGGGTGGACCCGTAGTAGTGGATCGCGTCAAGAAGTTCGGTACGCGCCTGAGGCAGGAAGCGAAAGCTTCTCACCGAGCGATTCGGCTTGCTTCGGCTAGAACTTGCTCGCCATCCAAAGACTGGATCTCACCTCGATCATGAGCACTCAGTCGACGCTCGACTTCTTCATCCCAGGCCGCCTCGACATCCGAAAGCGGACGCTCGTGAAGCGAGACGAGCAGCAGGTCGATGAGGCGCGAGCGATCCTCAGGAGCGAGTGCGGCTGCTTTTGCGGCCAATTCAGCAACGGTGTCGGGCATGCTGACCTCCAGAAGAGGAGCCCAGTTTACGCTGCACACTGTGCGGTGGGTTGCGCTCGCCATGCGTGCACGTGGCGATGTCGATGTCCGTGTGGTGGGTGTAGCGGCTCAGGTAGTCCAGCACTGAGGGATGCCGCCCAGCCGCCTGGGGTCTGGCGGCGAAGGCATCCATCATGTTCGCTCCCTGGCGCCCTGCGGCAGATCTCACCTGATCGCCCCCCGGCCCGCCCGAGCGGCTGGCCCCTTCGAAGGGCATCGACCTTCAGCGCACACTCATCCCCGCAGCGAAGCCCGCAACGTCGCCCCGATGTCCAGCCGGTCGGCGAACGGATCGCTGGGGTTGCGGTGCTGCAGCACGTCTTCCATGCGCTGCTGCACCGTCTTCAGTGCATGCGGGTGGCTGAAGATGTAGAACTGGCGGTCGCGCACCGCGTCCATCACCTTCTGCGCGATGTGCGCGGCCGTCACCTTGCCGCTGCTCACGGCCTTGGCCGACATCGCGCGCGAGATCTTCTGGCTCACGGTCTGCTGCTGCGCCTCGTCGGCCAGGTCGGCCGGGCGGTTGCGCTCGCTCAGGTGGATGCCGGTGGGCACGAAGAACGGGCACAGCACCGAGGCGCTGATCTGGTCGGTCACCAGCGACAGGTCCTGGTACAGCGTTTCGCTGAGCGACACCACCGCATGCTTGCTCACGTTGTACACGCCCATATTGGGCATGTTCACCAGCCCGGCCATCGACGCGGTGTTGACGATGTGGCCGCGCCATTGCGGGTCGGCCTGGGCGGCGGCCAGCATCATCGGCGTGAACACGCGCACGCCGTGCACCACGCCCATCAGGTTGACGCCCAGCACCCATTCCCAGTCCTTGGCGCTGTGCTCCCAGATGAGGCCACCGCTGCCCACGCCGGCGTTGTTGAACACGAAGTGCGGCGCGCCGAAGCGCTGCTGCACCGCGGCGCCCAGGGCCTCCACCTCGGCGGCCTTGGACACGTCGAGCCGGTAAGGCAGCACTTGCGCGCCCAGGGCCTGGATCTCTTCGGCCGCGCGCTGCAGTGCCTCGGCCTGCACGTCGGCCATCACCACGTTCATGCCGGCCTGGGCGGCCAGGCGCGAGGTTTCCAGGCCGAAGCCCGACGCCGCGCCCGTGATCACGGCCGTGCGGCCTTGCCAGTCAGTCATCACCAAACTCCTTCAGCGATGCGGCGCGGGGCACAGCATCTCGATGTGGGGAATGTCGTCTTCCAGGTAGGTGTCGCCCACCGGCTGGAAGCCCAGCGCGCCATAAAAGCGCTGCAGGTGGGCCTGGGCACTGATGCGCACCGCGCGGCCGGGCCAGGCGGCCTGGCAGCGCGCCAGGCCCTCGCGCATCAAGGCCTGGCCGGCCCCGGTGCCACGCGCCTGCGGCGCGGTGACGACGCGCCCGATGGACGGCTCTTCGTACTTCAGGCCCGGGTCGACCACGCGCAGGTAGGCCATCAGCCGGCCCGCCGCATCGTGGCCCAGCAGGTGCCAGCTTTGCGGGTCCAGCCCATCCACGTCCAGGTAGGCGCAGCGCTGTTCCACCACGAACACCTCGGCCCGCAGCGCCAGCGCCTGGTACAGGCCCTGCAAGCTCAGCCCTTCGAAGCGCGTCCAGGTCCAGACCAGCGCGGACGCTCGAACCTCGGCCATCAGATCAGCTTGACCAGCTGCTTGCCGAAGTTGCGGCCCTTGAGCAGGCCCAGGAAGGCCTCGGGCGCGGCGGCCAGGCCGTCGGCAATGCTTTCGCGGTACTTCAGCTTGCCGGTGCCCACCAGCGTGGCCAGCTCGG
>CAKZXL010000051.1 GCA_937883885.1 uncultured Aquincola sp. | reverse complement strand
AGACCGTCCACCCACGATGGACGCGCTGCTGCACCGGCTGAGCGCGAGCTTTCCGAAGACGGTGATGGTGCCGCGCAAGGCGGCGGGCGGCGGCGGTGGGGGCGCGGACGTTGCCCTGCCGCGTGCGTCGGCGGGTGCGCAGCCTGGTGCGCGGATGTCAGCCAGCCCGCCCGCCCAGGCAGGCACCGGCTTGACAGCAGCCAGGCCACGGCGCCGCCACCGTCTCGGCCTGGTGTGGGCCCTGGTGGCGGTGCTGGCGATGGCGCTGCTGGTAGGGGTGGGGTTCCTGCTCAGCCATGGTGCCGGGCGGGGCTGAAGCGCAAGCTGCCCGTCCGTTGCACAATCAGTGTCCACCCGCCACGCAGGACCTTCCGCATGCCCCGTCCGCCGTTGCTCAACGAAGCGTCGATGCTTTCTGCAGAAGCTCGGATCCCGGAACTCGCCGCCCGCGCGGGACGTGCTGCGCACGTCCGTGCCATGGCCACCATGGGGCGCGTGGTGATGAAGTCTGCCGACGGTCGCCTGGTGGAACGCCAATCGACCGGCGAGGTGGTGGTGATCAAGGAACTGCGAAAGGTGACTCACACCACCGTGGGCACCGTGCTGAAGCGAGCAGTCAGGCCCGCCAGGTGACGGTGGGCCCGTGAGTGACTCAGAAGAGTCCACCCGCGGCGCCACCGGCCATCCACCGCGCTTGCGGGTGTTCGCGGGACCGAACGGTTCCGGCAAGAGCACATTCTTGTCGCTGCTGCGCCCTGAGTGGCTGGGCGCCTATGTCAACGCGGACGACATCGAACGACAGCTGAAGCAGACAGGCTCGTTGGACCTGAGCGCCTACGGCCTGCAGGCAGAGGTGGAAGACCTGGCGCAGCGCTTTCGCCAGCACCTGGCCGAATCACGGCTGCTCATGAAGCATGGACTGCAAGATGCGGCCGGCACCTTGACGGTCGATGCCGACCAGCAACTTCGGCTGCCGTTCGCCAGCGTCAACTCGTACGTGGCCGCCGTGCTTGCGGATGCCATCCGGCGGCAACTGCTGGCGCAAGGCAGCACATTCACCTTCGAAACGGTGATGTCTTCACCGGACAAGATCGACTTCATGCACGAGGCACGGGCGCGTGGCTACCGTACCTACCTCTACTTCGTCGCCACGGACGACCCGGCCATCAATCTCGCGCGGGTTGCGCTGCGTGTGGCGCAGGGAGGGCATGACGTGCCCGAAGACCGCGTCCGCCAGCGCTACCGTCGATCCATCGATCTGTTGGATGCCGCATGTGCTGCGGCGGACCGTGCTTACGTCTTCGACAACTCAGGCGAAGCGCATGAGTGGCTCGTCGAACTGGTGGACGGCGACCAGTTGCTCGTTCGCTCGAGCGTGCTCCCGGCCTGGTTTACCGACACTGCGCTGTGGCGCGCCTTCCAGGACGACACGCCACAGGACTCCGCGCGCGGCTGAACGACGCTGCCCCAACATGCAAACGCGGGCCGGTGGCCCGCTGGCAGGCCCCCTTTCAGCCCCCCTCCGGCACATACACCCGCAGCCGATGGCCGTCCGAATCGCAGGCGGTGAAGGTGTAGCCGAAGTCCATCGCGGTCGGCGGCTGCAACATGCGGATGCCGCGGGCCTGCCACTGGCCGTGCAGTGCATCCACCTCGTCGCGGCTGGCCACCGCAAAGCCCAGCTCGAAGCCGCCGGGCGGCGTGGCCGCAGGCTGCACGCCGGCGGCGCCCCACAGGCCCAGCATCACGCCCGAAGGCAGGCGGAACATGCAGAAGGT
>CAKZXL010000050.1 GCA_937883885.1 uncultured Aquincola sp. | reverse complement strand
AGGCTCAAGCTCAACGGGTTGAGCCCGGTGCAGTACCGGCTGCGGGCCGTGAACGCCTAGCGTCCAACCGTCCAACTTCTGGGGGTCAGTTCAAAGCCGGGGCGATTCAAGCTGCCGACATCCTCTGACATCCCATGACTGACACTCTCTTTAAGGAAGTTCACTATTCATTGGGCGGCCTCATTGGCGACATCGGCCTCGGCCGCATTGGCCTGCCCGACATCCAGCGTCCTTTCGTGTGGGCCAACGCCAAGGTCCGTGACCTGTTCGACTCGATGTACCGCGGCTGCCCGGTCGGCTACTTCCTCTTTTGGCAGACTGGCGCCGAAGGCGTGGAGACCAAGGTCATCGGCGAAGCGAACAAACAGAAGGCGCCTTCGCTGCTCATCGTTGACGGGCAGCAGCGCCTGACCTCGCTGTATGCCGTCATCCGACGCGAGGCCGTGCTGCGCGAGAATTTTGAGCGCGAGCACATCCGCATTGCCTTCCGGCCGCAGAGCGGCACGTTCGCTGTGCCGGACGCTACGACCGAGCGTGACCCGGAGTACATCCTCGACATCTCCGAGGTGTTCAACCGGCCAACGCACAAGACCATTGGCGAATACCTGAAGCGCCTAGCGGCGTCGCGCGAAGTGTCCGATGTCGAGGAGGAAAAGGTGGCCGACGCCATCGGCAGGCTGGCTGGGCTGACGAACTTTCCTTTCATCGCTCTGGAGCTGTCCCAACAGTGCACCGAAGAGCAGGTGGCCGATGTCTTCGTGCGCATCAACAGCGAGGGCAAGAAGCTCAACCAGTCGGACTTCATCCTGACACTGATGTCCGTGTTCTGGGACGACGGCCGCACTGAGCTGGAGAAGTTCTGCCGTGCGGCGCGCCAGCCGGCGCCGGCCGGTCAGGCCAGCCCCTTCAACCAGATTTTCCAGCCCGACCCCGACCATCTCCTGCGCGTCGACGTCGGCGTGGCGTTCCGGCGGGCCAGGCTGGAGCACGTTTACTCACTGCTGCGCGGCAAGGACCTGGCCAGCGGCGAGGTCAGCCTTGCCCAGCGCAACAGCCAGTTCGACAAGCTGCGCGATGCCCAGGGGCGCGTGCTGAACCTGACCTACTGGGCGGACTTCCTGAACGTGGTCCGCGCCGCCGGCTATCGCAGCGCCAAGACCATCAGCTCTGTGAACGCCCTGGTGTTCGCCTACCAGTTGTACCTGCTCGGCCGCACCGAGTACGACGTCGAAGGGTTCAAGCTGCGCAATGCCATCGCGCGCTGGCTATTCATGTCGCTGCTCACCGGTCGGTTCACCTCGTCACCCGAATCGCGCATGGAGCAGGACCTGGCCGAGCTGCGCGAGCTGAAGACTGCCGACCAGTTCCTCGCGAGGCTGGCGACCGTGGAGTCCGGGACGTTGACGGACGACTACTGGACCAAGACGCTGCCTATGGACCTGGCGACATCGGCGGGCCGCAGCCCGGCGCTGTTCGGCTTCTACGCGGCGCAGACGCTGCTGGGTGCCCAGGCCCTGTTCTCACAGAGCCCTGTAGTTGATCTGCTGGACCCGCCGGCACAAGGCCAGAAGAAGGCGCTGGAGCGGCATCACCTGTTCCCGAAGCAGTACCTGAAGAAGCAGGGCATTGAGAGCGTCCGCGACATCAACCAGATTGCCAACTACGCGCTGGTGGAGTGGGACGACAACATCGCCATCTCTGACGCTCCGCCCGCACAGTACTGGGGCAAGTACGCCGAGCGATTCGACCAGGCAACGCTGGCCACGATGATGCTGTGGCACGCGCTGCCAGAGCAGTGGTGGACGATGAGCTACGACCAGTTCCTGGCGGCCAGGCGCCCGCTCATCGCCAGCGTGATTCGCCAGGGCTACCAGAAGCTGGCTGGAACGCCGGTATGACACCGCTCGACCGTCTGCGCATCGAGAAGGCTGCCGCGGACTGCGGATTCGAGATGACGCCGCTGGAGCGCGACGGTGGCCTGGAACTGCGCTCGGCTCGGTTCTCGGAGACGCTGCTCGTGCAGCCGACCCGGTCGTCGACCCTGACGGTCAGTGCATCCAGCGCGGGCCTGCTCGATTCGGTCGACGGCGCCGACATCGTGAAGGTGGAGGGCTTCGGCGCGCTGTATGACGTCCTGCATGCGGCCGCCGCGCACGCAAGAACGCTGCCGAACCAGGTGGCCGATGCCTTCCGGCGTGAAACCGCCGGCATGCCCCGTTCCACCGAGGCAGAGCGCGTCGTGGTCCAGCGCGTGGGCCAGAACTTGTTCCGGGCGGCTCTGTTGGATTACTGGCAAGGCCGATGCTGCGTGACCGGGCTCGCCCTGCCAGAGCTGCTACGGGCCTCGCACATCAAGCCCTGGGCGGCCTGCGAGAGCGACAACGAGCGACTGGACGTGTTCAACGGGCTGCTGCTCGCGCCTCACCTAGTCGGCCCTGCAATTCGCCTGCAGCCCGCATGAACACTCGCTCTGCGGGGTGAATGCCGATCGCGGGAACTCCCAGGAAGCGATTCAATGGAGCGCAGTT
>CAKZXL010000049.1 GCA_937883885.1 uncultured Aquincola sp. | reverse complement strand
TGCATGCCATGCCGCGCCAAGGCGGCCTGAACGCCGGCCAGATGCTGTCGCAGCCGATGAAGGCGCTGCTGCTGCTGAACGTCGAACCCACGCTGGACGCCGCCGATGCGGCCGCCGCCCGTGCCGCGCTGGAAGGCTCGGGCCTGGTCGTGGCGCTGACGCCGTTCAAGGACGCACAGGTCGAGAACGCCGACGTGCTGCTGCCCATCGCCCCGTTCACCGAAACCTCGGGCACCTTCGTCAACGCCGAAGGCCGCGTGCAAAGTTTCCACGGCGTCACCAAGCCGCTGGGCGATGCCCGCCCGGCCTGGAAGGTGCTGCGGGTGCTGGGCAACCTGCTGGGCCTGGAAGGCTTCAACCACGAAACCTCGGAAGAGGTGCGTGCCGAAGCGCTGGGCGACCTGGCCACCGTAGCCTCGCGCCTGAACAACGAAGCCGCTGCGCTGGGTGTGGTGCAGGCTGCACCGCAAGGCGGCCTCGAGCGCCTGGCCGATGTGCCCATCTACAGCAGCGACGCCATCGTGCGCCGCGCCACCTCGCTGCAGCTGACGGCCGACGCCCGCCCGCCGGTCGCCAGCCTGCCGTCAGCCCTGTGGCAGACACTGGGCCTGCAGGCCGGTGACCTGGTGCGTGTGTCGCAAGGCAGCGCCAGTGCGCTGCTGCCGGCGGTGGAAGAACCCACCCTGGCCGCCAACACCGTGCGTGTGCCGGCCGGCCATGCCCACACCGCCACCCTCGGCGCCATGTTCGGCGCGCTGACCATCGAAAAAGCCTGACCATGCTGGACACCCTCCAACAAGCCGGCACCTCGCTGCTCGGCCCCACGCTCTGGCTGGTGGTCTGGAGCCTGATCAAGATCGTCGTGGTCGTGGCACCGCTGATGGGCTGCGTCGCCTACCTCACGCTGTGGGAGCGCAAGGCCATCGGCTGGACGCAGATCCGCCCGGGTCCCAACCGCGTGGGCCCGTTCGGCCTGCTCACGCCCATCGCCGACGCGGTCAAGCTGATCTTCAAGGAGATCATCCGCCCGACCGCGGCCAACAAGGGCCTGTTCTTCCTGGGTCCCATCATGACCATCATGCCGGCGCTGGCCGCCTGGGCGGTGGTGCCCTTCGGTCCTGACGTGGCGCTGGCCAACGTCAACGCCGGCCTGCTGTTCCTGATGGCCATCACCTCGCTCGAGGTGTACGGCGTGATCATCGCCGGCTGGGCCTCGAACTCGAAGTACGCCTTCCTGGGCGCACTGCGCGCCTCGGCCCAGATGGTGAGCTACGAGATCGCGATGGGCTTTTGCTTCGTCGTGGTGCTGATGGTCTCGGGCACGCTGAACATGAGCCAGATCGTCATGGGCCAGGGTAAGGGCATCTTCGCCGACCACGGCGTGGGCATCCTGTCCTGGAACTGGCTGCCGCTGCTGCCCATCTTCGTCGTCTACTTCATCTCGGGCCTGGCGGAAACCAACCGTCACCCGTTCGACGTGGTCGAAGGCGAATCGGAAATCGTGGCCGGCCACATGATCGAGTACTCGGGCATGTCGTTCGCGATGTTCTTCCTGGCCGAGTACGCCAACATGATCCTGGTCTCCACCCTGGCCGTGATCCTGTTCCTGGGCGGCTGGTTGAGCCCGTTCGGCTTCCTCGACTTCATCCCGGGCTGGATCTGGCTGGCGATCAAGGTCTTCGTGGTCGTCACGATGTTCCTGTGGGTGCGTGCCACGTTCCCGCGCTTCCGCTACGACCAGATCATGCGTCTGGGCTGGAAGATCTTCATTCCCGTCACCCTGGTGTGGCTGGTCGTCGTGGGCCTGTGGATCCAGTCGCCCTGGAACATCTGGTCCTAAGCCGCCCAACGCACGCACACAGAGGTCACCCCCATGTCTGCCGTCAAAGACTTCGTCTCCAGCTTCATGCTGCTGGAGCTGCTCAAGGGCCTGAAGCTCACGGGCCGCCACTTCTTCCAGAAGAAGATCACCATCCAGTTCCCGGAAGAAAAAACGCCGCTGTCGCCGCGCTTCCGCGGCCTGCACGCGCTGCGCCGCTACGAGAACGGCGAAGAACGCTGCATCGCCTGCAAGCTGTGCGAAGCGGTGTGCCCCGCGATGGCCATCACCATCGAGTCGGACGTGCGTGACGACGGCTCGCGCCGCACCACGCGCTACGACATCGACCTGACCAAGTGCATCTTCTGCGGCTTCTGCGAAGAAAGCTGCCCGGTCGATTCCATCGTCGAGACCCACATCCTCGAGTACCACGGCGAAAAGCGCGGCGACCTGTACTTCACCAAGGACATGCTGCTGGCCGTCGGTGACCGCTACGAGCGCGAGATTGCCGCCAACAAGGAGGCCGACGCGAAGTACCGCTGACCGCAGCGGCCACCCGCCAGGGTGGCTGCAGCTCGGCGCGTGCGCGCGTTCAACAAGATGAATACGACGACCGCTCTCTTCTACGTGTTCTCGGCGGTGCTGCTGGGTGCTTCGTTCCGTGTGATCACGGCGCGCAGCACGGTGCATGCGGCGCTGTTCCTGGTGCTGGCCTTCTTCAGCGCGTCCTGCGTGTGGATGATGCTCAAGGCCGAGTTCCTGGCCATCACCCTGGTGCTGGTGTACGTCGGCGCCGTGATGGTGCTGTTCCTCTTCGTGGTGATGATGCTGGACATCAACACCGACGCCTTCCGCCAGAACTTCTGGAAGCACTTCCCGGTGGCGGGCCTGATCGGCGCGGTGATCGCGCTGGAAATGGCCGCGGTGCTGTACCAGGGCTTCTATGTGCCTGAAGCGCCCGCGCTGAGTGCCGCCGCCATCGAGGCCGGCAACACCAAGATGCTGGGCATCGAGATGTACACCAAGTACCTGTATCCGCTGCAGATCGCCGCGGTGCTGCTGCTGGTGGCCATCGTCGCGGCCATCGCGCTGACGCTGCGCCGCCGCAAGGATTCGCGCGCCATGGACCCGTCGCTGCAGGTGCGTGTCAAGAAGGCCGACCGTGTGCGCCTGATCAAGATGAAACCGACCATCGAAGCGCCGTCCGCGGCCGCTGTGCAACCGGCCGTGCAACCTGAGGGGAAACAGTGATGCTGGGTCCCGTCTCCCTTGGCCATTACCTGTCGCTCGGCGCGGTGCTGTTCGCGCTGTCGGTGATCGGCATCTTCCTGAACCGCCGCAACCTGATCGTGCTGCTGATGGCGATCGAGCTGATGCTGCTGGCGGTGAACCTGAATTTCGTGGCCTTCTCGCACTACCTGCCCGCGGTGGCGGATCGCATGGCGGGCCAGGTCTTCGTGTTCTTCATCCTGACGGTGGCGGCGGCCGAGTCCGCCATCGGCCTGGCCATCCTGGTCGTGCTCTTCCGCAACCGTGCGTCGATCAATGTCGACGAACTCGATACCTTGAAGGGCTGATTGACCATGTCGGCAACCCTGTCCCAGAACATGCTCGTCGCGGTGCCGCTGGCACCGCTGGTCGGCTCCGTCATCGCCGGCTTCTTCGGCAAGGCGGTGGGCCGCCGCGGCGCGCATATCGCCACCATCCTCGGCGTGGCCATCGCCTTCGTGCTGTCGGCCATGGTGCTCAAGAGCGTCGTGGTCGATGGCGCACGCTTCAACGCCACCATCTATGAATGGATGACGCTCGGCGACCTGAAGATGGAAGTCGGCTTCCTCGTCGACGGCCTCACCGCGATGATGATGTGCGTGGTGACCTTCGTCTCGCTGATGGTGCACATCTACACCATCGGCTACATGGAGGAAGACCCGGGCTACCAGCGCTTCTTCTCGTACATCTCGCTGTTCACCTTCTCGATGCTCATGCTGGTGATGAGCAACAACTTCCTGCAGCTGTTCTTCGGCTGGGAAGCGGTGGGCCTGGTGTCGTACCTGCTGATCGGCTTCTGGTTCAAGAAGCCCACGGCCATCTTCGCCAATATGAAGGCCTTCCTGGTCAACCGGGTCGGCGACTTCGGCTTCATCCTGGGCATCGGCCTGCTGCTGGCCTACACCGGCACGCTGAACTACGGTGAAACCTTCGCCAAGACCGGCGAACTGGCCAAGCTCACGCTGCCCGGCACCGACTGGATGCTGATCACCGTGGCCTGCATCTGCCTGTTCATCGGCGCGATGGGCAAGAGCGCGCAGGTGCCGCTGCACGTGTGGCTGCCCGACTCGATGGAAGGCCCGACCCCGATCTCGGCGCTGATCCACGCGGCCACCATGGTGACCGCGGGCATCTTCATGGTCTCGCGCATGTCGCCGCTGTTCGAGCTGTCGGACACCGCGCTGTCCTTCGTGCTGGTCATCGGCTCGATCACCGCGCTGTTCATGGGCTTCCTGGGCATCATCCAGAACGACATCAAGCGCGTGGTGGCCTACTCCACGCTGAGCCAGCTGGGCTACATGACGGTGGCGCTGGGTGTGTCGGCCTACTCGGTGGCGGTGTTCCACCTGATGACGCACGCGTTCTTCAAGGCGCTGCTGTTCCTGGGTGCGGGCTCGGTCATCATCGGCATGCACCACGACCAGGACATCCGCAACATGGGCGGCCTGCGCAAGTACATGCCCATCACCTGGATCACGTCGCTGCTGGGTTCGCTGGCGCTGATCGGCACGCCGCTGTTCTCGGGCTTCTACTCGAAGGACAGCATCATCGAGGCGGTGCATGAGAGCCACCTGTGGGGCGCCGGCTTTGCCAATTTCTCGGTGCTGGCCGGTGTGTTCGTCACGGCGTTCTACTCGTTCCGGATGTACTTCCTGGTCTTCCACGGCAAGGAAAACTTCCGCCACAAGCCGTTCCCGGGTGAGCACGACCACCACGACGACGAGCATGGCCACCACGAGCCGCACGTGCCGCACGAGTCGCCCTGGGTGGTGACCGCGCCGCTGGTGCTGCTGGCCATTCCGTCGGTGCTGATCGGCTACCTGACCATCGAGCCGCTGCTGTACGGCGACGTCTTCAAAGATGCCATCTTTGTCGATGCCACGAGGCACCCGGTGATGGCCGAACTGGCCGAAGGCTTCCATGGCGCCAGCGCGATGGCGCTGCACGGCCTGACCTCGCTGCCGTTCTGGCTGGCGCTGTCGGGCGTGGTGGTGGCCTGGTTCTTCTACATGAAGCAGCCTGCCATCCCCGCCGCCATCAAGGCGCACAGCGGCCCGATCTACCGCCTGCTGGAAAACAAGTACTACCTCGATGCCTTCAACGAGAAGGTCATCGCCCGCGGCGCGCGCCTGCTGGGCGTGGGCCTGTGGAAGGGCGGCGACGTGGGCCTGATCGACGGGCTGGTGGTCAACGGCTCGGCGCGCCTGATGGGCGGCATTGCATCGCTGACGCGCTTCCTGCAAACCGGCCACCTGTACTGGTACGCGCTGGTGATGCTGCTGGGCGTGTTCGGACTGATGACCTGGCAACTGTGGCCCTCGGTGGGCGGCCTGTTCGGTCGTTGAGGCGGGGCGGAGAACAAGAACATGGGATTGTTGAGTGTTGCCATCTGGTTGCCGATCGCATTCGGCGCCATCCTGCTGGCGCTGGGGCGTGACGACCAGGCCAAGGCGGTTCGCTGGCTGGCGCTGATCGGCGCCATCGCCAGCTTCCTGGTCACGCTGCCGCTGCTCGGCGGCTTCGACTCGGGCACCGCCGCGATGCAGTTCGTCGAGAACTACGCCTGGATCGAGCGGTTCAATATCCGCTACCACCTGGGCGTGGACGGCATCTCGGTGTGGTTCGTGCTGCTCACGGCCTTCATCACCATCATCGTGGTGATCGCCGCCTGGGAAGTGATCACCGACCGCGTCAACCAGTACATGGGCGCGTTCCTGATCCTGTCGGGCGTGATGGTGGGCGTGTTCTCGGCGCTGGACGGCCTGCTGTTCTACGTCTTCTTCGAAGCCACGCTGATCCCGATGTACATCATCATCGGCGTGTGGGGCGGTCCGCGCCGCGTGTATGCGGCGTTCAAGTTCTTCCTGTACACGCTGCTGGGCTCGCTGCTGATGCTGGTGGCGCTGCTGTACCTGTACTACAAGTCGGGTGGCAGCTTCCAGATCCTGGACTGGCACAAGCTGCCGCTGCCGGCCGACGTGCAGACGCTGCTGTTCTTCGCCTTCTTCGCGGCCTTCGCCGTCAAGGTGCCGATGTGGCCGGTGCACACCTGGCTGCCCGATGCCCACGTCGAGGCGCCCACCGGCGGCTCCGTCGTGCTGGCCGCCATCATGCTGAAGCTGGGTGCCTACGGTTTCGTGCGTTTCTCGATGCCCATCGCGCCGGATGCCTCGCACCAATGGGCGTGGCTGATCGTCGCGCTGTCGCTGGTGGCGGTGATCTACGTCGGCCTGGTGGCGCTGGTGCAGCAGGACATGAAGAAGCTGGTGGCGTATTCGTCGATCGCCCACATGGGCTTCGTCACGCTGGGCTTCTTCCTGTTCAGCGAACTGGGCGTGGCCGGTGGGCTGGTGCAGATGGTCAGCCACGGCTTCGTGTCGGGCGCCATGTTCCTGTGCATCGGCGTGCTGTACGACCGCGTGCACTCGCGTGAAATCAAGGCCTACGGCGGCGTGGTGAACACCATGCCCAAGTTCGCCGCCTTCGCCGTCTTCTTCGCGATGGCCAACTCGGGCCTGCCGGGCACCAGCGGCTTCATCGGCGAATGGATGGTGATCCTCGCCTCGGTCAAGTTCAGCTTCGTGATCGGGCTGCTGGCCGCCACCGCGCTGATCCTGGGCGCCGCCTACAACCTGTGGATGGTCAAGCGCGTGTACCTGGGCGACGTGGCCAACGACAACGTGCGCAGCCTGACCGACATCAACGGCCGTGAATTCCTGATGCTGGCGGTGCTGGCCATCGCCACCCTGGCGATGGGCGTGTACCCGAAGCCCGTGACCGACGTGATGCACGTCTCCGTCACCGAGCTGCTGAAACACGTGGCCACTTCCAAACTTCCCTGACGGATGGCCGCAACCATGATTGAAATGAACTGGCTGGTCATCTACCCCGAACTGCTGCTGCTCGTGCTGGCGTGCGCCGTCGCGCTGGTCGACCTGTTCGTCACCGACCCGAAGCGTCGGCCCACCTTCTGGCTGGCCCAGGCATCGCTGGCCGTGGTGGCGGCGCTGCACTTCAGCTACGTGCAGGGCGGCGTCACGCTGTACGGCATGCAGAACATGGTGGTCGCCGACCCCATGGGCCATCTGCTGGCTTTCTTCGCCGCCATCGCCACGATGGTGACGATCGCCTACGCGCAGCCGTACATCGGCGCCCGCGAGATGCTCAAGGGCGAGTTCTTCTCGCTGTCGATGTTCTCGCTGCTGGGCATCTGCGTGATGGTGTCGGCCAACAACTTCCTGGTCGTCTACCTCGGCCTGGAGCTGATGAGCCTGTCGCTGTATGCGCTGGTGGCCCTGCGCCGCGACAGCGCCGTGGCCACCGAGGCCGCGATGAAGTACTTCGTGCTGGGCGCACTGGCCAGCGGCTTCCTGCTGTACGGCCTGTCGATGATGTACGGCGCCACCGGCACGCTGGAGATCCCGGGCGTGTTCGACGTGATCGGCAAGGGTGAAGCCAACGGCACCGTGCTGGTGTTCGGCCTGGTGTTCATCGTCGCCGGCCTGGGCTTCAAGCTGGGCGCTGCGCCGTTCCACATGTGGGTGCCCGACGTATACCACGGCGCCCCCACGGCCGTCACGCTGCTGATCGCCGGCGCGCCCAAGCTGGCCGCCTTCGGCATGACCATCCGCCTGCTGGTGGAAGGCCTGCTGGGCCTGGCGGTGGACTGGCAGCAGATGCTGCTGGTGATGGCGGTGGTCTCGCTGGCCATCGGCAACTTCGCGGCCATCGCGCAAAGCAACCTCAAGCGCATGCTGGCCTACTCGGCCATCGCGCAGATGGGCTTCATGCTGCTGGCGCTGGCGTCCGGCGTCGTCAGCGGCAACACGCTGTCGGCCGGCAATGCCTACAGCTCGGCCATGTTCTACATGGTGGCCTACACGCTGACCACGCTGGGCAGCATCGGCCTGCTGATGCTGCTGTCGCGCGAAGGCTTCGAGAGCGAAGACATCAACGACCTGGCCGGCCTGGGCCGCCGCGCACCGTGGATGGCCGGCGTGATGGCGGTGTTCATGTTCTCGCTGACCGGCATTCCGCCGACGGTGGGCTTCTATGCCAAGCTAGCCGTGCTGCAGGCGCTGATCACCACCAACATCGACCTGTACCTGTGGATCGCGGTGGCCGCGGTGCTGCTGTCGCTGATCGGCGCGTTCTACTACCTGCGCGTCATCAAGGTGATGTTCTTCGACGAACCGCCGGCCGGCGCACCCGCCGTGTCGCAAGGCTCGGGCGTGAGCGCGCTGCTGGCCGTCAACGGCGCCGCCGTGCTGCTGCTGGGCATCATGCCGGGCGGCCTGATGGCCATGTGCCGCGACGCCATCGTCAAGGCGCTGGCCACCTGATGGCGGCCGGCACCGGGTCCACCGTGTCGGGGCAGGTGTAGGCGGTGGGCTCGCATTCGGCCGAGGTCTGGCTGGTGCTGCTGGTGGCCACCATCGCCGCCAACCTGCCGTTCGTCAACGACCGGTTGTTCGTGGTGGGTCCGCAGCGCCAGCCCAAGCGCTGGCCCTGGCGGTTGCTGGAACTGGCGCTGATGGCTGGCCTCACGCTGCTGGTGGGCATGGGCCTGGAGGCACGCATCGGCCAGCGCCAGCCGCAGGGCTGGGAGTTCTACGCGGCCGGCGCCTGCCTGTTCCTCACGCTGGCGTTTCCCGGCTTCGTCTGGCGCGTGCTGCGCCGCCAACAGGGTTGAGCATGTCGGCCGATCAAGATCAGCACCTCATCGAAAAGCGCCTGTCGGGCGAGCAGGTGTACCGGGGCAACTTCCTCGACGTTCGGCGCGACGTGATCGGCCTGCCCAACGGCGACACCGCCACACGTGAGTACATCGTGCACCCGGGCGCGGTGGTGGTGGTGCCGTTGCTGGACGATGGCCGGCTGGTGCTGGTGCGCCAGCACCGCTACCCGCTGGGCCAGGTGCTGCTGGAGTTTCCGGCCGGCAAGATCGATCCGGGTGAAGACACGATGCGCTGCGGCCTGCGTGAGCTGACCGAAGAAACCGGCTACAGCGCCCGCGAGATCGCCCGTGCCGGCATCCTGCACAACGCCGCCGCCTATTCCAACGAGCACATCGAGATCTTCTTCGCCCGCGGCCTGACCGCTGGCACCCAGCAGCTCGACCATGGCGAGCTGATCGACGTGCACCACTTGTCGGCCGACGAACTGGACGCCATGGCCGGCCGTGGCGAGCTGACCGATGCCAAGACGCTGATCTGCCTGCTCTGGCTGCAGCGCTGGCAGGCCGGTGCCTGGTCGCTGGATTGGCAGGCCGCTCCGGCCTAGGGTTGCAGGCGCACGGCGCGGCATGAAGTGACGCCGGCCACTATGATCATTTCATGAAGGTTCTCAACCTCTGCTGCAGCCAGGGCCACGGCTTTGAAGGCTGGTTCGCCTCTGAAGAAGATTACGGCGCCCAACTCGACAAGGGCTTGATCAGCTGTCCCCTGTGCGCCGACACCGGCATCACCCGCCGGCCGACCGCGCCGCGACTGAACCTGTCGGGCGCGCGTGAGCCGCGCATCGCGCCCGCGGCCAACCGTGAACAGCGGCCCGGCGCGCCGGCCGCATCGAGCCCGGTGGCATCTACCCACACCGAACCGTCGCCCGAGGGCGTGCTGCAGGCCGCGTGGATGCAGGCGGTGCGCCATGTGCTGGCCCATACCGAAGACGTGGGTGCGCGGTTTCCGGAAGAAGCGCGCCGCATGCACTACGGGGAGATCGAGGCGCGCGGCATCCGCGGCCAGGCCACGCCCGAGCAGCGCGAGTCGCTGCTGGAAGAGGGCATCGAGATCGCCACGCTGCCGGTGCCGCGGGGCCTGGAAGGCCCGCTGCAATAGCGCCGGCCTGGCGCCGGGCTACTTCAGCGTCAGCAGCGAGACGACGCGGCTGCGGTCCACGCTGACCAGCGCCGGGGCGATGGCGGCATACACCTCATAGCCGGGCTGCTGCGCACGGGCGCCGAACTCTTCGGCGAAGGCGGTGGCCCAGGCGGCATCGGCCGCCTGCGCCGTGGTCTGCTTGGCCCGCTCCAGCGTGTCGCGCACCTGTTGGGCCACGCGCCGCACATGCTCCAGCGCCTGCGTCACTTCCTGCAGCGTGCTGCGCAGGCTGGCGGCGTCGCCGGTGCTCCAGCCCGCGGGCGTGATCGCGTCTTCCTGCGCTTCGGTCTTGGCGCGCAGCGGCTG
>CAKZXL010000048.1 GCA_937883885.1 uncultured Aquincola sp. | reverse complement strand
CAGCGGCGCTCGTGCGCGTCGTGCTGACTTTGGCGCAGGCGCTCGGGCAGGGGCAGCACATCCCGTGCGGGCCGCGCGACACTGACGTGCAGCGGCTGGTAGTAGCCGTCCTGCGGTGCGCGCACCAGGAAGCTTTGCCCGGCGCGATAGGCCGCCGCCGCAAAGGGCTGCTCGGTCCAGCCGGGTGCCACGATGGCGTAGCCCTGCGGCACATGAGCGCGCGTGCGCTGCAGCGCAGCCGAGGCCTTGGGCAGGTTGGGCGTGACGCGCACGGGTTTGGCGGCATCGATCAGGCTCTCGACCTCGCCGTCCCATGGCGGCAGCGGGGCCGGTGGCAAGGGCAGCACGCGGTCGAGGTTGGGCAGGCGGGTGTCGGGGTGGTGCCAGAGGTAGTCGCCGATGGCGCTGTAGCGGCGAGATCGATTGGGGTCCGGCGGCAGTCCGGCTTCGGCGTTTCCTGAGCCATAGACCGCGCTGAGGCCGTCTGCACAGCGCTGGCTGCCGTACTTTGCGCCCTCGTGATAACGCTGCAGTGCTTTGGCAAAAATGGCTTGCTTCTCTGAATGGTCGTCAGCATGCCTTGCGTCAGATCTGTAGGTCAGCCCAAGCTCATAGGCTGCATCACCGCTGCCCTGCGCGAACGCGCACTCCAGCATCTGTCGGCCGATTGGACGGTTGTTGTAGTACCGGGGCGGCTCATCGATGAGCGCATCCAGCGCCTTGCCCAACTCGGCCTGTGCATGCAGGCTGCCCATGTCGGCCGCGCGCTGCCAAAACGCGTAGGCCACCGTGGCGCTGGGCTGCAGCGGACCGACACCGCTCATGTAGTAGTTGCCCATGTTGAACCAGGCCGCCGGCACGCCTTGGCGCATCAGGTCTTCGGTCAGGCGAACAGCCTCGTTGGGGTCGAAAGGCACGCCGTCGCCTTCCAGGTAAAACCCGGCCAAATTGAACTGGGCCTTCCAGTGGCCCAAGGTCATGGCCTGGCGGTACAGGGCGGCGATCTTTGCGAAGTCACGCTCCTTGCGCGGGATGCCCCAATCGCTCAACGCGACGGCCTCTTCGAACAAGGCTTGCGCCTGATCGCTGGGCACCGGGTTGACGGCGGCCTCATGGCGGCAGGTAAAGCTCTTGCGGTAAGGGTCGAAGGCCGGCAATTCGGTAAAGCGTGGCAGGTCGGCGTGGAGTCGGCGGTCGATGGCTTGAGTCATGGCATCCTTCTTCCAGATGAGCACTGTCACCAGCGTAAGTAAAGCGAAAGCCAGCGCGGCACGCAGGATTTGTCGTGCATACGGCTGGGAAGTGAAACGTTTCATGATGGGCTCTAGGCCACGCGAAAGAGGGGGGAGTCGCGAGGGTCTTCGTGGGTGTGGATGAAGCTGAAGTTCTCCGGCGGCTTGCCGGCGTGGCCAGCGCCCCGTTCCTTCGCGTTGTTGCCCATACGCTCCACCCAACGTTTGAACTGATCGTCCAACTGCCCCAGACCCCCTCCATCCAAATCGCTGCCCGCCAGATTCCCCCACACACGCCGTCTCGCGTCCTGGGCCAACCGATGCTCGGCGCTGGCAATGTTGATCTCGCTGTCCACCACCATCGATCGGGCATTGAGGTTGGCACTGCCCAGGGTGATGAAGCAGTCGTCAATGATCATCAGCTTGGAGTGGATGTAGATCTCGCGGTAGCGCTGCGGGCGGATCTTGTACGGGGAGTAGTCGCCCTCGATCTCGTCCTTGGCCAGCGCCGTCTTGGCATCCGGATGCTGGGCCTTGTACTCCGAGCGCTCCTGGGCGGCTTGCGCCTCCTGCGCCTGGTTGTCGCGCGCATTTACCTGCAGATGCCGCGCCTCGTCGTCGTAGTCGTAGCTCATCAGCATGGCGGCCAATGGCTTGATGTTGAGCTCCTGGAGTTCTTCGCGGATCTTGCTCTGACCGACCCTCGCCGAGCGACGCACCAGCCCGGTCATCTTCACGGCGTGGCCCTGGTTGTCCGTCACCGGCTTGCCGCCCTGCACCTGTTCCACCTGCCGGTGGTAGCCCCTGACGCTGGTGGCCTGGCCCATTTGCGCCAGGGCGTCGTAGGTGCGGGGCACCATCTCCGGGCGCTCGGCCTGCGGGTGGATCACCATCAAATGCAAGGGCGGCAGCTTGTCTTTGGTGCCACCGGCCTGTCGCAGCAGGTCTAGGGTCCGTTGCCTCAGTTCCTTGATGTACTGCACCCACTCCACCAGCTGGAAGTACTGGTTCTCGATGTAGATGTAGCGGCAGGCGTTGGAGCAGGCCTGCACATAGGTCTTGAGGATGGTGGCGTCCTTGTCTTCCGGCTGGGTGCGCACGACCTGCGCGCGGTGGGCGCCCACCGGCTCTGGCACCAACGCCGCACGTGCGGCCGCGAGCGAGACTTTTGCGCCTGACCAATGCGTGGTCTGCGCCCGGTCCCAGGCCGTGACGAAGTTGCGGTTGATGCACGCCAGCGCCTGGCCGCGCACCCGCATGGCGTAGTCGCGGTACGGCTTGAGGTGGCAGCGCTGGGTCCAGCTGGCACCCTTGCCGAACGCCACTTCACGGCGCGGATCGTTGTACCGGTGCTCGGGCGTGTCCCAGTAGTCGGTCACGCTGTTGAGTCCCATGATGTAGCCGCAGGCGTTGGGCTTGGCTGCGGGGTTGGCGCCCTGACCGGGGTGGTAGTCGATCAGCACGGGCTTTTGGTGGTGGGTCGCGGTCGCCCAGAGCACAGCGTCCTCGGCCCGGTCGGCCACACCGGACAGGTAGGCTGATTTCAGTTCGCTGACCGCCTGCTCATCGCTGGCGCGTAAGCGCACCTCCAGGTTGGCGATGGCGCCCGACAACGCGGCTTGCCACCAGGCCACTGCGTAAGCTGCCCGCAGTTCTGCAGTCGTTGGT
The DNA here is from genome assembly GCA_937883885.1 of uncultured Aquincola sp. The sequence goes on along the minus strand of CAKZXL010000048.1, from coordinate 1,159 downwards.
TTGGCCTGCCGCACCTGCATGCGCGGTGCGGCTGCCACCTGCTCGGCAAACGCAGGCATCGGCATCCAGGTCCACGGCAGATCCGGGGCGTTTCCGGCCAAGCGGCTGACGGCGGGCTTCAACCAGCTGAGCACACTCGTTAGAGGGTGGATCTGTGGGGCAAACCATGTGATCGGATGATTGATGGCGTCTGCGTAAGCAGCGTCATACCAAAGCAGCAACCGCACCTTCACCCCCTCGGCCGCCTTCTGCGCCAGCAAATCGCCATACGGCGTGCCGCGCGGCCAGGTCTTGTAGCCGTCGACCGCAGGGTCGGTGGTGGGGCTCATGCGCGTGAGCTCCATCGCCGGATCGAAGCCCCAGCACGCCAGGTCGATGGTGCTGGTGGCCAGGCGCAGGTCGCGCTCCAGCGCTTCGAAGCCTTCGCTGCAGATCAGGAACTCGAGGGCATTGCGGTTGTGGATCGGGTGGGTCTTGACGTCGTTCTCGAGGAACCATTGCATCGTGCCCTTGCCGATGCGGCTCTGCTGGTCAAGGTGCACCGTCTCCGCACGCTGGGTTTGCTTCAGCAACTGGCTCAGGGGGTTGGTCATGGCATCTCCAGGCGGTGGGTGCTCAGGCGTCGCGCCGATGTTGCAAGTGCCGTTGCGACGGCCCTTGCCCATCGGCGCGCACGCCCAGGTTGGCCAGACGGTGCTCGGTGTGCTGCGCGCTGCCGGCCGCGGGCGACTGCCTTGCCACCGGCAGGGCCAGCACTGCGCCGCTGGCCAGTTGCAACTGGTACTGGTCGCCGTCGTGGTGATCTTCGACATGGATCCAGCCCTGCGCATCGACGACGCCGTGGCTGTGCGGTCGGCCTTTCTTCAGCAGGCGGTAGGGTTGTCCAGCCCATAGGCCCTGGGGCACTTCGGGCAGGTGATCGAGTTGCAGACGCAAGCCCTGTTGGGGCGGCTCCGGCATGGCGGTCAAGGGCAGCTGAACGATGGGGCGGTTGGCCGGGCCCTCCAAGCCATGCCTGGCCGCATGGGCGGTCCATGAACCGCTGGTGCCGCTGTTGATGCCGCTGGCGCTCCAGCGGGTGTAGCTGCCGCCGCCGTTGATGACGACTTCCTGCTGGGCGCAGATCTCGATGCGCTCGGACTGCAGGTGGATGTTCAGT
>CAKZXL010000047.1 GCA_937883885.1 uncultured Aquincola sp. | reverse complement strand
GGCGCTGCCGTTGGCCAGGGCCACCTCGTCGCTGCCCAGCACGCCCGACAGGGTGCCGCCGCTGACGGTGGCCAGGGTCTCGCGGTCGTAGACCTTGCTGGCGGCCACCACGCCGCTCACCGTCAAGGTGGCCGGCGTGATGTCGGCCGACAGGCCCGTGGGCTGCGACACGGTGTAGTTGCCCGCGGCGGCACCGCCCAGCGAGAAGCTGGCCGTCACCGGCTTGGCCGTGCCCACGTTCTTGTCGGCAAAGCTGGCGGCCGCCACCAGCGACACGTCGTCGCTGCCCACCACGCCTTGCAGCGTGCCGCCGACGGTGGCGGTGGTGCTGCGGTCGTACACCTTGTTCACGGCCGCAGCGCCGGCCACTCTCAAGGCCTTGGGGTCGATGGTGAGCGTGCCCACCGGCGCATAGCTGATGCGCACGCCCTGCTGGCCGGAGTACAGGCCCGAAGCGGTGGTGCCGGCATAGCTGCCGGCGTTGACCGAGTTGGCGCCGCCGCCATAGACCAGCGTGCCCTGCAGCTGGTTGGCCAGGCCCGGCACGGACAGCGTGGCATCGGCCAGCACGGCATAGAGCGTGCCGTCGTAGGTCTTCTGCGCGGCCGCCGTCACCGTCACCGGCGTCAGGAAGGCATTGAGCAGCGGCGTGGTCTGGCCTTCGTAGATGGTCCAGACGTTGGCGAGGTCGTAGCTGGCGAAGGTGCTGGCCTGCTTCAGCTGCGAAGCGCTGCGGCTGCCGCTGTTGGTTTCGGTGCCGCCGAAGTTGTAGCCGTACAGCGATCCGGTGGTGAAGCTGTTGGCGACGGTGCCGTTCTTGCCGCCCAGCAGGCCGCCGGTGTTGAAGCCCCCGCTCACCGAACCCGTGGAAAACACGCGCTGCACGGTGGCGCCGCTCTGGTCGCCGGCCAGGCCACCCGCCCAGCCGCCGCTGGCGTTGACGTTGACGCTCAGGTAGCTGTCGCTGACCACCACGCCGCTGGACAGCGCGCCGGCCAGGCCGCCCAGCATGCTGCCACCCGCCACCGTGCCGGTGGCATACACCGTGGACACCTGCGTGTTGGCACCCACCACGCCGGCCAGGGCGCCACCACGCGCCGAAGCCGTGATGCTGACATCGGCCAAGCCGAGGTTGCGGATGCTGGCGTCCTGCGTCCTGCCGAACAGGCCCTGGTACTCGGCCGACGGCCGGTTGATCGTCAGCCCGATCAGCGTGTTGCCCAGGCCGTCGAAGGTGCCGGTGAAGGGCGTGCTGTTGTCGCCCACCGGCGTGAAGCCGGCGCCGCTGTTCCAGCTGGCCACATGGCCGATGTTCAGCGACGAGCCCAGCACGTAGTGGCCGGCCAGGTTGCCGCGCATGCCTTGCAGCGTCAGGCCGCCGTTGTCGTTTTCCAGGCCCACGGCGTTGATCACGGTGTGGGTGATGGGCGTGCCGTCGCTGCCCTTGAGGGTGACGAAGTTGGGGCCGCCGTTCAGGCCGATCGGCGCCAGCACGTGGTAGTCGGCCGTGTTGCCCGCGGCCACGGCGCCCTGGCCGTACTTGAAGGTGAGCACCGCGTTGGCATGCTCGGCCAGGATGGGGGCGCGCACGTGGATGTCCGCGGCCGCATCCAGCGTCAGGTCGGCGCTGCTGGTCCAGCGGATGCCGCTGTCCACGATCACGCTGCCGTTGGCGGTCTGCACCGCTGTGTCGGTGCCGCCTTCCAGCGCGGTGACGATGGTGGCGGCCTGCGCCGCGTCGATGGTCAGGTCGGTGGGGTCCAGCAGCCAGCGGCCGCCGCGGCCCTTGGCGGAGGATGCATCGACCGTGGCACCGCGGACGTCCAGCGTGTGGCCCGAGGTTTCCCCCCGGCCGCCGTCGCCGCCTTCGGCGCCGCCACGGGCGCTGATGCGACCCTGCGCTTCGGTGCGGGTGCCTGCGCGGCCCACGTCGCTCCACAGCACCACTTCGCCGCCGTCGCCGCGCCGGGTGGCGCTGGCGTCGATGCTGGCGCCTTCGGCCATCACCACCGTGGTGGCGCCGGCCAGCGGGCCGCTGCCTTGCCAGCCGCCGCCCACATGCACGCTGCCGCCACCGGTGGCGCCAGTGGCATCGATGCGGCTGCCGGCGGTCAGCGCGATGCTGTCACCTTCCAGCATCACGCGGCCACCGCGCGACACCATGCTGGACGCATCCACCACGCCGGCCTGGTTGACCACGCCGCTGCGCAGCGATTCGGCGCTGCGCGCCGACAGGATGACCAGGCCCTCGGGCGCCAGCACGGCCTGGCGGTTGTCCACCAGGGTCTTGATGGCCGCGGGTGTGACCAGCACGCTGGACAGGCCCGGGCCGTCGAAGTCGAGCCGGATGCTTTCACCGGCGGCCAGGGCCACGGTGCCGGCGCGCGCCAGCACCACGCCTTCGTTGCGCACCTCGGGGGCCAGCAGGGCCACGTAGCCGCCGTCGGCAGCCGTCAGCGTGCCCTGGTTGATCACCGCGCCGGTGCTGCCCTGGCGCTGCCACACACCGTTGCCGGCCATGAAGTCGGCATTGCTGATGGACATCGTGGTGCCCACCAGGCCGCCCACGTCCACGCTGGCGCCGGCGCCGAAGATCACGCCGGCCGGGTTGCTGATGAACACCTGCCCCGGCGCCTGGATGCGGCCCAGGATCTGGCTGGGCTGCTGGCCCAGCACGCGGTTGAGCGTGGCGGCGTTGCGGCCGGCCGCCTGGTTGAACACCACGCTGGCCTGGCTGCCCAGGTCGAAGCGCTGCCAGTCGATGACGGCGCGCTGGCTGGCCTGGTTCACGGTCAGGGTGCTGCCCTGGGCCTGCCAGCTGGCCTGGCCGGCCGCCAGGCTGCCGCCGGAAGGCAAGGTGGTGGCGCCCGGCGGGCCGGCATTGGCCACCAGCGGCAGCGCCGCCAGCAGCAGGTGGGCCACCATCACCGCACCGGCACGGGCGGCGCCATGGCCGGTGGCGGTCTCGGGCACGGGCACCCACTGCGCATCGGCGCGGCGCACCAGGCGGTAGGCGGTATTCAGGCTCGCAGAAGACTTCATCGTGCGACTCCTCGCAACAACTGGGAAAGAAGGGCTGCCCGCGCCATCAGGGCGCCGGCAGGAAAAAGGGGGGTGCTGCTCACAGCGACCATTGCGCGCTCCACCACCAGCGGGTGCCGAAGTGGCTGCCGTCCTGGTTGCTGCCATTGGCCGTCGGGTGCGGGTGGTGGCCCAGCGGGCGCGCCACCGTCAGCCGGGTGACCAGCGGCCAGGCCTGGGGCCGCCATTCCAGCCACAGGCCGGCGGCCGACAGGCGCAGCCGGTTGTGGGTGGGTGCGCCGGCAAAGCCGGCATCGGCGTACTGCCAGGCCACGCCGGTGTCGGCAAAGCCCGCCAGCGTGAGCGCGGGCTGGCCCAGGCCGGCCAGGCCTTGCTGCCATTCGGCACTGCCCAGCCAGGCGCGGCTGCCGGTGGCTTCACCCACCGGGTAGCCGCGCACGCCGGCCGGGCCCGCAATGGGCATGCGCTCGGACACGTCCAGGTTCTGCCCGGTCCACTGGCCGCTGGCACGCACCAGCCAGCGCGCCTGCGCGCCGGCCTGGCGGCCGTACTGCCAGGCGCCGCGCAGCAGCGCATAGCCGCCGGCGGTGTCGGCGGTCAGGGCATCGGCCTCGCGGTTGGGCGAGCCGGTCAGGTCCACGTCGCCCACGGCCAGGCTCAGCTCCCAGGCGCGGCGGGCGTCGCCGGCTTCGTCGCTCGATTGCCGCGCATAGCGCAGCGTCAGCACGTCGATGCGGTAGTCGGACAGCACCGTGTCCAGCGCCTTGTTGCGGAACCAGCGCCGCTCCAGCTGGGCCGAGGCATCGCGGCTGCCGAAGGCGCTGCGGTCGATGGCCCAGGACAGGCCCAGGCCCAGCGATTGCGAAGGACCCTTGACGTCCAGCGAATTGAACTCGGGCGTCACCAGCCGGTAGTCCAGCGCGCTGCCGTACACCGAGGCACGCCAGCCGGCGTCCGGCAGCGGCGTGCTGGCGCCCAGGCGCAGCAGGCGGCTGCCTTCGCTGACCATGGTGCCGGCGGTGACCGCATGGCCGCCGCCGCCGGGCAGCACGGCCCAGCCATCGGCCGACACCCGGGCATGGCCGGTGGCGCGGGCGCCTTCGTTGTCGGCGCGCAGCTGCAGGTCCCAGGGGCGGCGGTCGGTGAGCACCAGCGCCACGTCGGTTTCGCCCGCGCCGCTGCCGGCCACCAGGCTGCTGCGCACCTCCAGGCCCGGCCATTCGGCCAGCTGCATGGTGGCGCGTTCCACCGCGCTCAGCGACAAGGCCTGCCCCCGCGGCTGCAGCGCCTCGATGGCGGCCACCGCGCGTTCCGGGGCGATGGCGCGCAGGCCCTCGGCCTGCACCACCACGCGGCCCAGCCGGCCTTCGGACACCCGCAGCCGTACCCGGCCGTCGGTCACGTCCTGCGGCGGCAGCGTCACCCGGGCCAGGCGGCGGTGGGCCACCTGGTAGTGGCGCTCGACCGCACGCGCGGCTTCGCCCAGCGCCTGGCGGGTCAACGGCCGGCCGCGCCAGGGCGCGAGCACGGCCTGCAGTTCATCGACGCCGACCTGCTCGGCGCCTTCGATCTCGAAGGCCTGCACCGTGACCGTGGGTTCGGCGCTGGCGCCGGACTCGGCCGGCGCCGGCTGGGCCACGGCCGGCGGCCAGGCGGCGCCCGCCACCGCGCAGGTGGCCGCAGCCACCGCCACGCGGCGCCAGGCCAGCGCCGGGCGGCGCTTGGCGCGCGGCGTCACGTGATGTCCTTGCAGCCGACCAGTTCGGCATCGGGGCTGTTGTCCTTGGCGGGGTATTCCCAGATCGGCCATTCCTGGTCGAAGAAGTTGACCTCGCGGTTGAGGAAGTCGAACCAGCCGCGGAAGGGCCATGCGAAGTTGCTGGACGAGGTGACCACGCCCGCCTTGCCGTGCAGGTACACGCCCAGGGCCAGCTCGGGCTCGTTCACGCAGCGCTGCGGGATCTTGCGCACCGGGCCCGGCACGCTGACCGGATCGCCACGCTGCACGCACTTGCGCGAGACGTAGGAGCCGCCCCACCAATGCCGCTTGGTCTCGTCGTTGTTGCAGGCGCAGGAGCCGCCGTTGCGCACCCGGGTGTCGAGCGAGCAGTCCTCCCAGTACTTGCGCGAGCTGCCCACCACCCGGCCTTCGGCCCAGGTGGAAGGCCCGCGTTCCTCGCGGAACATCGTGGCATAGCTGAAGCTGGTGGCCGCCTCGCCGCGGAACATCACGCCGCCGCGCACGAAGACCTTGGCCACCTCGGGCGCCACGCCGCGCAGGCCGGCCGCCAGGTTCAGCTCGGCATACGGCTCCACCGCCAGCGTGCCCTTGAGCTCGCCCGAGATGCCGGGCTGGCGTGTGGGCATGTTGAACCAGGCCGAGAACTCGCGGTCGTTGGAGCGGCAGCAGCGCCACTCGTAGTAGCCGCGCACGCCGAAGTCGCCGGCCATCGTCAGCGTGGGTGTGATGGTCACCGACATCTCGCCGGTGAAGTCCACGCCCACCTCCAGGTTCAGGCTCAGGTCGAGCACCGCGCCGGCATAGGGAATGGCACGGCCGAGGTCGATCTTGATCAGCGTCTTCTTGAACGGGACCTTGGTGGTGCCGACCTTGTCCTTGGCGCGCTTGGCGTCGAACTTCTTCTTCTTGCTTTCCACCGGCACGCGGAAGCCGCCGGGTGTCTTGCCATAGGTGGCGGTCAGGCCCAGCTCGGGCTTGATCTCGTAGTCGGCACCCGCGCTGGCGCGGATCCACAGGCTGCGCAGGCTCCAGTCGACCGAGGCCTTGGGCCGCAGGTCGATGTTGAGGTTGAGCGAGATGGTGCCGCTGAGGTTGGTACCCGGCTTGGACAG
>CAKZXL010000046.1 GCA_937883885.1 uncultured Aquincola sp. | reverse complement strand
GGGCCGGCTCATCGGCAGCCAGCAGGTGCTGACCGAAACCCGCTTTGCCACCGTGCAGGCCGGCATGACGGTGGACCAGCTGCGCCAGACCCTGGGCCGCCCGGCGCGCATCTGGGGCGTGCGCTACCACGACCAGACGGTGTGGAGCTACCGCTACGACACGCCCTTCTGCCAGCTCTTCCACGTCGGCATCACGCCCGCCGGCGTGGTGGAAGACACCAGCTTCGGCCCCGATCCGGCCTGCGACGTGGACGAACGGCGCTTTCCGTTCATGCGCTGAGCTTCGGCGTCATGCGGTGGATGCGGCGGTGTAGCCCATCGCGGCACTGACGGCCTGGGCTTCCTCCCGCACCGCCTGCGCCGCCGCGCCGCCCGCCGACGCATCGAAGCCGCCCGTCGGCCCCAGCACCGTCAGCGCCGCGCACACACGGCCGGCATGGTCGAACACCGGCGCGCTCACCGCGCTGATGCCGCGCAGGTTGGTGTCCTTGACCACGGCACACCCGTCGGCCAGCACGCTCTCGGCCAGCCGGCCGATGGGGTCGGCCGCATCCAGCTGGGCACGCAGCTCGGTCGGCGCCTCGGCCAGCTCCTGCTCGGCCATCGCACGCAGGCGGGCGTCGTCACGCTGCCAGGCCAGCAGCACCCGGCCGGTGGCCGACCACAGCAGCGGCAGCACCGAGCCCACGCGGGCGTTCACCGAGATGGGCAGCCACGGCTCCTCGAAGCGCACGATGGTGGCTCCCTTGTTGCCCAGCACCGCCACGAAGCAGGTGAGCGACAGCGCCTCGCGCAGCCGGCCCAGCGAGGCTTCGGCCGCGCGGATGGGCTCGGCCTGCCGCATGGCGGCCAGCCCCAGCGCGATGGCCTCCGCACCCAGCAGGTACTGCTGCGAGCCAGCGGCCTGGGTGACGAAGCCCTCTTCCACCAAGCTGGCCAGGTAGCGGTGCACCTTGGCCGGGCTTTCGCCCACATGGGCGGCCAGCACGCTCAGGCTGGCACGCCCGCCCAGCCGGCCCAGGCCCTTGAGCACCGCCAGGCCGGTTTCCGCCGCCTGCACGCGCTGGCGACGCTCTCGGCCACGGGGCGCGGGTGGGGCTTCGGGCAGGTCAGACGTGCTCATGGCGCTGAGGGTATGCCCGCTGCCGGCATTACGCAATGCGTATCAAACTTACGCTATGCATGATGACGGCCACAGCGCCGAGGAGACTGGCTTGAACACTTCCCGGACCCGTGGCGCGCCGCGCCGCCTGGTGATCGGCCTGGCCACCGGACTGGCGCTGGCCGCCACGCTGGGCACCGCATCCAGCGCTTTTGCGCAGGCGGCTGCCTACCCCAGCAAGCCCATCCGCTGGCTGGTGCCTTATGCCGCCGGCGGCGGCTCGGACTTTCTGGCGCGCACGGTGGCGCAGTCGCTGTCGGCCAAGACGGGCCAGCAGGTCATCGTGGAAAACAAGCCGGGCGGCAACACCGCCATCGCCGCCTCGGAGACGGCGCGTTCGGCCGCCGACGGCTACACCGTGCTGTCGGCCGACAACGGCACCATGGTGTTCAACCCGGCGCTGTACAAGAGCCTGACCTACAACGTGAAGGACCTGGCGCCGGTCACGTTGATGGGCCGCTTCCCGATGATCCTGGTGGTGGGCCCGGCCAGCACCGCCACCAATGCCAAAGACTTCATCGCCCAGGCCAAGGCCAAGCCGGGCGGCATCAACTACGCTTCGGCCGGCGCGGGCAGCCCGCACCATCTGGCGATGGAACTGCTCAAGAGCGAGGCGGGGCTGTTCATGGTGCACGTGCCCTACCGCGGCGCTGCCCCGGCGCTGGCCGAAGTGGCCGGCGGCCAGGTGCCCGCGATGATGGTGGACCTGGCCGCGGGCGCCGCCTTCATCAAGGCCGGCAAGGTCAAGGCGTTGGCGGTGGCCAATGCCACGCGCCTGCCGCAGCTGCCCGAGGTGCCCACCTTCGCCGAGCTGGGCATGAAGAACGTGGAAGCCGCCGCGCTGGTGGGCGTGGTGGTGGCCGGCAGCACGCCGCCCGACACCATCGCCGCACTCAACAAGCAGCTGGTGGCCGCCATCAACGACCCGGCGGTGAACAAGCGCATGGTGGAGTTCGGCGTCGAGCCGGTGGGCAACACGCCTGCGCAATACACCGACCTGCTGGCCAAGGAAACCACCCGCTGGCACAAGCTGATCCGCGACTTGAAGATCACTTTGGACTGACCCATGCAGCAAACCGGCACTTGCCCGGTGGCCCACGGCGCCGCCGCTGTTTCTTCGGTGGCACCCAACGGCTGCCCGGTGAGTGCCGGGGCCGCCGCCTTCGACCCCTTCGGCGACGGCTACCAGCAAGACCCGCCCGAGTACCTGCGCTGGGCGCGTGAGCAGGAGCCCATCTTCTACAGCCCGCAGCTGGGCTACTGGGTGGTCACGCGCTACGCGGCCATCAAGGCCATCTTCCGCGACAACCTCACCTTCAGCCCGTCCATCGCGCTGGAGAAGATCACGCCCACCGGCCCCGAGGCCAATGCGGTGCTGGCCAGCTACGGCTATGCGATGAACCGCACGCTGGTCAACGAGGACGAGCCGGCCCACATGCCGCGCCGCCGGGTGCTGATGGAGCCCTTCACGCCCGAGGCACTGAAGCACCATGAGCCCATGGTGCGCGAGCTCACGCGCACCTACATCGACCGCTTCATCGACAGCGGCCGTGCCGACCTGGTGGACCAGATGCTGTGGGAAGTGCCGCTGACCGTGGCGCTGCACTTCCTGGGCGTGCCCGAAGAAGACATGGACACGCTGCGGCGCTACTCCATCGCCCACACGGTGAACACCTGGGGCCGGCCCAGGCCCGAGGAGCAGGTGGCCGTGGCCCATGCGGTAGGCAACTTCTGGCAGCTGGCCGGTAAGGTGCTGGACAAGATGCGCCAGAACCCCGACGCCCCGGGCTGGATGCAATACGGCCTGCGCCAGCAGAAGCTGCACCCCGAGGTGGTGACCGACTCGTACCTGCACTCGATGATGATGGCCGGCATCGTGGCCGCGCACGAGACCACGGCCAATGCCACCGCCAATGCGATGAAGCTGCTGCTGCAGCACCCCGAGGCCTGGCAGGCGCTGTGCGAAGACCCCGGCCTCATTCCCAACGCGGTGGAAGAGTGCCTGCGCCACAACGGCTCGGTGGCCGCCTGGCGGCGCCTGGTCACGCAGGAAGCGGTGGTCGAAGGCATGCGGCTGCCCGCAGGCAGCAAGCTGCTCATCGTCACCTCGTCGGCCAACCATGACGAGCGCCACTTCGGTGATGCCGACCTGTTCGACATCCGCCGCGAGAACGCCAGCGACCACCTCACCTTCGGCTACGGCGCGCACCAGTGCATGGGCAAGAACCTGGCGCGCATGGAAATGCAGGTGTTCCTCGAAGCCTTCACCCGCCGGCTGCCGCACATGCGCCTGGCCGAGCAGCGCTTCAGCTACGTGCCCAACACCTCGTTCCGCGGGCCGGAACATGTGTGGGCGGAATGGGACCCGGCGCTGAACCCCGAGCGCCGCGACCCGACGCTGCGCGAGGCGCACACCCCGCTGCGCATCGGCGAGCCTTCGGCCCATGCCATCTCACGGCCGCTGGTGGTGCAGGCGCTGCAGCCGGTGGCCGAAGGCATCGTGCAGCTCACGCTGGCCGCGGCCGATGGCCGTGCGCTGCCGCGCTGGGCCCCGGGTGCGCACATCGACGTGGCCTGCGGCGACACCGGCCTGTCGCGCCAGTACTCCTTGTGCGGCGACCCGGCCGATGCCACGCAGTGGCAGATCGCGGTGCTGCGCGAGCCGCACAGCCGCGGCGGCTCGGCCTGGGTGCACAGCCAGCTGAAGCTGGGCGACAAGCTGCAGGTGCGCGGCCCGCGCAGCCACTTCCGCATGGACGAATCGGCGGCCGAGCTGGTGTTCGTGGCCGGCGGCATCGGCATCACGCCCGTCAGCGCGATGGCCCACCGCGCGAAGCAGCTGGGCCTGCGCTACACGCTGCACTATTGTGGCCGCCGCCGCGCCAGCATGGCCTATGTGAACGAGCTGCAGGCCTTGCATGGCGAGCACCTGCACCTGTACGTGGGCGAAGAGGGCCGCCGGTTGTATGTGGCCGCCTTGCTGGCCACCCCGCGTGCCGGCGTGCAGGTGGTGGCCTGCGGCCCCGAGCGGCTGCTGCAGGCGCTGGAACAGGCCTGCCAGGCCTGGCCCGCAGACACCCTGCGGGTGGAGCACTTCAGCAGCACGCTGGGCACGCTGGACCCTGCCAAGGAACACGGCTTCGAGGTGGAGCTGAAGGACTCCGGCCTGGTGATCCCGGTGCGCCCCGACCAGACGCTGCTGCAAGCCCTGCGCGCGGCCAACGTCGACGTGCAGAGCGATTGCGAAGAGGGCCTGTGCGGCTCCTGTGAGGTGCGGGTGCTGGCCGGTCAGGTGGACCACCGCGACGTGGTGCTCACCCGCACCGAGCGCGAAGCCAACGACCGCATGATGGCCTGCTGCTCGCGGGCCTGCGGTGATCGGCTGACGCTGGCTTTGTGAACCCCTGCGGCGCGTACATCCGCAACTACAGCGGCGCCGCCAGCCAGTGCACCGCGAAGTGCTGCTTGGGGTCGGTCCACACCGTGCCCGGCGTGAAGCCGGCCTGTCGCGCCAGGCGGCGAAAGCCTTCGACGGTGAACTTGTGCGAGTTCTCGGTGTGCAGCGTCTGGCCTTCCAACACCTGGAAGCTTTCGCCGTCCAGCCGCACGGCCTGGGTGCGGCGGCTCACCAGGTGCATCTCGATGCGCTGCAGCCGCGGCTCGTAGAACGCGTAGTGCGCAAACTGCCGGGTGTCGAAGTCGGTGCCCAGCTCGCGGTTGGCCCGTTCCAGCAGGTTCAGGTTGAAGGCCGCGGTCACGCCGGCCGCGTCGTTGTAGGCCGCATGCAGCAGCGCCGGATCCTTCACCAGGTCGGTGCCGATCAGCAGGCCACCGCCACGCAGCAGCTCGGCCGCCTGGCGCAAGAAGGTCACTGCTTCATCGGGCGCGAAGTTGCCGATCGAAGAGCCCGGGAAAAAGCCCACCCGCTGCGGCCGGCTGCCGTCGGCCATCGGCGGCAGCTGGATGGGCTTGGTGAAGTCGGCCGCCAGCGGCTGCACGTCCAGCCCCGGGTGGTCGCGGCGCAGTGCCGCGGCGGCGCCTTGCAGGTGCTCGGCCGAGATGTCGATGGGCACGAAGCGGCGCGGGCGCTGCATGGCGGCCAGCAGCAGCCGCACCTTGGTGGCCGAGCCGGCGCCGAACTCGATCAAGTCAGCCTCGGGCCCGATCAGTGCGGCCATCTCTTCGGCATGCCGGTCCAGCAGCGCCAGCTCGGTGCGGGTGGGGTAGTACTCGGGCAGCTCGCAGATGCGGTCGAACAGCGCCGAGCCCGCCGCGTCGTAGAAGAACTTGGGCGAGATGCGGTGCGGCTGTTCCACCAGTGCCTGCCGCAGGGCACGCGCAAATTCGCGGGCCGGTGGTTCGGCGGGTGCGGCGTCTTTGGACGACGGCGCGCGGGCGGCGGCGGGTTCTGCGGTGCGGGGCATCGGCAGTTCGGGATAGGCCATCGTCAGTTGCTCCTTCAGCGGATGTCGCGGGCCAGGCGCAACCCGCTGAATTGCCAGCGCGCGGCTGGCGGAAAAAAGTTGCGGTAGCTCAGGCGGGCATGGCCGGGCGGCGTGGCGCAGCTGGCACCGCGCAGCACCACCTGGCCCACCATGAACTTGCCGTTGTATTCGGCGGCCGGCCCCCCCAGCGGCACGAAGCCGGGGTAGGGGTCGTAGGAAGAGCGAGTCCACTCCCACACCTCGTGCAGGCCCTGGGGCACGGCGCTGTCTTCCAGTGCC
>CAKZXL010000045.1 GCA_937883885.1 uncultured Aquincola sp. | reverse complement strand
TCCGGTTGGCTTCCTTGAGGATTGGGTGTTTGGCGACTTCCAGTCTCTCAAACCCAACCCGGATGAACACCGGATACAACCTATTGAAGCTTCACACCTAGCGCGGCGATCACGGCGGGGTCCAGGGCGGGCGCAGCGGCTTTGCGGTGCGCCCGCGGCGCCGCGGGCTCCTGGAAGGCCGCACGCAGGAAATCGGCGGGGGTCTGGCCCTGGGCCTGCGCAGCAGCCTGCAGCGCAGCCCTTTCGGGGTCGCTCAGCCGCAAGGGGTAGGACTTGCGGCGCGGGTTGTTCTGCGCAGGCCGGGCCATGGAAGTCCTCGCGTCGGCCACCTGGAAAAGCCCGAACGGACCTGGTGGCGGGCCGCGCTGTCGGGGTGTCCAGAGGGGCGCTATGTGCCCCCTCGGCGAGACCGACCCCGGAGGGGGTCGGGTTTTTGTATATACAAAAACATATCTCGCTACTCTGTAGAATCGTCAGAGCCAGGCCATCTTAGGGGCATGGGGCCACGCACACAAGCGCAACCTCGGATAGACCGCGAAGGCAGCCAGGCGCAACCACCGCAGGCATCCCCAGGACCTTGCTCGGCAATGACTGACAAGCCGCCTTTGGCTCCGCTAAGCTGCGCCCTCCTTGCCACCCAGCCAAAAGGCCTCGCCATGCAAGACGACACCGCAACAGTCACGGTCTATAGCTTCATGGAGCGCGGACCCGGCGAAACCAAGATGCTTGCCGTGCACAAGGCGGCGCGCGCAACAATCCTGGCCAGTGGCGGCCAGGTGCTCGAAGGAACGGCGCATAAAGTCCCGGTAGACGAGCTGGACGGCCGCGGCTTTTGGTGCCGCCTGGCCACCGGCTGGGGCGCCCTGCCAGCGGCCTAACGCCGGGCACCGGTTACGCCGGTATGCGGCAACGGCCGCGACCAGGGGGTGCACAAGGCACCGCTCGTGGGCGCTGCCCCCGAACCCCCGGGATATCTAAAGCCCAGCGATGGAAATAGATCTTCCTCGCCCAAAAAATTCTTAGTACCTTATATGCACGGCACAGGGGTGGGAACCCGATGACCGTGCCCGGCGATAGTCGCCCAAATGCCAGCCTCCGCGCTGGCATTTGTCTTTTATCGACGGCGCAAACGCGCGGCGCCAGCGACCGCGGCCAAGCCGGCAATCATCAGCGCATAGGTCGCAGGCTCTGGAATAGAAGCGACAGCAGTTTCAACATTTAATACTATCGTTGTATTGTTGTCGAACCGCATATTTGTCCAATTTATCGCAACGCTATTATTGTTGAACGTCAAACTACCAATCGGCAACTTTGGGTAGTTTGTTTCTGAACCGATGTAAGCATTTTTTATGTAAGCGCCGTCATGAAATTCGAATTCAATTTCACTTCCGGCCTCAATATATAAACCATCCTTATTCAATGAAACAACTCCATCACTCCACATCCTGCCCGCGCACATACAGTTAAAGTCATAGATAATTTGATTATTATTGAACTTAATTTCCAAGTAATTGAAAAATCTGGCATATATATAATCTTGATTATTTTCTTTATCCAAATAAAATGCGGAAGAAGCGACAACGCCACCTCCGCCATAAATATTCGCCGTGGCATTATTTCCCAGGAGCCCTTCTGCCCAAACAGGCGCGCCCAAAAATAATGACACCAAAAAAACTACACTATATTTCTTCATACGTCCCTCATCTAATTTATCTGCCGACATGGCAACCTAACAAGCTAGCACACGCTGCTTCGCAGCCCGTACCGCACTTTGGGTAGACATGAGCCGAACGGCCCCCCGCGGCCGTAAACAAGAGTGAATATCTACCCTGTTTGAGGTATGGATCAGTACCAAGCCTCTGCTCCAATATCTGTAACAGGGCAGCTTGCGGCAGCACATGGACGTTCGGGCGGAAGCGTTGGAACAAGCGATCAACGCAGCACATGCAGGGGCCAGCGATCCCGCACGCTGGGGTGACTGCGTGAAGGCCATCGCGGCCGCCACCAACTCGGCCGGCACCGGGCTCTTCCGGCCAGGCCCCAGCGGCGGCCCCATCGCCAACCATGGAACGTTCTTGGGCCTTGAAGCCATTTACTTCAAGGAGTGGGCTCATCGCGACCCATGGAATGAGGCGCTTAAAAAGCACCACCTTTTTCATACCGCCGGCGAGCTGTATGTCAGCCGCGAGTTCCTCTCAGACGAAGACTACCGGGCAACCGCATATTACAACGAATACGGGCGCCACCGGGACAGCGGCCACAAGCTTGTTTTGAAGGTGTCGGATGACCGTGATCCGGTCATGCCAGTCACGCACCTGACCTTTTCACGCAGTTTCCGGCAAGAACCCTTTGGCGAGAGCGAACGGCACGCGGCGCGGCGGCTCTGGCTTCCTCTACAGCGCGCCCTTAAAGCGCAAGCCTTGCTCACGATGGACGGCCGTATACGTGCCTTATCGGCCGAACACTTTGATGCGCACCCCTCCCCCTCCTGGGTTCTAAGGAGAGATGGCCGAATTGATCATGCAAACCAAGCAGCGCGCGAACTCATGAGCCGCGATCAATGGGCCGTTTTTCGAGGCGCTCAATTGGCCGCCATAGGAAACATGAGCCTGGGTCTGCTTGAAAAACTTATCCTTGATGCCGTTCAGGGCCGCGGAAGCCAACACCTCATTTTGCACCAGGGAAGTAAGAAAAAAACAGTAGAACTCGCCACGCTGCACATCACCCCAATTGCGAAGGCACCCCTCTACAGCGTTGCCTGGCCCCATGCTGAGGCGCTTTTGGTTCTGGAGCGCGCGCCTCAGATGGAAAACGCGTCAGCTCATGTCACCGAGTATTTCGCAACTCGTTATCGCCTAACGCCGGCTGAAAAAAATGTGTTCTCACTTCTTGGAGAAGGGCTAAGCCCGAAACAAATTTCAGCACAGCTAAAAAAGGCTCACGGCACCATTTTAACTCAAGTCAAAAGCATCCTCAAAAAGATGGGTGTTAAATCCATACGAGAATTAATATTATTAATTCTTGGAAATCGCTAAATAATCCAAAACCATGAACAAAGCACACAACTCTCAAACAAATTTGAAGCCCCCCCCTTTTACTGCTTCTTGCATTTATTATTTTTCTCCAAGGGTGCTTTGTCTCAGACGATAATCCACTGGAAAATTTGCGGCGACGTCCAGTTTTAGGCACAAAAGTTGAATTTATGGACAAGGATAAGAAAGGAACATACACCTGGGATGAGAATGAAAACGTTACGTCGCAGCCGACGGCAAATCATACTACTATATATCGCGCGTTAGAGAAATTTCACCTGAAATAAATTCCCATTATGACGACACATATCATTTGGCAGTCGAGGAAAATGCAATAGAAAAAGGTATATATTTTATATACATAATAAGCTTCCTTCCAATAAACACCAAAGATAAATTCCCGAAGGAGAAATTAATAACTCAACATTCATTTAACGACAACAAGGTTATTGACATTGTTGCCCGATACGAATGCTTAGAAGCAGCTTCACCATTAAAATGCGTCAAAGAAAAATTTGACCCGAGAAGTAATAATTTCTTAGGTTTTACTGCCACTCAGCTTAAAGACGAAGTATTTATTAAAGAACCTCTTTTTAATGGTAAAAAAGATCTTTTGCAAACAAACTCACAGAACATCTCTAAGCTGCTTTACTTCTTGGCTCTATATAAATCAAGGATTACGGATGAAAAATATGTAGAAGCAAATATAATTTCCCCCTAAGGAAGGTCTGCACAATTCGCCCGCTGCAAGCTTGGCGACAACGTGAAGCGCTGAGACGATACGGTGCATGAAGCAACACAGCCTGGGCCTGGGAATGACGGCCAAGCGGACGCGGCGCCGGGAGTTCCTGGACGAGATGGAGAAGGTCGTGCCGTGGGCCGATCTGGTGGCGCTGGTATTGCCGTACCTGCCCGAAGGCAAGCGCGGGCGGCCGCCGTTCCCGCCGGAGACCATGCTGCGCATCCACTTCATGCAGCAGTGGTTTGCGCTGAGCGACCCGGCGATGGAAGAAGCGCTGCACGACATGCCGGTGTTCCGCGAGTTCGCGGGGCTCGAAGGCTGGGATGAGCGGCTGCCCGACGAGAGCACGATCCTGCGGTTGCGGCATGTGCTGGAGAAGCACAAGCTGGCCGCACAGATGCTGCAGACCGTCAACGACCTGCTCAGCGCCAAGGGCGTGATGCTCAAGAGCGGCACGGTGGTCGATGCCACCTTGATCGCAGCTCCCAGTTCGACCAAGAACAGCAGTGGCGAGCGCGACCCGGAGATGAAGCAAAGCCGCAAGGGCCAGCAGTGGTACTTCGGCATGAAGTGCCACATCGGCGTGGACATCGCTTCGGGCCTGGTGCACACGGTGCGCGGCACCAGCGGCGCGGTCAACGACGTGATGGAGGCCAACAGCCTGGTGCGCCCGAGCGACCACGAGGTCTACGCCGACGCCGGCTACCGCTACCAAGGTGCGGGCAAGCGGCCGGACGCCCGAGGCGACGTGAACTGGCACATCGCCATGCGGCCCGGCAGGCGTCGCCAACTCGACCCCAGCAGGCCGATCGATGCGCTGACCGAACAGCTCGAACGCGTGAAGGCCGGCATCCGGGCGCGCGTCGAGCACCCGTTCCGGGTGGTCAAGCGCCAGTTCGGGCACGTCAAGGTGCGCTATCGCGGACTGGCCAAGAACACCGCTCAGTTGCACACGCTGTTTGCGCTGGCCAATCTCTGGCTGGTTCGCCGCAAATTGCTGGCAGCGGTGGCATGAGTGCGTCCGCAGTTCGCGAAGACGGCCATGTCGACGCCCCAAGCGGGGCTGATGGCCCGCGAACTCGGGGAAATCAGGCTCGGCCAGCATCACATTCCGATCAGATCAGCGCATCAGCACGCCGTCGCTTGCGTTGTGCAGACCTTCCCTAAGCCGCGCTGGGCGGCGTGAACTGCCAGCGGCGCCGGGCGCCGAACACCAGGTTCGGATATTCCGCCCGGCCGCGGCTGCCGTTGTAGCGGCCCAGCGCCATGAACAGGTCGCCCCGCTCCTGGTCGAGGTAGTGGCGCAGGATCACACAGCCGAAGCGCAGGTTGGTCTGCATGTGGAACAGGCGGCTCGGGTCGCCATCGCCGATCAGCCGCGACCAGAACGGCATCACCTGCATGTAGCCGCGCGCCCCGGCCGAGCTGATGGCGTACTTGCGGAAGTTGCTTTCCACCTGCACCAGGCCCAGCACCAGGGCGGGCTCCAGCCCGGCGCGGGTGCTTTCGTACCAGGTGGTCTCCAGGAATTCCAGCCGCGTCAGGCGCTCGCTCTTCTGGCGCTGCAGCCGCTCGCTCATCGCGCCCAGCCAGCGCAGGTAGGCCAAGCGCGCCTCGACGTTGGCAAAAGCCGGCTTGGGCGGTGCATCGGCGGCGATGGCGGCCGACATGGCCGAGCGCACCGAGTTGGCGAGCGGCTCTTCGGCCTGCGCCCCCGCGCGCGCGCTGCCCCACGGCAGCCACAGCCCGGCAGCGGCCAGCAAGACATGGCGGCGATGCAAGCCCGGTGTCATCGGCGTGCCATCCATGCTTCAAAGGGGCCGCGCCAGCCGCGCGCGGCCATGGCGTGACAGGCCAGCAGCCAGGCCAGCCACAAGCCCAGTGCCCAGCCCCAGGCGGCGGCGGTGCGCAGCGGCCAGCCCAGGCCGGCGCCGCTGAACAGCAGCAGGCACAACAGCGAATGCAGCAGGTACAGGCTCAGCGTGCGCTGCCCCATGGGCGCCAGCCAGGCCGGCCAGCGGCGCGCATGCAGCACCGCCAGGCCCAGCAGCGGCGCGGTGAGCAGCCAGCCGATGCCGGGCGCCACTGCCGTCCACAGCGACAGGTTGCCGTCGTGGCGGGCGCTGTCGTCGACCACGCTCAACGCATAGGCGCCGTTGACCAGCAGGCCCACCGGCAGCAGGCGCCGCGTCCAGCGCCGCCACAGCGCATGCCAGCGCGGGTGGGTGAGCAGGCGCAGCCGCGCTGCCAGCATGCCGGCCAGCATCGCCGCGCGCAGCACCGGCAGAAACAGCACCGCGCCCAGTGCCTGCAGGATCACGTAGGCATTGGCGTTGAGCCACAGCTGGTCGACCCAGGAAGCGGTGGCGCCGAAGCCCTCGGAGGGGTCGGCATCGGCGCTGCCGCCTGTCCACAGCGTCAGCGCCAGGCTCAGGCCGATGGCGGCCAGCGCCCAGCCGCAGGCGCGCAGCAGCCGCGTCAGCAACCGGGAAGCGCGCTCATGCACGTGGGCCACCACCAGAAAAGCGGTCAAGGCGTACATCGTCAGGATGTCGCCGGCATACACCAGCGCGCCGTGCAGCACGCCCAGCGCCAGCAGGCGCCACAGGCGGCGCCGCTGGGCCTGCGGCGTGCGCCGGCGGCTGCCGGCCAGCACCAGCCCCGCGCCGAACAAGAAGGCCAGCAGCGGATAGGCCTTGCCGTGCAGCAGCAGCGCGGCCAGGGCCTGCAGGCCCAGCGAGATCACGCCGGGCGGGTCGGCCTCGCCCAGCGGCGCGCCCCAGGGCGCGACGGTGTAGGAGATGGCATTGACCAGCAGCACGCCCACCATCGCCAGCGCCCGCAGCGCGTCGAGCAGCGGTTCGCGGCGCGGGGGCAGCGGCTTCACGCGCTGGCGGCCGGCGCCTGGGGCGCGGGAGCTTGCAGGCGCGCTTGCAGATGGGCCAGCACCTCAGCCACGGCCACCTTGGTGGCAGCGGCGTCGCGGCGACCCTGGTACTCGACCGTGCCTTCCTTCAGACCACGGTCGGACAGCACCACCCGGTGCGGCACGCCGATCAGTTCCCAGTCGGCGAACATGGCGCCGGGCCGCTCGCCGCGGTCGTCCAGCATCACGTCCACGCCCTGCGCCTGCAGCTGGTCGTGCAGCTGGTCGGCGGCGGCCTTGACCTCGGCGCTGCGGTCGTAGCCGATGGGGCAGATGACCACGGTGAACGGGGCGATGCTGTCGGGCCAGACGATGCCGCGCTCGTCGTGGCTTTGCTCGATGGCGGCGCCCAGGATGCGGGTGACGCCGATGCCGTAGCAGCCCATCTCGAAGAACTGCGGCTTGCCGCCTTCGTCCAGGAAGGTGGCGTTCATCGCCTTGGAATACTTGGTGCCGAGGTAGAACACATGGCCCACCTCGATGCCGCGCTGGATGGCCAGCACGCCCTGGCCGTCGGGCGAAGGATCGCCCGCCTGCGCATTGCGGATGTCGGCCACTTCGTCAGGCTCGGGCAGGTCGCGGCCCCAGTTGACGCCGGTGAAGTGGAAGTCGGCCTCGTTCGCGCCGCAGACGAAGTCGCTCATGTTCGCCACCGTCCGGTCGGCGATCACCTTGACCGGCTTCTTGAGGCCAATGGGGCCCAGGTAGCCGGGCTTGCAGCCGAAGTGCTCCTCGATCTCGGCCACGGTGGCAAAGCGATAGCCGCCCTTGAGCCCGGCCAGCTTGCCGGCCTTGACTTCATTCAGCGCATGGTCGCCACGCACCAGCAGCAGCCACACCGTCACCTTCGTGATGTCGCCGGCTTCGTTGCGCTCTTCGGTGGCCAGCACCAGCGACTTCACGGTGCGCTGCAGCGACAGGCTCAGCAGCGCGGCCACGTCTTCGCAGGTGGACTTGCCGGGCGTGGGCGTCTTTTCCAGGCCCTGGGTGGGCGCGGCGCGCTTGGCGATCAGCGGCACCGACTCGGCCAGCTCGATGTTGGCGGCATAGCTGCTGGTCGGGCAGTAGACGATAGCGTCTTCACCGGTCTCGGCGATCACCTGGAACTCGTGCGAGCGGTCGCCGCCGATGGCGCCGGTGTCGGCGGCCACGGCCCGGTACTGCAGGCCAAGGCGGTCGAACACCGCGCAGTAGGCGGCGTACATCGTGTCGTAGCTCTTGCCGGCGGCTGCCACATCACGGTCGAAGGAATAGGCATCCTTCATCGTGAACTCACGCCCGCGCATCACGCCAAATCGCGGCCGGCGCTCGTCGCGGAACTTGGTCTGGATGTGGTAGAAATTTTTCGGCAGCTGCTTGTAGCTGCGCAGCTCCTGGCGGGCGATGTCGGTCACCACCTCTTCGCTCGTGGGCTGGATGATGAAGTCACGCTCATGCCGGTCCTTGACCCGCAGCAGCTCAGGCCCCATCTTGTCGAAGCGGCCGGTTTCCTGCCACAGCTCGGCCGGCTGCACCACCGGCATCAGCAGTTCCACCGCACCGGCGCGGTTCATCTCTTCGCGGATGATGGACTCGACCTTGCGGATGACGCGCAGGCCCATCGGCATGTAGTTGTAGATGCCGGCGCCCAGCCGCTTGATGAAGCCCGCGCGAAGCATGAGCTTGTGGCTGACGATCTCGGCGTCCGCGGGCGCTTCCTTCAGCGTGGAAATGAAGAACTGGCTGCTTTTCATGGAGGTGTGAATCGTGCAAGGCTGGCGCAGGGCGCGCTGCCGTTGACCAGGGCGCGAGTGATGCGGGTAAGCGAGACATCGCATGCCGCACCGGCCCGGTGCAATAATGATTTCAACTTATAGATTCGAGGTCTGATTATGCTCGACCGTGAAGGCTTCAGGCCCAACGTCGGCATCATCCTGCTCAATGCCCGGAACCAGGTTTTCTGGGGCAAGCGCCTGCGGACGCACTCCTGGCAGTTCCCCCAGGGTGGCATCAAGCATGGTGAAACGCCCGAGCAAGCCATGTTCCGCGAGCTTCACGAGGAAGTGGGGCTGCTCCCGGAGCAGGTGAGGATACTGGCGCGCACCCGCGACTGGCTTCGCTACGAGGTGCCTGAGCATTACATCCGCCGCGACGCACGCGGCCACTACCGCGGCCAGAAACAGATCTGGTTCCTGCTGCGACTGATGGGTCGCGACAGCGACATGAACCTGCGGGCCACCGACCACCCCGAGTTCGACGCCTGGCGCTGGAACGAGTACTGGGTGCCGCTGGACGTGGTGATCGAGTTCAAACGCGACGTCTACCAGATGGCGCTGACCGAACTCGCCCGCTTCCTGCCGCGGCCCAACCACCACAACCGCTACCTGCGCTCGGGCATGCGGCCGCACCGGCACGATGACGACGGGCAGCGCTCGTCGATGTCGCTCGAAGGCGGTGCGCCGCCAGCGGCGACGACGTCGGAGTAGGTGCCTCATGCCGCCCGCGAAGGTCGCGGGCGGTGCGCTCAGTTCAAGACCAGGTTGGTGCGGTGGATCATCTCGGGCTCGTTCATGTAGCCCAGCAGGCCCTCGATCTGCGATGAAGGCTTGCGCAGAATGAGCCGCGCCTCGGCGCTGGAATAGTTCGCCAGGCCGCGGGCGATCTCACGACCGTCCTGCGTGCGCACCGCGATCACGTCGCCGCGGTGGAACTCGCCCTGCACCTCGCTCATGCCGATGGGCAGCAGGCTCTTGCCGTCGCCCAGCAGCGCCTGCGCCGCGCCGGCGTCCACCACCACCGCGCCGCGCAGCTGCAGGTGGTCGGCCATCCACTGCTTGCGGGCCGCACGCTTGGCGGTGCTGGCCACCAGCAGCGTGCCGATGGCTTCGCCCTGCACCAGGCGCAGCAGCACGTCGGCCTCACGGCCCCAGGCGATCACGGTGCTGGCACCGCTGCGAGCGGCCCGCTTGGCCGCCACGATCTTGGTGATCATGCCGCCACGGCCGATGCTCGATCCGGCACCGCCGGCCATGCGCTCGAGCTCGGGGTCGCCGGCCTGCGCCACGTCCACGAAGCGGGCGTCGGGGTTGCTGCGAGGGTCGGCCGTGTAAAGGCCGCGCTGGTCGGTCAGGATCACCAGCGCATCGGCCTCCACCAGGTTGGCCACCAGGGCGCCCAGGGTGTCGTTGTCGCCGAACTTGATCTCGTCGTTGACGACGGTGTCGTTCTCGTTGATGACCGGGATGACCTTCAGGCCCAGCAGCGTCAGCAGCGTGGAACGGGCGTTGAGGTAACGCTCTCGGTCGGCCAGGTCGGCATGCGTCAGCAGCACCTGGGCGCTGCCCATGCCGTGCTCCGACAGCTTGCTTTCGTACATCTGGGCCAGGCCCATCTGGCCGACGGCTGCGGCGGCCTGCAGCTCGTGCAGCTCCTTGGGCCGGGTGGTCCAGCCCAGGCGCTTCATGCCCTCGGCGATGGCGCCGCTGGACACCATCACCACCTCACGGCCGCCTTCGGCCAGCGCGGCCAGCTGGCGGCACCAGTTGCCGATGGCCTCGGCATCGACGCCGCGGCCTTCGTTGGTGACCAGGCTGGAGCCGACCTTGACGACGATGCGCCGGGCGTTCTTCAGTTCGTCATTCATCGTGCGCAGCGGGTGAGTCGAAGCGCGGGTCGGGGTCGGGCATCGGCGGGTTCTTCTCGGCGGCCACGTGCTCGTACACCGCATGGATCAGCGGCTCCAGGCCTTCACGCGTGAGTGCCGAAATCTCGAAGACCGGGCCCTTCCACTTCATGCGCTTGACGAAGTCCTTCACGCGGGCGGCGCGCTCTTCAGCCGGCACCATGTCCAGCTTGTTGAGCACCAGCCAGCGCGGCTTGTCGTGCAGCTCTTCGTCGTAGCGCTTGAGCTCCTTGACGATGCCCTTGGCCTGCGCCACCGGGTCCACCGCCTCGTCGAACGGGGCCATGTCCACAAGATGCAGCAGCAGGCGGGTGCGCTGCAGGTGGCGCAGGAAGCGGTGGCCCAGACCGGCGCCATCGGCCGCGCCTTCGATCAGGCCCGGCACGTCGGCCACGACGAAGCTTTTTTCCGGCGCCACCCGCACCACGCCCAGGTTGGGGTGCAGCGTGGTGAACGGGTAGTCGGCGATCTTGGGCCGCGCATTGGAAATGGCGGCGATCAGCGTGCTCTTGCCGGCGTTGGGCATGCCCAGCAGGCCGACGTCGGCCAGCACGCGCAGCTCAAGCTTCAGCTTCTTGGCCTCACCGGGCCAGCCGGGGGTTTTCTGCCGCGGCGCACGGTTGGTGCTGCTCTTGAAGTGCAGGTTGCCGAAGCCGCCGTCACCGCCCTTGCAGATGAGCACCGGCTCGCCGGGCACCAGCAGCTCGGCGATGACTTCGTTCTTCTCGATGTCGGTGATGATGGTGCCCACCGGCATGCGCAGCACGATGTCGTCGGCCGCCGCGCCGAACTGGTCGGAGCCGCGACCGGCTTCGCCGTTGCGGGCCTCGTGCCGTCGCGCGTAGCGGTAGTCGATCAGCGTGTTGAGGTTGCGGTCGGCTACCGCGTACACGCTGCCGCCACGCCCGCCGTCGCCGCCGTCGGGGCCGCCGAAGGGGATGAACTTCTCTCGCCGGAAGCTCGCGCAGCCGGCGCCGCCGTTGCCGGCGGCTGCATCAATAGTGGCTTCGTCAACGAACTTCATGGTCGGGAGATGTTAGAAGCAAAAAAGACAAAGGCCCCGGCAAGCCGGGGCCTCACGGTTGAGCCGGCTGCCTGGGCAGCCGCGTCATCACAGCGGCGTGATGAACACCGTCTGGCGGTTGAGCTCGCCCTTGACGGCGAACGACACCTTGCCATCGACCAGCGCGAACAGCGTGTGGTCCTTGCCGATGCCGACGTTGGTGCCGGCATGGAACTTGGTGCCACGCTGGCGCACGATGATCGAGCCGGCCGAGACGGCCTGGCCGCCAAAGGCCTTCACGCCCAGCATCTTCGGTTTGGAGTCGCGGCCGTTCCGTGTGGAACCGCCGCCTTTTTTCTGTGCCATGGTTCAAATGCTCCTGAATTGCGACGACGTCAGAGCGTCACGGCACCGATCTCGAGCTCGGTGTAGGTCTGACGATGACCACCGTGCTTCTGATAGTGCTTGCGACGGCGCATCTTGAAGATGCGAACCTTGTCGTGCTTGCCTTGCGCCACGACGGTGGCCTTCACGCTGGCGCCGGCAACCAGGGGCGTGCCGACCGTGAGCTCAGCGCCGTTGCCGACGGCGAGCACCTGGTCGATCACGATTTCCTGGCCAACGTCCGCAGCAATCTGTTCTACCTTGATCTTCTCGCCGGCAGCAACCTTGTATTGCTTGCCACCGGTTTTTATGACCGCGTACATGTCAACCCTTTCAATCGCCCACGCCCTGCAATCGCCAGCCCTTTGCGGCCACTGCAGTACGCGGAACCCGGCATTGTAGCATCAGCCACCGGCTTGGCAAGCGACGCCCGGCCTGCCCGGCGAGGGTGTTGCGGGTTGTTCCTATAATCGCGGGCTAGCCAATGTCGTCCACTCCCCATTACGCCAACGTGACTTCGCCTGCCCCCTCCACCGCTCACGCCGTCGATCCGATGGCGGCAGAGATGCAGGCAGTGGACGCCGCCATCACCGAGAACCTGCGCTCCGACGTGGTGCTGATCAACCAGATCTCGCACTACATCGTCAGCGCGGGCGGCAAGCGCATCCGCCCCCGGCTGGTGCTGCTGTTCGCCAATGCCCTGGGCTTCACCGGCCCCGAGCGCTTCACCCTGGCCGCCACGGTGGAGTTCATCCACACCGCCACGCTGCTGCACGACGACGTGGTGGACGAGTCTTCGCTGCGCCGCGGCCGCGAAACCGCCAACGCGATGTTCGGCAACGCCGCCAGCGTGCTGGTCGGCGACTTTCTGTACTCGCGCGCCTTCCAGCTGATGGTGTCGGTCGACCGCATGCGGGTGCTGGAAGTGCTGGCCGACGCCACCAACGTCATCGCCGAGGGCGAGGTGCTGCAGCTGATGAACATGCACGACCCCGACCTGGCGGTGGACGACTACCTGCGTGTCATCCGCTACAAGACGGCCAAGCTGTTCGAAGCCAGTGCCCGCCTGGGCGCGGTGCTGGCCGGCGCCTCGCGCGATCTGGAAGACCAGTGCGCCGACTACGGCCGCTCGCTGGGCACCGCCTTCCAGCTGGTCGACGACCTGCTGGACTATCAGGGCGCCACCGCCGAGCTGGGCAAGAACGTGGGCGACGACCTGCGCGAAGGCAAGCCGACGCTGCCGCTGCTGCTGGCGATGGAACGCGGCACCGAAGAAGAGCGCCAGCTGATCCGCCACGCCATCGAGCAGGGCGAGGTGGAACGGCTGGACGAGATCGTCGGCATCGTGCGGCGCACCGGCGCACTGGAAGCCACGCGCGAGGCCGCGCGGCAGGAGGCCGACAAGGCCCGCGACTGCCTGCAAGCGATTCCCTCTTCCCAATTCAAAAAAGCCCTGCTAGACTTATGCGTTCAGTCAGTTGATCGCTCTTACTAGCAAAGTTGAGCACAACAACAACAAATCGGGGTGTAGCTTAGCCTGGTAGAGCGCTACGTTCGGGACGTAGAGGCCGGAGGTTCGAATCCTCTCACCCCGACCAGGACATGGAACAAAAGCCGCAGCAATGCGGCTTTTTTCTTGCCCGTTCGCCGCGTGGCCCGGCGCGCTGGCGCCGGATGTAGGCGCCATGGCAGGCTCTCTTCCGCGGCTCGCGGCTGTCGGCGGGTCTTACACTGCGGCCGGAAGTCATAAGTTGCCTGTGGACACCGTCGCTGACACTGCCCAATCGAGCCTGTCCGGAGTCGCCCGCGTGCTGGTGCATGCGGGCCGCCTGCAGCCGCGCCAGGCCGAAGCCCTGGCGGCCCAGGCGCGCGAGCGGCGCATCAGCTTCGTCTCGGCGCTGATCGCCGCCGGCGCCGTGTCGGCCTCCGACCTGGCGCACACGCTGTCCAACGCGCTGGCGGTGCCGCTGCTCGACCTGAAGTCGGTCGATGCCGAACGCCTGCCGCGCAACGTGATCGACGGCAAGCTGGCCACGCAGTACCAGGTGGTGGTGCTGGGCCGGCGCGGCAATCGCCTGTTCATCGGCGGGGCCGACCCCACCGACCAGGAAGCGATCGAGCGCATCAAGTTCGCCACCCAGCTGTCGCCCGAGTGGGTGCTGGTGGAGTACGACAAGCTGGGCGCGCTGCTGGAAGCCCAGGGCGCCAGCGTCAACGAGGCGCTGGACAGCCTGGCAGGCGCCGACTTCGACTTCGACGTCAACGACGACGCGGGCGCCGAGGACCAGGCCAACGAGGTGGTCTCCGAAGTGGAAGACGCGCCCGTGGTGCGCTTCCTGCAGAAGATGCTGATCGACGCGATCAACGCGCGTGCCTCCGACCTGCACTTCGAGCCCTACGAATACCACTACCGGGTGCGCTTTCGCATCGACGGCGAGTTGCGCGAGATCACGCAGCCGCCGGTGGCCATCAAGGACAAGCTGGCCTCACGCATCAAGGTGATCAGCCGGCTCGACATCTCCGAAAAACGCGTGCCGCAGGACGGCCGCATGAAGCTGAAGTTCGGCAACAAGGCGATCGACTTCCGCGTCAGCACCCTGCCCACGCTGTTTGGCGAGAAGATCGTGATCCGTATCCTCGACCCGTCCTCGGCCAAGCTGGGCATCGAGGCGCTGGGCTACGAAAAGATCGAGAAAGACCGGCTGCTGCACGCCATCCAGCGGCCCTACGGGATGATCCTGGTCACCGGGCCCACGGGCTCGGGCAAGACGGTGTCGCTCTACACCTGCCTGAACCTGCTCAACCAGCCGGGCGTCAACATCGCCACGGTGGAAGACCCGGCGGAAATCAACCTGCCCGGCATCAACCAGGTGAACGTGAACGAGAAGGCCGGCATGACCTTCTCGGTGGCGCTGAAGTCCTTCTTGCGGCAGGACCCGGACATCATCATGGTGGGCGAGATCCGCGACCTGGAAACCGCCGACATCGCGATCAAAGCCGCGCAGACCGGCCACCTGGTGATGTCGACGCTGCACACCAACGACGCGCCCACCACGCTGACGCGGCTGCTCAACATGGGCGTGGCGCCGTTCAACATCGCCTCCAGCGTGCTGATCATCACCGCCCAGCGGCTGGCACGGCGGCTGTGCGAGAACTGCAAGGCGGTGGCCGAATATCCGCGTGAAGCGCTCAAGCGCGCGGGCTTTCGTGACGAAGACCTCGATGGCACCTGGAAGCCGTACCGGGCGATCGGCTGCTCGGCCTGCAACAACGGCTACAAGGGCCGCGTCGGGCTGTACCAGGTGATGCCGATCACCGAAGCGATCCAGCGCATCATCCTGGCCGAGGGCACGGCGCTGGACATCGCCAAGCAGGCGCAACTCGAAGGCGTGCGCGACCTGCGGCAATCCGGCCTGGTGAAGGTGCGGGCCGGGGTGACGACGCTGGAAGAGGTGATCACGGTCACCAACGAATAGACGTTCGGAGAAGGTCTGGAATGGCGACTGCTGCAGCCGCGAAGAACATCAAGGAATTTGTCTTCGAGTGGGAAGGCAAGGACAAGAACGGCAAGACCGTGCGGGGCGAGATGCGCTCGGGCGGCGAGGCGGCCGTGAGCGCCAGCCTGCGCCGCCAGGGCGTGATGATCACCAAGGTGAAGAAGCGCCGGATGTCGGGTGGCAAGGCCATCAAGCAGAAGGACATCGCCATCTTCACCCGCCAGCTGGCCACGATGATGAAGGCGGGCGTGCCGCTGCTGCAGGCCTTCGACATCGTCGCGCGCGGCAGTGCCAACCCCAAGCTCACACGGCTGCTGAACGACGTGAGGTCGGACGTGGAGACCGGCACCAGCCTGTCGGCCGCGTTCCGCAAGCACCCGCTGTACTTCAATGCGCTGTACGCCAACCTGGTGGAAGCGGGTGAGGCCGGCGGCATCCTGGAGCAGCTGCTGGAGCGGCTGGCGCTGTACGAGGAAAAAACCCTCGCGCTGAAGTCCAAGATCAAGTCGGCGCTGATGTACCCGGTGGCCGTGATGGTGGTGGCCTTCATCGTGCTCACGGTGATCATGATCTTCGTGATCCCTGCCTTCAAGGACGTGTTCAGCTCCTTCGGCGCCGACCTGCCGGCGCCCACGCTGGCCGTCATCGCGATGTCGGAGTTCTTCGTCGCCTACTGGTGGATCATCTTCGGCCTGCTGTTCGGCGGCGGCTACTTCTTCATGCAGAGCTGGCGCCGCAGCGAGAAGATGCAGATGGCGATGGACCGGCTGCTGCTGCGCATCCCGGTGTTCGGCGACCTGATCAACAAGAGCGTGATCGCCCGCTGGACGCGCACGCTGTCCACCATGTTCGCCGCCGGCGTGCCGCTGGTGGAGGCGCTGGATTCCGTGGGCGGCGCCTCGGGCAACGCGGTGTATGCCGAGGCCACCGAGAAGATCCAGAAGGACGTGTCCACCGGCTCGGCGCTGACCAATGCGATGCAGGCCACCGGCGTGTTCCCGACCATGGTGCTGCAGATGGCCTCAATCGGCGAAGAATCTGGTTCGCTGGACCACATGCTGGGCAAGGCGGCCGAGTTCTACGAGGACGAGGTGGACGAGATGGTCAAGGGCCTGTCCAGCCTGATGGAGCCTTTCATCATCGTCATCCTCGGCACGCTGATCGGCGGCATCGTGGTGTCGATGTACCTGCCCATCTTCAAGCTCGGCTCGGTCGTCTAGACAAGTGCTGGCCGATCTTCCGCTCGACCTGCTGCTGTCGCCCTGGGTCCTGGCCCTGCTGGGCCTGTGCATCGGCAGCTTCCTGAACGTGGTGATCCACCGCCTGCCGCTCATCATCGAGCGGCAATGGTGGGCCGACGTGGCCCACCAGCTAGGCGATGCCGATTCCTGGCGCCGCGTGTTCGCTGCCAAGGGCGAGCCGCCCGAGCCGCAGCAGCGCACCGCCCAGGCGCTGACCAGCGGCCTGGAGGCCCTGCCCCACCTGGGCATCGCCGCGCCGCGCTCGCGCTGCCCGGCCTGCGGCCATGCCATCCGCTGGCACGAGAACCTGCCGCTGCTGGGCTGGCTGCGCCTGAAGGGCCGCTGCGCGGCCTGCGGCAGCCGCATCTCGGCGCGCTACCCGCTGATCGAAGTGGCGACGGCGGCGCTGTTCGCCGCCATCGGCTGGCGTTTCGGTGCGCAGCCGGTGACGCTGCTGTGGTGCGCCGTGGCCGCCGTGCTGGTGGCGCTGGCCGCCATCGACTGGGACACCACCGTGCTGCCCGACGCGTTGACCCTGCCGCTGCTGTGGGCCGGCCTGGTGGCCGCTGGGCTGGGCCTGACGCTGCCCTTGAGCACCGCGCTGTGGGGCGCCGTGGCGGGCTATCTGTCGCTGTGGTCGGTGTACTGGCTGTTCAAGCTCACCACCGGCAAGGAAGGCATGGGCTATGGCGACTTCAAGCTGCTGGCCGCGCTGGGCGCATGGCTGGGCTGGCAGGCCATCGTGCCCATCCTGCTGATGTCGTCGGTGATCGGCGCGGTGGTGGGCATCGGCATGAAGCTGCGCGCCTCGCTGCGCGAAGGCCGCTACGTGCCCTTCGGCCCCTTCCTGGCCGGTGCGGGCCTCGTCGTGATGCTCGCTGGCACCGGCACGGTGCTGAGCTGGATAGGATGGGCCTGACTTCGCTATGCAGCACGCCCTGCGCATCGGCCTGACTGGCGGCATCGGCAGCGGCAAGAGCACCGTGGCCGCGCAGCTGGTGGCGCGTGGCGCGGTGCTGGTGGACACCGATGCCATCTCGCGTGCCCTCACCGCCGTCGGCGGTGCGGCGCTGCCGGCCATCGCGGCCGCCTTCGGTCCGCAGGCCATCGGCGCCGACGGCGCGCTGGACCGCGACCACATGCGGCAGCAGGTGTTCGCCGACCCGGCGGCGCGTCAGCGGCTGGAAGCCATCCTGCACCCGATGATCGGCGCCGAGACGCTGCGGCAGGCCGAAGCCGCGGGCGAGCGGCCCATCGTGTTCGATGTGCCCCTGCTCACCGAATCGGCCCATTGGCGCGAGCGGGTGCACAAGGTGCTGGTGGTCGACTGCCGCGAAGCCACGCAGGTGGCGCGGGTGATGCGCCGCTCGGGCTGGGCCGAAGAAACGGTGCAGCGCGTGGTGGCCCAGCAGGCCACACGGGCCGCGCGGCGGGCGATTGCCGATGCCGTGATCTTCAATGAAGGGCTGACCTTGGAACAGCTCGATACCCAGGTACAGCGCCTGTGGCAGGCCTGGGGCGCGGACCGTGTGAAACAATAAGCAGAGCCCTCTTTACCGGCCTGCATCTTGGTTCTCTACGAATACCCGTTCAACGAAGGCATCCGCACGATGCTGCGGCTGGAGCACCTGTTCAACAGGCTCGGTCAGCTGGTGTCGCGCGACACCACGGTGGACCACCACTTCGCGCTGGCCACCCTGTTCGAGATCATGGACGTCGCCTCGCGCGCCGACCTGAAGTCAGACCTGCTCAAGGAACTGGACCGCCACCGCGCGCTGCTGGAAAGCTACCGTGGCAACCCCGCCATCTCGGAAGCGGCGCTGGACGTCGTCACCGCGCGGCTGGACCATGCCTTCAACGGCCTGAACGGCATGGACGGCAAGGCCGGCCACCAGCTCAACGGCAACGAGTGGCTGATGAGCATCCGCAGCCGCATCGGCATTCCGGGCGGCACCTGCGAGTTCGACCTGCCGGCCTACCACGCCTGGCAGCAGCATGAGCCGGCGCAACGCCGGGCCGATCTGGTGCGCTGGATCGACACCATGCGGCCGCTGGCCGACGCGCTGCACGTGCTGCTGGGCCTGCTGCGCGACAGCGGCGTGCCACACAAGGTGGTGGCCACCGGCGGCCAGTTCCAGCGCAGCCTGCCGCAGGGCAAGGCCTACCACCTGCTGCGCGTGCGGCTGCCCGCCGACCCCGAGCTGGTGCCCGAGATCACCGGCCACCGCCTGATGGTGTCGGTGCGCCTGATGCGCCACGACGAAGAGGGCCGGCTGCGGCCCACCACCGAAGACTGCAGCTTCGAGCTGACGCTCTGCGCATGACCCGCACCGTCAAGTGCCCGGCCTGCGGCGGGCCCAGCCTGTATGCGCCCGAGAACAAGTGGCGCCCCTTCTGCAGCGAGCGTTGCCGCACCGCCGACCTGGGCGCCTGGGCCGAAGGCCGCTACCGGCTGCCCGCCGAATCGCAGGACCCGGACACGGAAACGCCGGCGGCGCCCGAAGGCACGCGCCGGCGCGAAGAGTTCTAGCGCCTCAGTCCCGCGGGGCCGCCCCAGGGGACTGAGGGCCGCCTCTGAGCATCACACTCGCGCTTCGAGCGCGACCGACACGGGCACCGGCACCGAAGGCGTCGGCCGCTGGCGGCGCATTTCCACCGCGGGCAGCTTGAGCTGCTGGCGGTACTTGGTGACGGTGCGGCGCGCCACATGGAAGCCCTGGCGCTTGAGCATCGCGGCCAGCTGCACGTCCGACAGCGGTTCGGTCGGCGCTTCTTCCTCGATCAGCTCGCGGATGACGCCGCGGATGGCCGTGGTCGAGGCCTGGCCGCCGCTGTGCGTGGGCAGCGAGCGCGAGAAGAAGTACTTCAGCTCGAACACGCCCGACGGCGTGGCCATGTACTTGTTGTTGGTCACCCGGCAGACGGTGGACTCGTGCAGGCCCACCTCCTGCGCGATGTCGCGCAGCGCCAGCGGCTTCATCGCCATCGGGCCGTATTCGAAGAAGTGGCGCTGGTGGCGCACGATGGCGTTGGCCACGTCCAGGATGGTGGCAAAGCGCTGCTCCACGTTGCGCAGCGTCCAGCGCGCTTCACGCAGGTGGGCCGCCAGGTCGGTCTGGCCGGTGTCGCGGTGGCGCTGGAACAAGTCGGCGTAGAGGCGATTGAGGCGCACACGCGGCACCACCTCGGGGTTCAGCGTGGTGATCCAGTTGTTGCCGCGGCCGCGGCGCACGATGACGTCGGGCGTCACGTACGGCGTGCGGGTGGACTCAAAGCGTGAGCCCGGGCGCGGGTCGAACTGGCGGATGCGGTCGCACACGGCTTCCACCTCGCCGGGGGTCGACTCCACCAGCGCGGCCAGCTTGTGGTACTCCCGCATGGCCATGCGCTGCAGCGGCTGGGCCAACACCTTGCGCGCCAGCGCGCGCTGCGCTTCATCCTCGATCAGCACGGTTTGCAGCAGCAGGCATTCGGCCAGGTCGCGGGCGCCGATGCCCAGCGGGTCCAGCGCCTGCACGCGGGCCAGGGCCACGCGGATTTCATCCAGGCTGGTCGCCGGCTCCAGCTCGGCCATGTCGCGCAGCTCTTCCAGCGGCTGGCGCAGGTAGCCGTCGTCGTCCAGTGATTCCACCAGCATCGCGGCCAGCACGCGGTCGCGCTCGCTCAAGGGCATCACGTTGAGCTGGGTGTGCAGGTGCTGGCGCAACGACACGCTTTGCGGCACCAAGTCGATCAAGGAGATGTCGCCATCGGAGGCCGGGCCATGGCCGCCGCCTGCGGACATGGTCCATGCCTGGGCTTCCCAAGGGTCGGCCGACACGTCGGCGTGATCGTCCTCGGCAGCAGGCGCGGCCGACAGGTCTTCGCCTTCTTCTTCAAGAAACGGGTTGCCATCGACCGCTTGCTGCACTTCCTGGGCGAAATCCAGCGACGACAGCTGAAGCAGGCGCACTGCGTGCTGAAGGCGGGGGGTGACGGTCTGGGTCTGGCGGCGCTCGATGCGCATGTGCAGTGCGGCGGTCATGCAATCTCCTGGGGCCGGTAGGCGTTAGAAACAGTGTCGCGGTGGCCTCTTTCGCCAGGCCTAGGCCGATGCGGGCGCTTGATGTAGGTGTGATCCGACAGTGGCCTCACGGGCACTCACGTGCGGACACATGCGGTTGCCGCAAAAACTGCTGGCCTGTGGCAACGCAGCGCGCGTGGCGATGGCTGCCAGTTCGCCCGTGCGCCGCCGGGGCGGGCACGCCGGCTGCGAAGGGGCGGTGGCCATGCCACACCGGCCACACCGCCATGACCATCGCCCATCCTGATGAACTGCCCCCTGCGCTTGTCTACGTGAGTGACGACGGTCCTGGCTGGCACCGCGTGGCCCGAGGCAAGTCGTTCGGCTACACCGACGACCAGGGCAAGCCCATCAAGGACGAGCAGCAGCTGCAGCGCATCCGCTCGCTGGCCATTCCGCCGGCCTACACCGACGTGTGGATCTGCCCCAAACCCAACGGCCACCTGCAGGCCACCGGGCGCGACGCACGGGGCCGCAAGCAGTACCGCTACCACGCGCTGTGGCATGAGCACCAGGGCCAGAGCAAGTTCGAGCGGCTGCAGCAGTTCGGCGCGGTGCTGCCCGCCATCCGCCGCCGTGTGGAGCGTGACCTGGCCCAGCCCGGTCTGCCCCGCAGCAAGGTGCTGGCGGCCCTGGTGCGGCTGCTGGACACCACCTACCTGCGCATCGGCAACGACGAATACGCCAAGCAGAACGGCTCCTTCGGCCTGACCACGCTGCGGCGCCGGCATGCGGCCATCAAGGGCAGCGTGCTCAAGCTGAGCTTTCGCGGCAAAAGCGGCGTGGAGCAGGAAGTGGCGGTGCAGGACGCCCGGCTGGCGCGCATCGTGCGCCGCTGCCAGGCGCTGCCGGGCCAGGCCTTGTTCCGCTACCTGGACGACGACGGCCAGGTGCATGGCGTCGATTCATCCGACGTCAACGGCTACCTGCGCGAGATTGCCGGCGACGACTTCAGCGCCAAGGACTTTCGCACCTGGCATGCCAGCGCGTTGGCGCTGGAGCGGCTGCTGCCCTGCGAGCTGCCGCGCACCGTGCGTGAGATGCGGGTGATGACCAAACAGGTGATCGGCGAGGTGGCGGCGCACCTGGGCCACACCATCGCGGTGTGCCGCAAGTCGTACGTGCACCATGCGGTGCTCAGCAGTTTCGAGCACGGCAACCTGGCCCAGCTGTGCCGCCCGCGCATGCGTGGCGGGCGCGGCCTGCTGGCCCGCGAGCGCAGCCTGCTGGCCTTGATGGCAGCCGAGCAGCAGGCGCTGGACGACCCGGCGCCCCAGCTGGCGCGCTCGCTGGCAGCCTCGAAGGTGAGGGCTACTTCTCCCAGTACACCGGCGTCCCGTAGTAGTCGTGCACGTCCCGGTGCCAAGCCTCGCCGCCATTGAGCTGCGTGGGCCAGTGCGTGGTCTCGAAGCCCGGCGCCTTGTCGAAGTGCGACTTGTCCACGTCGAGCACGAAGGCCTTGCGTTCGGCATCAAGCTGCAGCGCCCGCCAGGGAATGGCGAAGAGCCGCTCGCCGATGCCCAGGAAGCCGCCGCTGCTCATCACCGCATAGGCGATGCTACCGTGCGCCAGGTCGAGCATGATCTCCTGCACCTCGCCCAGCGTTTCTCCGGCGCGGTTGACCACATCGTGGCCGGTGAGGCTGGAGGCGCTGGTCAGCATGGCACCGGGGCCGTTGCCCCGGGTCAGGGCATCGACGCTTTCGATGCGGGTGGCGGGGGCATCTTCGGCGGGCAGTTCGGCCATGGTCGGGCTCCGAAAGCGAGGGGGTCGTTGATGAACAGGGGAAAGGCAACGCCTGTGCCCGGCCAGCAGGGCACATGCAGCCCATAATCCGGCTTTTGTAACGCGGCGCCAGCCGCGGGTCGGGTAGTTATGGGACACGCATTGATCGTCGAGGACGACCCGGACGTCGCCGAAACCATGGCGGCATTGATTGCCGCCGAAGGCTTCACCGCCGTCACGGCCAGGACATTGAAAGACGCGCGCCGGCAGCTGGCCACGCGCGCCCCCGACCTCGTGCTGCTGGACCTGCAGCTGCCCGATGGCCAGGGTCTGGACCTCTTGAAAGACACCGACCAGCTGGCCAACACCGAGGTGGTGCTGGTCACCGGCCATGCCAGCATCGAGACCTCGATCCAGGCCTTGCGCCTGGGTGTGGCCGACTACCTGGTCAAGCCCTTCAACATCAAGCAGCTGCAGGGCATCCTGTCGCGGCTGATGCGGCCTTCGGCGCTGAAGGCCGAGCTGGAAGACCTGCGCGCCGAGCTGGAACGCAGCGGCCGCTTCGGCCACATGGTGGGCCGCTCCCCGGTGATGCGGCAGGTGTACGAGCAGATCGCCCGCGTGGCGGGCTCGGCCGTCACGGTGCTGATCACCGGCGAAAGCGGCAGCGGCAAGGAAGTGGCCGCGCGCACCATCCACGACCTGAGCCGCCGCCGCCACCAGCCCTTCCTGGCGGTGAACTGCGGCGCCATCTCGCCGCACCTGATCGAAAGCGAGATCTTCGGCCACGAGAAGGGCAGCTTCACAGGCGCCGACCGCCAGCATCTGGGCTTTTTCGAGCGCGCCCACGGCGGCACGCTGTTCCTCGACGAAGTGACCGAGATGCCGCCCGAGCTGCAGGTCAAGCTGCTGCGGGTGCTGGAGACGGGCAGCTTCATGCGCGTGGGCAGCACCACGCCGGTGGAAACCGACGTGCGGGTGATCGCGGCCACCAACCGCGTGCCCACCGAGGCCGTGGCCAGCGGCAAGCTGCGCGAAGACCTGATGTACCGGCTGGACGTGTTCCCGATCCGCATGCCTTCGCTGCATGAGCGGCCGGACGACATTCCGATGCTGGCCGAGCACTTCCTGCAGGACATCGGCCGCCGCGAAGGCGTGGCCAAGCGTTTCCTGCCCAGCGCCATCGCCGCCCTCACCCGCCACCGCTGGCCGGGCAACGTGCGCGACCTGCGCAATGCGGTGCAGCGCATCTACCTGATGGCCGATGGCCGCGACATCGATGACGAATGGCTGCAGCCCGGCGTGCCGGGCAGCGCCGGTGCCCGGCCGCCGGCCGCGCTGGCCGCCGCCGACGACGGCGAGACGCTGGTGGTGCGCATCGGCCAGCCGCTGGCCGAGATCGAGCGGGCGGTGATCCTGGCCACGCTCAAGCGCTTCGACCACCACAAGGAACGCACCGCCGCCGCGCTGGGCGTGAGCCTGAAGACGCTCTACAACCGGCTCAAGGAATACGCCGAGAAGTAGC
>CAKZXL010000044.1 GCA_937883885.1 uncultured Aquincola sp. | reverse complement strand
CCCGGCCGATGCCGGGCTGCGGCTGCTGCTGGCCCACCAGCCCCGCAGTGCGGCCGGCGCGGCCGAAGCCGGCTTCGACGTGCAGCTGTCGGGCCACACCCACGGCGGGCAGATCTGGCCCTGGGGCTTTTTCGTGCGCTTGCAGCAGCCGTTCACCGCCGGGCTGGACCGGCTGGGGCGGCTGCAGGTGTACACCAGCCGCGGCACCGGATACTGGGGGCCTCCGCTGCGGCTCGGTGCGCCGTCGGAGATCACTTGCGTGCGCTTCATCCAATCCAACAGGGAGTTCTCATGAAAACCATCGACGAGATGCTGAACCTGGACCTGCTCACGCCTGAACAGCACCACCAGATCGGCGCCTGGATCGCCCGCGCGGCCACGCCCGACGACATCCTGGCGATGCCCGCCGCGCTGTGGGAGGCGGTGGAGCGCGCCAGCGCGGTGATGGGCGTGGACGCCGACCTGCTGCGCCCGCCGGCGCTGGATGCCGGCGGCCTGAGCCTGGGCAGCTAGCCCCAGCCCCGGGCCGCGCAGGGCCCGGTCAGGCCGCGGGCTGCCGGGTCTGAGCCTGCGACTGCGCCTGCGCCGTCCAGCGGTGCACCACGTTCAGCAGCTGCTGCGCCACCACCGGCTTGGTGAGGAAGTCGTTCATGCCGACCGCCAGGCAGGCGGCGCGGTCTTCGGCGAAGGCGTTGGCCGTCAGCGCCACCACCGGGATGGTGGCGTTGTGGGTGCCCGCCACCCCGTTGCGGATGCGGCGGGTGACCTCCAGCCCGTCCATGTCGGGCATCTGCCAGTCCATCAGCACCAGGTCGAAGCGGTGCTGGCGCAGCAGGGCCAGCGCGCTGCGGCCGTCGTCGGCGCTTTGCACGCCCAGGCCGGCATTGGCCAGCATCGCGGTGACGATCATCTGGTTGGTGGGGTCGTCGTCCACCACCAGCAGCCGCAGCGCAGGCAGGCCGAGCGGCGGTGCGGCCGATGGTGGCTCGGCGGTGTCCGGCGGCGGGCCATCGCGCCGCCAGCCCAGGCGGCTGACCAGCGCGGCCCGCAGCACCGGCTTGAGCACGCTGCGCGGCAGCTGCAGGTGCTCGCGGGCGCGGTCGGCCGCGTGGGAGGGCGCATCGTTCATCGCGATCACGCGCTCGGGGTCAAGCGTGTCGGCGCAGCGCTCCAGCAGCGCCCAGGCCTGGGCCGATTCGGTGGCCACCAGCAGCCAGGGCGCTTCGTCACCGGCGGCCTGGACTGCGGCCAGCCGGTCGTGCAGCCACTGCGCATCGGTCACACGTTCAGCCGGCACCTGCATGCGCTGCAGCATCGCGGCCAGTGCCTCGGCGCTGGGCTCGTGCGGCTCGAAGAAGTAGAGCGGCGCCACCGGCCGCGGCTGCGCCGGCTCGGCCGCTGCCGCGTCGGCCGCGTCGGCGGCAGGCAGGGGCACCTCGAAGCGGAAGGTGCTGCCCACGCCGGGCTGGCTGTCCACCGCGATGTCGCCGCCCATGGCCCGCACCAGCTCGCGCGAGATGGTCAGGCCCAGCCCGGTGCCGCCGAAGCGGCGGGTGGTGGCTTCGTCGGCCTGCGCAAAGGGCTGGAAGATGTCGCGGGTGGCGTCCAGGTCCATGCCCACGCCGGTGTCCGCCACGCTGAAGCACACCCAGCCCGGCGCGCCCATCGGCGCCGTGACCCGCAGCACCACCTGGCCTGCGGGCGTGAACTTGACGGCATTGCCCAGCAGGTTCAGCAGCACCTGGCGCAGCCGCATCGGGTCGCCCAGGCGCCAGGCGCCCAGCGTGGGGTGGATGATGGCCGCCATCGCCAGGCCGCCGGCGCGCGCCGCCACCGAGGCGGTGGCCACCGCGGCTTCCACGCAGTCCACCAGGTTGAAGGCTTCCTGCGACAGCGTGAGCGCACCCGACTCGATGCGGGCCACGTCCAGCACGTTCTCGATCAAGGCCAGCAGGTTGGCGCCGCTCTGGCCGATGGTCTCGATCAGCTGGGCGCGGTGGCTGGCCTGCCCGCCCTGCTGCAGCAGCTGCGTGGCGCCCAGCACCGCATTGAGCGGGGTGCGCAGCTCATGGCTCATGTTGGCCAGGAAGCGCGTCTTGGCCAGCGAGGCGGCCTCGGCCCGTTCCTTCTCCTGCGCCAGCTCCTGCGTGCGCTGGGCCACGCGTTCTTCCAGCGTGCGGTTGGCATGGGCCAGCGCCTCGTCGCGCTGCTGCACCTGGTCGAGCATCTCGTTGAAGGCGCGCACGGCCTGGCCCACTTCGTCGCGGCCTTCGCCTTCCAGCCGGCGCGAGTAGTCGCGCTGCTCGGCGATGCGCGCCGCGGTGCGGCCCAGGGCCGTCATCGGGCCGGTGATGCGGGCGGCGATGCGCCGCACCAGCGGCAGGCTGACCATCAAGGCCAGCAGCTGCGCCAGGATGAGCGCGGCGCCGCCCACGGCCAGCTGGCGGTAGCTTTGCAGCTCGTCCAGCTCCACCGTGACGCTGCCCAGCGCCTGGCCGCCCGGGCTCACCGGCGCGGTGACCACCAGGCGGCCGAAGCCGGGGCGGGGCGCGGTGTTGTCGTTGAGCCCGGCTTCCAGGTAGCGGGCGCGCACCTGGCCGGTGGCGTCGCGCACCCAGGCGCCGCGCACGTTGCTGCGCACGCGCAGCACGGCCAGCGTGTCGTGCGCGGCCTGCAGGTCGCCGAAGGCCAGCGGCGCTTCCAGCGCAAAGGCGATGGTGCGGGCCAGCTCCTCGGCTTCGCCCTGGGTGCGGCGGTCTTCGAACCACAGGGCCACCGTCAGCAGCGCCACCAGCGACAGCAGTGCGGTGAGCGAGGCGGCGAACACGAACAGGCGCGGCAGGCGGCGGCGCAGCGGCTGGTCGGCCCGGGCGGACCACCAGCGCTCCAGCGGCGCGGGCCGGCGGCGGCGCTTCATCGTCGGCCTCCGTCGCGCAGCACCTCGCGCGCGAGCTTGAGCACGCCGGCGCGCACGTTCAGGTTGGCCCGCTGCAAGGCGGCCAGGTTGACGTCGAAGCGCAGCGCGTCGTTCACCACCACCAGCTCCACCATGCCGCCGCGGCTGGCAAAGCCGTCCACTTGCGCCATGGTCAGCACGGGCTCGTCGGGCGGGGGCAGCAGCTCGGTCAGGCGGCGCGGGGCACTGTCGTCGAAGTACATCAGGTGGCAATGGGCGGCCGGCGCGGCCAGCGCGGTGTGGCCGGTGGCGGCGGGCATCAGCTGCAGCTGCATCGGCCGCCCGGGCACCGGCGCGGCCAGCTGGCGGCGAAAGGCATCGGCCAGCGTGGCGCTGTCGTGCAGCACGCACAGCTGCAGCGGCATGTCTTCGCTGGCGAAGGTGTCGGCCGGCCATTGCACGAAGCGGGCAAAGGTGACCACCACGCGCGCCTTGGCCTGGGCATCGCTGCCGATGGACTGGGCGCTGGCAGCGGCGGGCAGCCAGGCCAGGGCGACGGCCAGCGACAGCATCGCCAGGTGGCGGGGCCAGGCGCGGGCGCCTATGGGGGGGCGGAACAGCTGGCCCATGGTCAGAAGCGGCGGCCCAGCTGCAGCCACCAACTGCGGCCGTCCTGCGCCAGGCTGGCCTGCTGGTGCTCGGGGCCGGCGGGGTCGGCATAGCGCCGGTCCAGCAGGTTGTAGGCGCTCAGGCTGGCTTCCCAGGGACTGCCGGGCGGCGCATAACGCAGGCGGGCGTTCACCCGCAGGTAGCTTTCGGTGCTGCCGCCTTGCAGCAGGCGGCGGTCGCCCACGCGCAGCAGGTTCAGGCCCACGCCCAGGCCGGCCACCGGCGTGGGGCTGGTGAGCGAGAGCTTCCACAGGTGCAGCGGTGCGTTGCTCAGCGGCTGGCCGGTCTCGGCGTCTTCCGCACGCTCGAAGCTGGTGCTGCCGCGCAGCTGCATGCCGCCGGCGGAGATCCAGCTGGCTTCCAGGTCGGCGCCCAGGGTGTGCACGCCGCCGCGGTTGGTGAAGCCCATCAGCCCGTCGTCGCGCCTGACCAGCTCGATGACGTCGGACATGCGCGCGCGGTGCAGCGAGCCTTGCAGTTGCCAGGCGGGCACGGGCCGCCACAGCGCCACCAGCTCGTGCGAGCGCAGCGATTCCACCCGCAGGCCGTCGGGGCGGCGCTGCAGCTCGTCTTCGTAGTACAGCTCGTTGAAGTTGGGCTCGCGGTAGGCGCTGCCGCTGAGCCACTTGAAGGTCCAGGCCGGCGTGGCCGACCAGATCAGTGCCAGCCGCGGCGTGGTGCCATGGCTGCCGTCGGTGCGGCGGTCGCTGCGCAGGCCCAGGTTCAGCAGCAGGTCGGGGCGCAGCGTCCACTCGTCCACCAGGTACAGGCCATGGCGCTCGCTGTGGCCGGCCAGCCGGGTGGCGTCGGGATCGGCCACCTGTTCCACGGCCTGGGTGATCTGCTGGCGGTAGTTGCGCTGCGTCTCCAGCCCCAGCGTCACCCGGTGGCCCAGCCAGCCGGTGTGGCGCCAGCGCAGCTCGGCGCCGTACCAGCGTGCATCGTTGCCGTTGCGCAGGTGCTGGCCGGCGGTGTTCTCGGTGCGCGAGTCGAAGGCATAGCGCGCATGGTTGGCCTGCAGCTCCAGCGTCGACTCGGGCGACAGCATGCGCCGCCAGGCCACGCTCACCATCGCATAGCGGTCGACCCAGTCGGCCGCGGTGTCGAAGGCGGTGTCGTAGGCGCCGGTGGGAATGCCCTTGGTGCGTTGCGACAGGCCCAGGCTCAGCTGCAGCTCGTCGTGCTGCAGCTTGGCAAACAGCTTGTCGGCCCGTTCGCCATCGCGGCCGTGCGCGGTGCCCAGCGGGTTGCCGGGGCTGGCGTATTCGGGGTAGTGCAGGTCGGTGCCGGGGCGGTTCTCGGTGGCCAGGCCCAGCAGCACGCGCTGGCCGCCCCAGTTGCCGCCCCAGGCGGCGGTGGCGCGGCGCTGGCTGTGGCTGCCGATGCCCACGCTGCCCTGGCCGCCGGCCAGCTGCGCGGGCGAGCGGGTGATGACGTTGACCACGCCGGCCACCGCATTGCCGCCATACAGCGCCGAGCCGGGACCGGGGATGAACTCCACCCGGTCGATCAGCGAGACGTCGATCGGGAAGTCGCGGTCCATCGGCGCGGATTCGTAGAGCGCGTCGTTCACCCGCACGCCGTCCACCAGCACCAGCAGGCGCGAGCTGTAGTCGCCCGGGCGCGTGATGCCACGCAGGCCCACGTAGCTGTAGGCGCGGTCATAGCGCAGGTGCACGCCGGGCAGGCTTTCCAGCACCTCGCCCAGCGTGCGGTAGCCCTGGGCGGCGATTTCGCCGCCTGTGCGCACCGCCGCCGCGCCGGGCGCAGTGCGCATGTCCTGGGCGCGCTTGCTGGCGGCGTCCAGCCGGCTGGCGCCGTACACCGGCTGGGCCAGCGCGGCGGCCAGATCGGCGTCGTCGGGGGGCTCGGCGGCATGCAGCGGCAGGCCGGGCAGGCACAGGGTCAGCGCCAGCCAGAAGCGGCGCCACGAAGAAGGGGCAGGTGAGGGCAAGGGCGTACAGCTCGAAGACAGGGGCGTGCACCGGCAGGGTGCATCGCAGGGGCTGCCTGTCATCGGGAGCGCAGCACGCTGCTTGACCATGCCGCCCGCCGTGGTGGTTCGGTTCGTGACGGAATCGACGCACGGCGTGCCGCGTACGGCCACGCGCTGCCGCCCGCTGCCCACGCGCCGCTCACTGAAGCCGACATGCCACCTCCGCGCTTGCCACTGCCGCCGGCATTGTGGGAGCGAGCGGCGCCGGGCGGCATGCGTAACAACACGGGCGGGCGGCCGCCACTCAAGGCGGCGCAGCAGGCGCCGAAACCTCCCTCATGGACACCTGCGACCCCGCCTTCGCCCCTTCCTTCCACGACCACCGCGGTGGCCGCCTGCACCGCTTCATGGAGTCCGCGGACATCAACGCGGCCTTCCGCGAAGTGTTCAGGCCGCTGCGCAGCAACATCCGCCGCGGCATGAGCGTGCAAGGCCAGGTCTACGGCATCGAGATGGACACCTGCATCCCCGGCGAGATGCTGGCCACGGCGTGGATTCCGCCTTCCAGCCGCGGCGTCGACCAGCCGCTGCTGCTGGAAGACACCCAGCGCCGCCGCATGCTGTTCGCGCGCCTGTTCGCCGAGCGGCGGCCCGAGCAGCTGTTCGCCTACGTCAGCGAACGCCGCACCGGCCACCGCCAGGCGGTGCTGTATGTGGAGATCGCGTCGGAAGACGGCCTCTTCGCCGCCGACTACCCGCTGGAAGTGGGCACCGGCTGGCAGCGCCGCGAACTGGTCGCGGTGCCGCACCGGCGGCTGGATCCGGTGAACGCCGGCTGAGCTTCGTCAGCCGCCGGCGCGCCCTCGCCGGGCGGCCATGAGCAGCATGCCGCCGCCCAGCAGCATCAGCAGGCTGCTGCCCGCTTCCGGCACCGGCGACACGGTGCCACGCACCTCGATCGCGTTCAGGCCCGAGTGCACCATCCAGCTGGCGCCGCCATCGGTCGAGTTGGCGAAGTCGTGCGCGCGGGCACCCACATCGGAGAGGTACGGCGAGCCGAAGTCGCCCGAGATGGCGCCGGCCGCTTCCAGGTAGCGCAGGCCCGCCGGCACCGAGCCGCGCATCACCAGCCTACGCAGCCCTTGCGAAAGCCGACGGTTTCCGACGGCGCAACCGTGCGCCATGCAGCCAGCCCTGCCTTCACGCCTCAACCGTTGCGGAAGAGGAAGCTGTAGGCGTTGAGCGCCGGCACGCCGCCCAGGTGGGCGTACAGCACGCGCGAGCCGGCCGGGAAGGCCTTCTTGCGCACCAGATCGATCATGCCGTGCATCGACTTGCCCTCGTACACCGGGTCGGTGAGCATGCCTTCGGTACGCGCGCACAGGCGGATGGCTTCCAGCGTGCCTTCGTTGGGCAGGCCGTACTCGGGGCCGCCATACTCGGTGTGCAGCACCACGTCGGCCGCGGTGATGGGCTGGCCCAGCTCCACCAGCTCGGCCGTGTGGCGGGCGATGCGCAGGATCTGCGCATGCGTCTGCTCGGGCTTGGCCGAGGCGTCGATGCCGATCACCCGGTCGGCCCGGCCGTCGGCCGCGAAGCCCACCACCATGCCGGCCTGCGTGCTGCCGGTGACCGAGCACACCACGATGTAGTCGAAGCGGAAGCCCAGCTCGGCTTCCTGCGCGCGCACCTCCTCGGCAAAGCCGACGAATCCCAGCCCGCCCAGCGGATGCTCCGAGCAGCC
Source organism: uncultured Aquincola sp. (assembly GCA_937883885.1). The sequence goes on along the minus strand of CAKZXL010000044.1, from coordinate 465 downwards.
GGCCGGGATGGGGAAGGGTTTGCCGCCGGCCTGGCGCACCTCGTCCATCGCCTGCTGCCAGCTGGGGCGGATGCCGATGTCGAAGCCGGCCGCATCCAGCCGCACGTCGGCGCCCAGGATGCGCGACAGCTGGATGTTGCCCACGCGGTCGTACACCGCGTCGCTGTAGTTCACCCAGTTCTCCTGCACCAGCACGCACTTCAGGCCCAGGTGCGCAGCCACCGCGGCCACCTGGCGCGTCTGGTTGCTCTGGATGCCGCCGATGGACACCAGCGTGTCGCAACCCTGGGCCAGCGCCTCGGGGATCAGGTACTCGAGCTTGCGGGTCTTGTTGCCGCCGAAGGCCAGGCCGCTGTTGCAGTCCTCGCGCTTGGCATACAGCTGCACCTCGCCGCCCAGGTGGGCCGACAGGCGCTTGAGCGGCTGGATGGGCGTGGGCCCGAAGGTGAGCGGGTAGCGGGCATG
>CAKZXL010000043.1 GCA_937883885.1 uncultured Aquincola sp. | reverse complement strand
TCTCGCAGGGCGCACATGCGCTCGTCTGGCAAGAAACCGATGCCGGCGATCTGCCGGACACGGCTGAAATCATCCCCGGCGGGTCCATGCCGTTGACCGGCATCACCGGGTTCCTGCAGTCCACGGCTTTCGGCTCCGGCGAGTTCTTCTACCAGGTGGACCTCTTTCGCATCCAGGTGACAAACGCGGCGCTGTTCAGCGCCAAAGTTCAGAACGGGACGGAATTCGATTCGGCTCTGTTCCTCTTCAATGCAGCAGGCTACGGCGTGCTGGCCAACGACGACGGCGCCAACAACAGCCTGGGGGGCGCTTTCAGTCTGGGCTCGCTGTCGGCCCCCGGTACCTACTACCTCGGCGTCGCGCTCGGCGGCTTCCGCGCCCTGGACGCCAACGGCAACAGCGTTTTCCTGCCGGGTGGCCTCAACGACACGCTGGCTGGCAACCCCGCCAGCGGCCCTCTGGCTTCCTGGGACGGCTCGCAGGCCATACCGGTCACCGAAACCGCCCAGAGCTACGCCATCACCCTCACCGGCGCCACCGTGGCCGCCGTGCCCGAGCCTGGCGCTGCGCTGCTGATGGGCGCCGGGCTGGCCGGCCTGGCGGTGCTGCGCCGCCGGCGCCGCCCCAACGCCTGAGCCCTGGATGCCCGCGGGCTCATGAGGCCCACGGGTACGCAACTGCCTTCCTCCTCATCGACACGGAGACCGGTATGCATTCGATTCCTCGCGCCCTTTCGGCGCTGGGTCTGGCCCTGGGCACGCTGCTGAGCCTGCAGCCCGCCACCGCACAGACCCCCGTCGCCGCCCGCGTGGCGGCCCTCAAGTTGCCCGCCCCCGTCACGGTGGCCAGCGCGCCCCGCATCACGGCGCTCAATGGCACCGTGCAGGTGGTGGTCCGCCTGACCGATGCGCCGCTGGCGCTGGCCGTCGGCGCCAATGCCAAGCAGGGCCAGGGCGTGATGACGCTGGCCCAGCGCCAGGCCTACATGGCCAGCCTCAAGAGCAAGCAGGACACCTTGATGGCCCAGGTGCGCGCCCTCGGCGGCAGCGAACTGGGCCGCGTGGGCAAGGCCTACAACGCGCTGGTGGTCTCGGCGCCGGCCAGCAGCCTGGCGCAGATCGGCAAGCTGGCGGGCGTCAGCGGCATCCTGCCGGTGCCCGACACCCAGCGCTCGCTCGACGAAACCGTGCCCTACGTGGGCGGCAAGGCGCTGCAGCAGATGGGCTTCACCGGCGCGGGCACGCGCATCGCGGTGCTGGACAGCGGCGTGGACTACACCCACCGCAACCTGGGCGGCGCCGGCACGGCGGCCGCTTATGCGGCCGCGGCCACCAACCCCACCATCGTCACCCCGGGCGTGTTCCCTACCGCCAAGGTGATCGGCGGCTACGACTTCGTGGGCGAGACCTGGCCCAACGGCGCGCTGGCGCCCGACGCCAACCCGATCGACGCCGGCAGCGGCGCCGGCCACGGCACGCACGTGGCCGACATCGCCGCGGGCAGCAGCAACGACGGCCAGCACAAGGGCATGGCGCCCGGCGCCAAGATCTACGCCGTCAAGGTGTGCAGCAGCGTCAGCACCAGCTGCAGCGGCCTGGCCACGCTGCAGGGCCTGGACTGGGCGATGGACCCCAACGGCGACCTCGACTTCTCGGACTCGGCCGACGTGGTCAACCTGTCGCTGGGTGGCAACTACGGCCAGCGTGAAGACTCCAGCGCACAGGCGGTGAGCAACCTGGTGCGCTTCGGCATCGTGGTGGTGGCGGCCGCCGGCAATGCGGCCGACCGGCCGTACATCGTCAGCTCGTCGTCCACCGCGCCGGAAGCCATCAGCGTGGCGCAGACGGCCGTGCCTTCGGCCGGCGCCATCGCGCTGGTGGTCAATGCGCCGGCCAGCATCGCCGGCAGCTACGGCAACACCGCCACGCTGGAATGGGCGCCGGTGACCAGCGGCTTCAGCGGCCAGGTGGCCTACGGCGGCAGCGGCGCTGCCGCCATTGCCTGCGCGCTGGCCAGCACGCCCGACTTCACCGGCAAGGTGGCGCTGATCGACCGCGGCTCGTGCAACATCAGCACCAAGGTGGCCAATGCCAAGGCCCGCGGCGCCATCGGCGCGCTGATCGCCAACAACGCGCCGGGCGAAGCGCCATCCTTCAGCAGCGGCGGCGAAACCGACCTGGTGCAGGCCCTGGTCATCGGCCAGGAAGTGGGCGCGCGGCTGAAGTCGGCGCTGGGCGGCGGCAGCCCGGTCACCGTCACGGTCAACCGAGCCAACGTGATCCCGCTGGCCGGCAGCATGGCCAGCACCTCGGCGCGGGGGCCGTCGTACAGCTACGGTGCCATCAAGCCCGAGATCGGCGCCCCGGGCGCCTCGGTCTCAGCCGTGTTCGGCACCGGCACCGGCACCGAAGCCTTCGGGGGCACCTCGGGTGCCACGCCGATGGTGGCGGGCGCGGCGGCGCTGCTGCTGCAGAAGTTCCCGCAGGCCACGCCGATCGAGATCAAGTCGCGCCTGATGAACGCGGCCAACACCGCCGTGTACACCAACCCGGCCACGCTGCCGGGCGTGCTGGCACCCATCACCCGCATCGGCGCCGGTGAACTGCGGGTGGACCGCAGCGCGGCGCTGACCACCGGGCTGTGGGACGCCACCAACCCCTACAGCGTGGCCCTGTCCTTCGGCGTGGTGCGGGCCACCGGGCTGAGCAAGTTCACCAAGAAGGTGGCGGTGCGCAACTACAGCAGCTCGTCGCGTACCTACACCATCCAGCGCAGCTTCCGTTATGCCAATGACGAAGCCAGCGGCGCGGTGAGCCTGAGCATGCCCGCCAGCATCACGGTGCCGGCCAATGGCACGGGCGCCTTCGTCATCACCATGACGCTGGACGCCAGCAAGCTGCCCGCCTGGAACCTGGGCTTTGCGGCCGACCAGGGCACCGGCGCGCTGCTCAACGAGGTGGAGTACGACGGCTACGTGTCGGTGGGCGACGCCCAGGAAACCGTGACGGTGCCCTGGCACATCCTGCCGCACAAGGCTGCCAACGTGACGCCGTCCACCACCTCGGTGGCCCTGTCGGGTGGCAGCAGCGCGCTGCTGGGCGTGAGCAACGCGGGCGGCGCCACCGGTGGCTACACCGACGTGTTCGCCCTCACCGGCATCAGCCCGCAGATCAGCCTGGTGCAGCCGGCCGCCGGCAGCGATGCGGCGGTGATCGACATCAAGGCCACCGGCGTGCGGGTGATCGACATCGGCGAGCCGGCCCTGCAGTTTGCGGTGACGACCTTCGGGCGCCGTGCGCACCCGGCCTACCCGGCCGAGTTCGACGTGTACGTGGACGTCAACAACGACGGCGTGGCCGATGCGGTGGTGTACACCCGCGAAAGCGGCGACTTCGGCACCAGCGGCCGCACCCTGGTGGTGGCGCAGAAGCTCAACCCCAACGGCAGCAACAACGGCGCCGCGGTGGCCAACTTCTACATCGACGCGGACCTGGACTCGGCCAACGCCATCCTGACGGTGCTGCCGGGCGACCTGGGCATCACCGACCTCGGCAAGAAGATCAACTTCGAGGTGCGGGCCTACGACAACTACCACAGCGGCAATCTGACCGACGTGGTGGCTGGTCAGAGCTTCATCCCCGCCAAGCCGAAGTACACCGCCACCTTCGACGCCTTCACCCTGCCGGCCAACGGCCAGGGCGGCGTCGTGGTGAGCAAGACGCCGGGCGTGGCGGCCAATGCCCACAGCCAGACCGGGCTGCTGCTGCTGCACGCCAACGGCAAGGCCGGCCGCGAGGCCGACCTGATCCAGGTGACGCCGTAAGGCCGGGTGGCTGCCCCAGGCAGCCATCCCCAAAAGGCAAAGGCCCCTCGCGGGGCCTTTTTCATGGGCGCCTGAAGCCTCAGGTGCCTTTGCTGATGGTGATGGTCGGGAACTTGGCCGAGAAGTCCTTGGCCTTGCGCGCCACCGTCACCGCCACCTGGCGGGCCACCGCCTTGTACAGGCCGGCCACTTCGCTGTCGGGCTCGGCCACCACGGTGGGGCGGCCGGCGTCAGCCTGCTCGCGGATCGAGAGCTTGAGCGGCAGCGCGCCCAGGTAGTCCACGTTGTATTCAGCCGCCATCTTCTTGCCGCCTTCGGCGCCGAAGATGTGCTCGGCATGGCCGCACTGCGAGCACACGTGCACCGCCATGTTCTCGACGATGCCCAGGATGGGCACGCCCACCTTCTCGAACATCTTCAGGCCCTTGCGGGCGTCCAGCAGCGCGATGTCCTGCGGCGTGGTGACGATGACGGCGCCGGTCAGCGGCACGCGCTGGCACAGGCTCAGCTGCACGTCGCCGGTGCCGGGCGGCATGTCGACGATCAGGTAGTCCAGGTTCTTCCAGTTGGTCTGCCGCAGCAGCTGGTCCAGCGCCTGCGTGACCATGGGGCCGCGCCAGATCATGGCCTGGTCGGGCTGCACCAGAAAGCCGATGGACATCAGCTGCACGCCGTGGCCCTGCAGCGGCTCCATGCTCTTGCCGTCCAGGCTTTGCGGCTGGCCCTGCACACCCATCATCGTGGGCTGGCTGGGGCCGTAGATGTCGGCGTCCAGCAGGCCCACGGTGGCGCCTTCGGCAGCCAGCGCCAGCGCCAGGTTGGCGGCCGTGGTGCTCTTGCCCACGCCGCCCTTGCCCGAGGCCACGGCGATCACGTTCTTGACGCCCGGCAGCAGTTGCACGCCGCGTTGCACCGCATGGGCGACGACGACGCTGCTGAGGTTGACGCTCGCGTTCTCCACCCCCGGCACGCTGCGCGCCGCGGCCACCAGGGCCTTGCGCAGCGCCGGGAACTGGCTTTGCGCCGGGTAGCCCAGTTGCACGTCGAAGGCCACGTCGCCGCCGTCGATGCGCAGGTTGCGCAGCTGCCGGGTGGTAACGAAGTCTTCGCCGGTGTTGGGGTCGACGACGGACTGGAGCGCTGCCAGCAGCGCGGCTTCGGTGGGCGTGGGCATGGAGGACGGCAGAGGGCAAAAACGCGAAAAAGTGCGCCCGCCAGTCTAACGAGCGGCTGCGCGGCACCCGCGGCTGGGGCCTTGCCCGGCGCGCCGAGGTGGCCCGCCCGTCATGGTGCAGTGCGGCATTCGGGTATGGCGGCTGCTTACAAAGCGTGCCGGCACCGCGCATATCCTCGGCGCCGTTGTCACCACCCACGCCCCTCGCATGGATCAAGCAAACACCACCCGCCTCGACCGACGCCACTTCATCACCGCCGCCGGCAGCGCGCTGGGCCTGGCCGCGCTGGGCCTGCCGGCGCAGGCGCAGCCCGCTGCCACCACCGGGCTGCGCCTGGGGCCGCGCAAGCCGTTTTCGTTCGAGGCGCTGGTGGCGCGGGCCGAAGCCCTGTCGCGCCAGGCGCCCACCGCGCTGGTGAACCTGCCGCGCGAGGTGCTGGAGCGCATCGACTACGAAGCGCACGGCAAGCTGCGCTTCGACACCGACAGCGCGCTGTTCAAGGACGGCCCCGGCCCCTTCCCGGTGACCTTCTTCCACATGGGCCGCTTCTTCCAGACGCCGGTGCACATGCATGTGCTGGACAAGCAGGGGGACGCGTGGGGCGCGCGCGAGATCCTGTATTCGCCGCGCTACTTCGACATGCCGGCCGACAGCCCCGCCCGCGAGCTGCCCGAGGGCGCGGGCTTTGCCGGCTTCCGCTTTCAGGAAAGCCGGCTGGGCGACCAGAACAAGCTCGACTGGAAGAGCAACGACTGGGTGGCCTTTCTGGGCGCCAGCTACTTCCGCGCCATCGGCGAGCTGTACCAGTACGGGCTGTCGGCACGCGGCGTGGCCATCAACCCCGCGGTGCCGGGGCAGGACGAAGAGTTTCCTTCCTTCACCCACTTCTGGTTCGAGCCGCCGGCCGAAGGCAGCACCAGCGTCACCGTGCATGCGCTGCTGGAAGGCCCCAGCATCACCGGCGCCTACCGCTTCGTGATGAAGCGCGAGGCGGCGGTGATCATGGACATCGATGCGCGCCTGTTCCTGCGCAAGGACGTGGCGCGGCTGGGGCTGGCGCCGCTGACGTCGATGTACTGGTACTCGGAGACGGTCAAGCCCACCGCCATCGACTGGCGGCCCGAGGTGCACGACTCCGACGGGCTGACGATGTGGAACGGCGCCGGCGAGCGCATCTGGCGCCCGCTGAACAACCCGAACGCCACCTCGGCCTCGGCCTTTGCCGACAACAACCCGCGCGGCTTCGGCCTGTGGCAGCGCGACCGCAACTTCGACCATTACCTGGACGGCGTGATGTACGACCGCCGCCCGGGCCTGTGGGTGGAGCCGCTGGACAGCGGCTGGGGCGAAGGCGAGGTGCAGCTGATCGAGATCCCGACCGACGACGAGATCCACGACAACACGGTGGCGATGTGGGTGCCGCGCCAGCCCGCCAAGGCCGGCAGCCGCTACAGCCTGCGCTACCGCCTGCACTGGACCGACAAGGAGCCCTACCCCACGCCGCTGGCCTACTGCACCGGCACGCGGCTGGGCCGCGGCGGCCAGCCCGGCCAGCCGCGACCGGCCGGCGTGCGCAAGTTCATGGTCGAGTTCACCGGCGGCCCGCTGAAGGACCTGCCCTTCGGCGTCAAGCCCGAAGCGGTGCTCACGGCCGCCAGCGGCAAGTTCTCGTACGTGTTCACTGAAGCCGTGCCCGACGGCGTGCCCGGCCACTGGCGCGCGCAGTTCGACTTCACGGCCGAGGGCACGCAACCGGTGGACATTCGCCTTTATCT
>CAKZXL010000042.1 GCA_937883885.1 uncultured Aquincola sp. | reverse complement strand
GGTGGTGCACCCGCAAAGCATCATCCATTCGATGGTGGTGTGCCGCGACCACTCGGTGCTGGCGCAGCTGGGCACGCCCGACATGCGGGTGCCGATCGCTTATGGCCTCTCGTTCCCTGAGCGCATCGAGTCCGGCGCCGCGCAGCTCGACTTCCTGACGCTGTCCGCGCTCAGCTTCGCGCCGGCCGACCGCCAGCGCTTTCCTGGCCTGTACCTGGCGTGGGACGCCTTGCGCGGCCCCGAGGGCAGCACCACGGTGCTCAACGCCGCCAATGAAGTGGCGGTGGAGGCCTTCCTGGCGGAACGCACCGGCTACCTCGACATCCACCGCATCAACGCCGCCACGGTGGAAGCGGTGCTGCCCCAGCTGCCGGCCGAGCCGGCGCTGGACGACTTGCTGGCGCTGGACGCCGCCGCCCGCGCCCATGCCCGCAGCCTGGTTCAGGGGCTCTCGCGATGATCACGGTTCTGGCTTTCCTGCTCACCCTCGGGGTGCTGATCGTCATCCACGAGTACGGCCACTACCGCGTGGCGCGCGCTTGCGGCGTCAAGGTGCTGCGCTTTTCCGTCGGCTTCGGCCGCGTGCTGTGGCGCCGCCAGGCCACGCCCGACAGCACCGAGTTCGTCATCAGCGCATTGCCGCTGGGCGGCTATGTGCGCATGCTCGATGAAAGCGAGGGCCCGGTGGCGCCGCAACTGCGCAGCCAGGCCTTCAACCGGCAGCCGCTGCGCAAGCGGGCCGCCATCGTGGCCGCCGGGCCGGCCGCCAACCTGCTGCTGGCGGTGGCGCTGTATGCGGCTGCGCAGTGGATCGGCATCAACGAGCCCAAGGCCGTGCTGTCGGCACCGGTGGCCGGCAGCCTGGCCGAGCGCGCGGGCCTGCGGGCCGGCGACGAAGTGACCGCCACGTCCGAGGACGGCGAGGCCTGGGAAGACGTCGCATCGCTGACCGACGTGCGCTGGCGCATCACCCAGTCGGTGCTGCGCGGTGAGCGGCTGTTTCTGATGGTCAGCGAGCCCGGTGGCCACCGCAGCCGCAGCCTGGTGCTCGAGCTCGACCGCGTGGCCGGCCAGGAGATGGACGCAGCGCTGATGCGGCAGATCGGCATCGGCGCGCCGTACAGCGAGCCGGTGCTGGGCGAGGTGCGATCCGGCGGCCCGGCCGACCGCGCCGGCCTGCGCGAAGGCGACCGCGTGCTGCGGGTGGATGGCGAGCCGGTGGGCGATGCGCAGTCGCTGCGCGAGCGCATCCGCCAGTCGGTGCAGGGCGGCACCGGTGTGCCGCTGGCCTGGGTGGTCGAACGCCAGGGCCGCATGCTCGAGCTGACGGTCGAGCCGCGCGTGACCTCCGAAGGCCGCCAGGCCATCGGCCGCATCGATGCCTACGTGGGCAAGCCCTACGAGATGGTCAACGTGCGCCGCGGCCCGATCGAAGGGCTTGTCAACGGCGCCGAACGCACCTGGGACGTCTCGGTGCTCACGCTGCAGATGATGGGCCGCATGCTGGTGGGCGAAGCTTCGCTCAAGAACCTGTCGGGCCCGCTGACCATCGCCGACCAGGCGGGGCAGTCGGTGCAGCGCGGGCTGCCCGAATACCTGGGGTTCCTCGCGCTGGTCAGCGTGAGCCTGGGCGTGCTGAACCTGCTGCCGCTGCCGATGCTCGATGGCGGGCACCTCATGTATTATCTTTTCGAGGGTGTGACCGGCCGGCCGGTCTCCGAGCTGTGGCTCAAATGGCTGCAGCGTGGCGGTGCCTTCATCATGCTTTTGCTGATGTCCCTCGCCCTTTCCAACGACGTGGCCCGCCTGCTGGGCCTGCACTGACGTTCTCCCGATGCATTCATTCTTTTGCCCGAGCCCGCTGCGGCCGGTAGCCGCCTGCGTGGCCGTGGTGTGCAGCGTGGCAGCACTGCCCGCGCTGGCGGTCGAACCCTTCACCCTGAAGGACATCCGCATCGAAGGTCTGCAGCGCACCGACCCCGGCACGGTGTTCGCGGCGCTGCCTTTCCGCATCGGCGACACCTACAACGACGAAAAGGGCGCGGCCGGCCTGCGCGCGCTGTTCGCCACCGGCCTGTTCAAGGACGTGCGCATGGAGGTGGAGGGCGACGTGCTGGTCGTCATCGCCGAAGAGCGCGCGGTGATCTCCTCGGTCAACTTCATCGGCCTGAAGGAGTTCGACAAGGAAACCCTGACCAAGTCGCTGAAGGACGCCGGCATCGGCGAAGGCCTGCCCTTCGACCGCGCCGTGGTCGACCGCGCCGAGCAGGAAATCAAGCGCCAGTACCTGACGCGCAGCCTCTATGGCGCCGAGGTGGTGACCACCATCACGCCGCTGGAGCGCAACCGCGTGGACGTCACCTTCACGATGACCGAAGGCGAGGCGGCCAAAATCAAGGACATCCGCATCGTCGGTGCCCAGGCTTTCTCCGAGAGCACGCTGCTGGGCCTGTTCGAGCAGAGCACCGGCGGCTGGCTGACCTGGTACACCAAGGCCGACCGCTACTCGCGCACCAAGCTCAACGCCGACCTGGAAACCCTGCGCGCCTACTACACCAACCGTGGCTACCTCGAGTTCGCGGTCGAGTCCACGCAGGTCACGATCTCGCCGGACAAGCAGGACATCTCGATCACCATCTCCATCCGCGAAGGCCAGCGCTACACCGTCACCGCGGTGCGGCTGGAAGGCGACTACCTGGGCCGCGAGCAGGAGTTCAAAGACCTGGTGCGCATCAAGCCCGGCGAGCCCTACCGCGCCGAGGACGTGGCCCAGACCACGCGCCAGTTCACCGAGCGCTTCGGCCTCTTCGGCTATGCCTTCGCGCGTGTCGAGCAGCGCCCCGAGATCGACCGTGCCACCGGCCAGGTGGTGGTGGTGCTCAATGCCGAGCCGCAGCGCCGCGTATACGTGCGCCGTGTGAACGTGGCCGGCAACACCCGCACCCGCGACGAGGTGGTGCGCCGCGAATTCCGCCAGTTCGAGTCGGCCTGGTACGACGGCCAGAAGATCAAGCTCTCGCGCGACCGCGTCGACCGCCTGGGCTACTTCAAGGAAGTCAACATCGAGACCAACGAGGTCGCGGGCACCGCCGACCAGGTCGACCTGACGATCAACGTGGTCGAGAAGCCCACCGGCAACCTGATGCTGGGCGCCGGCTTCTCCAGCGCCGACAAGCTGGCGCTGACCGGCTCGATCAAGCAGGAAAACGTGTTCGGCTCGGGCAACTACCTGGGCATCGAGGTCAACACCAGCAAGTACAACCGCAACATCGTGTTCTCCACGGTGGACCCGTACTTCACGGTGGACGGCATCTCGCGCGCGTTCGACGTGTACTACCGCACCAGCAAGCCGCTGAACAGCCAGGGCGTGGACTACGAACTGTCCACCCCCGGTGCGTCCATCCGCTTCGGTGTGCCGTTCTCCGAGTTCGACACGGTGTTCTTCGGCATTGGCGTCGAGAGCACCAACATCAAGGGCACCGGCGCCTTGCCCAACAGCTACCTGCTGTACCGCGAGCAGTTCGGCCAGCGCAGCCTGACCGTGCCGTTCACGCTGGGCTGGGCGCGCGACCAGCGCGACAGCGCCCTGGTGCCCACCAACGGCAGCTACAAGCGGGTGAACGTGGAACTGTCCACCCTGGGCGATGCGCGCTATGTGCGCGCCAACGCCCAGTACCAACACTACATCCCGCTGGGCACGCAGTTCACGCTGGGCCTGAACGGCGAAGTGGGCTGGGGCAAGGGCCTGGGCGGCCGGCCGTTCCCGATCTTCAAGAACTTCTACGGCGGTGGCCTGGGCTCGGTGCGGGTGTTCGACCAGAGCTCGCTGGGTCCGGTGGACGTCACCGGCACCTACATCGGCGGCAACCGCCGCGCCAACGTGAACGCCGAGCTGTACGTGCCGGTGCCGGGCGCCGGCAACGACAAGACGCTGCGCATCTTCGGCTTCACCGACGTGGGCAACGTGTGGGGCGAGCATGAATCCATCGACGCCGGCAGCTTGCGGGCATCGGCGGGTATCGGCCTGTCGTGGATCTCTCCGGTGGGGCCGCTGAAGCTCAGCTTCGGCTCGCCGATCCGCAAGGAGCGCAACGATAGAATCCAGAAATTCCAATTCCAGATCGGGACTGCGTTTTGATGAACAAGTGGAAGACGTTGGCGGCCGCGGTGGCAACCGCGTCGCTGTGGGCGACGTGCTCTGTCGCGCAAGCCCAGGAGTTGAAGATCGGCTACGTCAACAGCGAACGTGTGCTGCGGGAGGCCACGCCGGCCAAGGCCGCACAAACCAAGCTGGAAGCCGAGTTCGGCAAGCGCGAGAAGGACCTGGCGGACGTGGCCAACAAGCTCAAGGCCGCCTCCGACAAGCTGGACAAGGACGCACCCACGCTCAGCGAAGCGGAGCGCACCCGCCGCCAGCGCGAGCTGGTGGAGCAGGACCGCGACTTCCAGCGCAAGCGCCGGGAGTTCCAGGAAGACCTGAACAACCGCAAGAACGAAGAGCTGGCCCTGGTGGTGGAACGCGCCAACAAGGTCATCAAGCAGATCTTCGACAGCGAGAAGTACGACCTGATCCTGCAGGAAGTGGTCTTTGCCGGTCCCCGCGTGGACATCACCAAGAAGGTGATCGACGCGCTGAACGCGGGCAAGTGATGCACGGCCAGCGGCAAGGCTGGCTGGCATGACGATCTCGCTCACGCTGGCCGACATCACCGCCCGACTCGGCGGTGATGTGACGGGCGATCCCGCGATGCGCCTGGATCGCATCGGCCCGCTGTCAGGGGCCACCGCCTCCACGGTGAGCTTCCTGTCCAATCCCCGCTACCGCTCGCAGCTGGCCGACACCGCGGCCGGCTGCGTCATCGTGGCGCCTGCGCAGGCGGACGAGGCCCGTGCGCGGCCGGCGGGGGGTGCGGTCATCGTCACGCCCGATCCCTACCTTTACTTCGCCCGGCTCACGCAGCTGTGGGCGCGGCTCACCCGCCCGCCTGAGTCGGCCGGCGTGCATGCCAGCGCGGTGGTCGATGCCACGGCGCAGGTGCATGCCACGGCCCACGTCGGGCCCATGGTGTGCATCGGCCCCGGTGCGGTGGTGGGCGAGGGCGCGGTGATCGGCGCGCAGACGGTGATCGGCCGCGACGTGCGCATCGGCAGCCACACCCGCATCGCCCCGCGCGTGGTGGTGGGCGACGGCTGCTCGGTGGGCGAGCGCTGCATCCTGCACAGCGGCGTGGTCATCGGCGCGGACGGCTTCGGCTTCGCGCCCACCGAAGGCCGGTGGGAGAAGATCGAGCAGCTGGGCGCGGTGCGCATCGGCCACGACGTGGAGATCGGTGCCAACACCTGCATCGACCGCGGCGCGCTGGACGACACGGTGCTGGAAGACGGCGTCAAGCTCGACAACCTGATCCAGATCGGTCACAACGTGCACGTGGGCCGCAACACGGCCATGGCCGGCTGCGTGGGCGTAGCCGGCAGCGCCCGCATCGGCGCCGGCTGCACCGTGGGCGGTGGCGCCATCATCCTGGGCCACCTGCAGCTGGCCGATGGGGTGCACGTGTCGGCCGCCACGGTGGTCACCCGCTCCATCCTGAAGCCGGGCCAGTACAGCGGCGTGTTTCCCTTCGATGACAATGCCGCGTGGGAAAAGAACGCGGCCACGCTGCGCCACCTGCACACCTTGCGCGACCGCGTGCGGGCGCTTGAAAAGAAGAACGTATGACGACGATGGACATCCACCAGATCCTCAAGAAGCTGCCCCACCGCTACCCGATCCTGCTGGTCGACCGCGTGCTGGAGATCGAGAAGGGCAAGCACATCCGCGCCATCAAGAACGTCAGCATCAACGAGCCGTTCTTCCAGGGCCACTTTCCCAACCGCCCGGTGATGCCGGGTGTGCTGATGCTCGAAGCCCTGGCCCAGGCCGCCGCGCTGCTGAGCTTCGAGACCATCGGCGCCGAGCTGGACGACGACATGGTGGTGTACTTCGTCGGCATCGACGGTGCGCGCTTCAAGCGCGTGGTCGAGCCCGGCGACCAGCTGACGCTGGAAGCCAGCATCGAGCGCGCGAAGGCCGGCATCTACAAGTACAAGGCCCGCGCCAGCGTCGACGGCGAAACCGCGGTCGAGGCCGAGCTGATGTGCACGATGCGCAAGGTGGCATGACCGCGATCCACGCCACCGCCATCATTGACCCGAAGGCCGAGCTGGACCCTTCGGTCAGCGTGGGGCCTTACGCGGTCATCGGGCCGCATGTGCGCATCGGCGCCGGCACCACCGTGGGCCCGCATGCGGTGATCGAGGGCCACACCACCATCGGCCGCGACAACCGCATCTTCCAGTTCGCTTCGCTGGGTGCGATGCCGCAGGACAAGAAGTACGCGGGCGAGCCGACCGAGCTGCACATCGGCGACCGCAACACCATCCGCGAGTTCTGCACCTTCAACACCGGTTCGGCGCAAGATGCCGGCGTCACCCGCATCGGCGACGACAACTGGGTGATGGCCTATGTGCACATCGCGCACGACTGCCAGATCGGCAACGACAACACGCTGGCCAACAACGCCACCTTCGCCGGCCATGTGCACGTGGGCAGCCATGTGACCGTGGGCGGGCTCACGGGCGTACACCAGTTCGTCAAGATCGGCTCGTACACCATGCTGGGCTTTGCCAGCGCGGTGACGCAGGACGTGCCGCCCTACATGCTGGTGGACGGCAACCCGCTGGCGGTGCGCGGCTTCAATGCCGTGGGCCTGAAGCGCCGCGGCTTCAGCAGCGAGCGCGTCAGTGCCATCAAGCAGATGCACAAGGCGCTGTACCGCAAGGGCCAGACGCTGGAAGAGGCCCGCGCCGAGATCGCCGGCCTGGCCACCAGCGCGCCCGAAGCGGCGGCCGACGTGGCGATGATGCTCGACTTCCTGCAGGCCGCCACCCGCGGCATCGCGCGCTGACCGTGGACACCGCGGCGCAGGCTCCGCGGTTCGGCATGGTGGCGGGCGAGACGTCCGGCGACCTGCTGGCCGGCTTGATGATGGGCGGCATGAAGGCCCGCTGGCCGGCCATGCAGGCGGCCGGCATCGGCGGCCCGCGCATGGCGGCCCACGGCTTCGAAGCCTGGTGGCCCCACGAGAAGCTGGCGGTGCGCGGCTACGTGGAAGTGCTGCGCCACTACCGCGGCATCTCGCGCATCCGCGAGCAGCTGGCCGAGCGGCTGCTGCAGCAGCGGCCCGATGCCTTCATCGGCGTCGATGCGCCCGACTTCAACCTGGGCCTGGAAGCGCGGCTCAAGGCCGCCGGCATCAAGGCCATCCACTTCGTGTGCCCGTCCATATGGGCCTGGCGCGGCAACCGCGTCAAGAAGATCGCGGCCAGCACCGACCATGTGCTGTGCCTGTTCCCGTTCGAGCCCGAGCTGCTGCGCAGCCACGGCATCGCCGCCACCTACGTGGGCCATCCGCTGGCCGATGCGATTCCGCTGCAGGCCCCGAAAGAGGCCGCGCGCGCCGCGCTGGGCCTGCCCGCGCAGGCGCCGGTGGTGGCCGTGCTGCCGGGCAGCCGCCGGTCGGAGATCGAGATGATCGCGCCGGTGTT
>CAKZXL010000041.1 GCA_937883885.1 uncultured Aquincola sp. | reverse complement strand
GGGATGATGTCGACCGCGTGTAGTCGAGCATATCGTCGCGCTCGAAGCCGATGGACTGCGCCAGGGCGCAGCTGCGCTCGTTCCTCGGCAAGGCGTGCAGAACCCACCGCGGGGGAGGCTTCATTCCGGCCTCGGCCGCGCGCTCTGCGAAGTTGCAGATGGCAAGGAGCACCGCGGTTTTGGTGAGCCCCCGGCCCTGTAGCGACTTGTCGGTCCCGTACCAGACGCCGGCGCCATGAAACCTGTGGACGGTCTCCACACCAACAAAGCCCGCCAGGCGCTCAACACCATCGACACGCACCCAGGAGCCGAAGACTACCTTCAGCGAATCCTGTTGAGTCGGCGATGCGCTGCCGGCGTCAATCCAGGTGTCGAATGTCGACTGGGTCTCCGGCAGCAGGGCGAGTCCCGATTCGGCAAACCGCTTTGAGTTGACATCCATCAGAGCGGAAAAGGCCGCATAGTCTCGCGGAGTCAACGGTCGCACAGCGACCGTGAGGGGATGGCCGAGTTTCCGAAGGGCCGACGTCATGCTGTCTTGGCCACAAGTTGAGTCCGCGCGTCCTTGCGCTGGTCCATCAGCACCAGCGCACTGGTGCCCTTGATGCTGCGCGTCAGCGTCGAGCCGGACAGCAGGAAGAGCCCGGCAGGGGCCATGGCCTCCTGGGACTGGTCGCCGGTGCGACCGGTGTGCACAAGGACGCCGCCGCGATAGTGCTTCCGTGCATGGTCCCGGAAAGCGCGCGCGTGAGCCGGGTTGATCGCGCCAGAGTAGCGCTTGCACTGGACAGCATGCCAACCGCGGCCTGGCCAGTAGAAGGCGCCGTCGATGCCGCCGTCCCCGGTGTATGCGCGATTGCGCAGGACGAACACGCCTTGCGACTCGAGCAGGCTAAGCACCAGCTCCTCCATCACGAAGGGCTCGACCTTGCGCAGGTAGTTGATGACCGAACCCTCATGGGCGAAGGTGGCCAGGCGCGCCAGCAGGCGCCTGGATGAGGCCACGTTGCGCTGGTGGCGCCGGCGGCCGAGTAGGCGAATGCCGTTGACCAGGCGCGAGGCGAGTCGGACGAATGGCGCCAGGGTCACGGCCGTGGGCGCCGATCGGCGGTGGTGGTCGGAATTCTGGCGGCCTCCGCGGCGAACTTGAAGGCAACAGGCATGGAAGGGTCTACGGGCATATGGAGGCTGGGTGGAGTGCGTTGTACGCGGCTAAAGCAACCAAGGTTCCCGGCGAAATCAGCGGGGCCGAGCCCATTTCCGCGGTGCCGCGGTTGGCTGCTCAGCCGGAGTGCTCATGCGGCGGTAGATGCCGCTGAACTCGAATCTCGGGCCCTCCTCAGGCGAAATCACCGTCGGCTCGACGCCATAAAAGTCGGTCGAGTAGCCGCTGTCGCCTGGTCGAAAGTCGTGCATCACGCCGCGGCGGCAGAAATGCCAGCCGAGCTCGTCGTTGTGGCGGGCCTGGACCAGGCCGAACTCGGGGTGTTTGAGAAGTGCGCCCGGAGTGATGCGAATGTCGCCGATGAAGAGCGCTTTCTGCTCTCGCATCTGCCGCGCGATGTCCTCTCGCGCTGCCTGCATGATGTGCTCAGGAACGTCAGTGATGAAGCCCCAGCTGTGGCCACCATCGTGCAGGGCGGGCCACTTGAGCCCGACTTCGTCTGCAGAACCGTCGGCAACGGCGTCGTCCTCAACCTGGTCGTCGCGATTGCCGAAGCTGTCTTCGATAGTGCGCAGAATGAGCTCGGACCGGTCGCCAAGGTCTTCCTCCGTCCACTCAGAGTGGACGAGGATGGCGTAGTGATTCGGCCGAGTCATCAGCGGTGTGATGAAGGCCAGCTTGCCGCCATCGCCCAGGACGGCCCTAACCATCGCCGGCTCGCATCGGCACTTCTGACCCCAGAACGTGGCCTCGTACGGCGTCTCGATGTGGTCGATGAGGACCTGAGGCGCCTTCAGTTGATGGTGCGATCGCATTCGGGCCAACCTTCAGCGGGAACGGCTGCGCCGCGCCGCTCTGGAGATCTGCGCCGCGGTGGGGACGCCGGCGGTCATGGTTTGGCCTTTCGGGAGGGAGTTGTTGATTCCGCTGCGGACGCGCTCTTCGGCGTCCAGCTCAACTCGCGAGTGGAGACCACCGCCCAGAGTTGCTCGATGCTGGAGTCCGGCACGTCCGGCGAGCGGAACCCTTGCATGTCGCCGTCGTGGGCCGTGTGGTAGACGTGCAGCACGCCTGGGGTCACCTTCAGTGTGGTGATGGTCGAGTAGGAGTCCTCGAGCATGTCGACGACTGCATGCTGCGCAGCCTCGGCCGGCATCGAGCGAGACAGGATGTCGGTCAGCACTTGGCGGTCGATGACGGTAGCCCACCAAAGGTCGGTGCAGACGCTGCCAGCGATATGGCCAACGATGGGCGGCTCGCCCAGCTCCCCGTCCTCGTCGACTCTGGCGATGGCGAAGTGGTCGCCGCGCTCGACGATTCTCGGCAGGGTGTTGCCAACGAAGACCGACATGAAGCCGTGTCGTTGCGCGTACCAGGCCGTCTGGCGCAGCTTGCCGAGATCATTGTTGACGCTGTAGCTGCAGTCCTCGCTCGCTGGGTCCTTGACAGCCTGGGTGAACGCATCGTGCCTAAACCAGTCCGCGATGAGCAGCTCTCCGCTCGGGGCCTGGATGACGTGGTGAAACACCTTCGGCAGGGGAATTGGCCTCAGTGGAACGAGGTCCCTGTCTCGACTCGTGTGGTCGACGATCCCTAAGCGCGGTCGCCACTCCTGCAGCTCGAAATGAATGCGCTCTCCCGTGGTCTGGCACTCATCTTGGGAGTTGAGGTAGCACCAGTCGAAGGTCCCGTCGTCGGCAGTTGTGATGAGGGCCTCGTAGGCGCGTTCAAGAGGAGCATCCTCGGCAATGTGGACGGAGCCGGCGACGAACAGTGCGTAGCTCAGGCTGCGCGCGATGTGTTCGAGTTGATACGGCTGCTGCTCGCCTTGAGCAAGGGCGTTCCAAGCTTGGGCCAGACGGTGCGTGCGCCTGTACATGTGCGGCACCAGCGCCAGCTCTCGGCTGGCACGTAGCTCGAGCAGGAATGCCTGGATGGCAGCTCCCGCTGCGTCGCAGTGGGTCCGGTACTCGGCAGACCAGGCCTTGTAGGCCGACGAGTCGAAGTCCGCTCCGCCGTCCGGCTTCCTCGGCCTGTCGGCGTGATGCGCGCGGTAGGCGCCATACGTCTCGAGTGGGTAGTGCGTGCGGAACGACGGGCTGCTCATGCAGGTTTCGGCCTGGCCTTGCGAAAGGGCGAGCTGGCAGCAGGGGTGGCTGCTGATGGCTCGGATCTCAGTTGACGCTGAAAGGCGTCGGCGCAGCCAGCGGGGACTGCATAAGGCCGGGGTGAGGCCTTCGACTCATCGCGCCGGCTCCGGCACGCTGAGCAGCGGCGGGCGCGGCGGGCTGGGCCGGCTTGTAGTCGCCTGCGGCGACGGCAGCCAACAGCGAAGTCACCGAGGTGTGTACCTGGAGCTGGCCGGTCTTCGTCTCGCCACGAGCCTTCAGATCGGCCTCAGCCATGGACGCCTCGGTGGTGTTGGGGTGAAT
Source organism: uncultured Aquincola sp. (assembly GCA_937883885.1). Next base: position 12,342 of record CAKZXL010000041.1, on the reverse strand, counting down.
CGAGTGCAGCTTCAGGCCGCCGCCGGCCGCCGGGCTGTAGATCACCGCAGTTGCACCATCTGCGCTGCCGCCGAGCTGATACGGCAGGATGCGCGGCACGACCAAGCTGCGCTTGCTGCTGTCCTGCAGCTCTGTGGAAAGTTCTTCAGCGTTGGTCACCAGGCACGCCGCGCCGAGTCCGCGCTCGGCGGTCAGGGTGACGACGACATGGGGGTCGTGGCCGTCAAGGAGATCCAAGGCGCTGCGCTCGAGACGGGCCTGCATCTCAGGAAACGCGCCGGCGCGATCCATGGCGACCCAACTTGCACCCGGGATGTCGGCACGGAGAAGCTCCACCCGATTGCGCAGGTCGCCGTGGCCCGAGAAGCAGGTGACGATGGCCTCACGCAAGCCGCCATGGGTCGCGGCGTTGTTACTGGTGCCAGGCTTGTAGCCGCTGGCGGCACCGGACATGTGCGAGAGGGTGACCTTGATGGACGGCGTGGTGCTCATGAGTTCTCCGGGCGCGTGAATTCACCCTGGACCAGGGTGAGGATTCGAAAAGAAGTGGCGCCGGAGATGACCTGAGCAGGTCTGGCGGCGCACGGAGTATATTCTGTACACGCGCGCAACGCAACAGTGTCAGCGGAGCGACAGGCGCCGCTGCCTCTTCGGCGATACCGCCACGACCGGCGAGTCATTGGCGGCTGCAGCTGTCTGCAGGTCCGCTACCGTTTGGGCGGCAATCGCAACTGGCGGCGCCGGCGGCGCAGCAACGGCAGCGGCATGCGGTCCTGGGCCCGGGTCGAGCGACGTACCCTCGCTGGCTGCGGCCGCCTCCACGGCCAGGGCCTCGCGTTCGCGCAACGCAGCAGAGATTTGCGGGTTCATGTCCTCCGGCATCAGTTCGACCAGCACCTGCAGGTTGCGCTCGCCGCGGAACATGTTCACCTGTGGCTTGTGCGCCACCACGATCTCCGTGGTGATGCTCTCGGCAAGGTCAGCTTGTCCGAAGGCCATCACGTCGGTCTCGACCTCGCCCAGGCGGGCCTTCAGCTTCAGGTGCGACTTGTCCTGGCCGATGACTTTGACCTCGCTCACCGCCATCTTGTTCACAAAGACAGGCTCCTCGAAGCCTTGGCCCCAGACTTCCTGGGAGAGGGCGTGCACGGTGTCGACATTGAAGAAGCGTTCCGGCAGCTCACCGTCGTGCTGCAGCGTCTTGGTCATCATCTCCGGCGTCAGGCCGGCGCGACACACCCTCTCAAGTGCGTCGCGGAACTCGTCGAGCCGGTCCGCGGCGATGGTCATGCCGGCCGCCATGGCGTGACCGCCAAACTTCAGCAGCACGCCGGGGTGCTTGGCGTTGATTTCGTCCAGCGCATGTTTCAGGTGGAAGCCCGGGATGGAGCGGCCGGAGCCCTTGATGGTCCCGTCGTGAGCCAGCGTCATCACTACGGTCGGGCGGTGCCGGTCCTCTTTCAGGCGCCCCGCGACGACGCCGACCACGCCCTCGTGCCACTCAGGGTGGAACACCACGATGGAGCGGCGGCCGAAGTCATCCACCTTTGCGCCGGTCTCCCTGCCCAGCAGTCGGATGGCTTGGATGACGGCCTGGTCGACCATCTCGCGCTGAATGTCCTTGCGCTCCTCGTTGGTCCCGTGCAGCTGCTTGGCCAGCACCGCCGCCGCGTCGAAGTCGAGCGTCGTCAGGCACTCAATGCCGGCGCCCATATGGGCGAGCCGGCCGGCCGCGTTGATGCGCGGGCCAATGCCGAAGCCGATGTCGGAGCAGGTCAGCGCAGCCGGGTTCTTGCCGGAGATGCGCGCCAGCGCCAAAACGCCAGGAGCGCACTGCTCCTTGCGGATGTAGTCCAGGCCCAGCGCTACCAGGATGCGGTTGTTCCGGTCAAGCTTGACGACGTCGGCGACGGTGCCCAGCGCGACGTAGCTCAGCAGTTCGGCCGGTTCAAAGCCCGAGTCCATCTCGCGCATCACCAGCTCTTCTAGAAACGCCCGCGCCACGTACCAGGCGACTCCGCAGCCCGCGATGTTTTTCGAGGCGAAGGTGCAACCCGGCTGGTTCGGGTTGACGATGAGCTTGGCCTTGGGAAGCACATCGGGCGCCAGGTGGTGGTCCGTAACCAGGACCTCGATGCCCAACTCATTCGCGCGGTCCACGCCGGCGACGGACGAAATCCCGTTGTCCACTGTGATGATGACGTCGGGCTTGGGGTCCATCGCGGCCGCCTCTTCCACGATGGCGGGGGTCAAGCCGTATCCATGCACCATCCGGTCCGGCACCAGGTAGCCGAACTCCATGCCGGCGCCACCGAAGGCCAACACCAGCACCGCGCAGGCAGTGGCACCATCGCAGTCGTAGTCGGAGACGATGAGAACACGCTTGCGACGAACGAGGCAGTCAGCCAGGTAGTTCGCCATCTCGCGCACATTCTTCATCGAGTGTGCAGGCAGTAGGTCGTTGTAAGTGCCGCGAACCTCGAGCGCATCCTTGACGCCACGAGACGCGTAGATTCGCGACAAAAGCTCGTCGACGCCGCGGGCGCGAAGGCGAGAGGCCGCCACGCTGTTGACGGGGCGCTGAATGAGGGAGACCGGTGTGGGCATGGCGTGGCAGCCGCGAGCGCGGGCGTCTTGGAAATCCCCTATAACAGCACAGAGAATATCATCTGCCCTGTTTGCCTGCAAGGCGGGCGCAAGGTGCGGGGGTACGCGCCGCCAACCATGCCTTCAGCGATCGCCGGTCACAGGCTGGTCTAGCCTGTTCGCCTCCTGTTAGCGGACATGTTTCGAGGCAGACGCGGGCACGACCGGCAGCCGACTATCCCAGGCTTGCTAAGCTCGAGTTTCGACTACATATTGAAGAGGCCTTCGGATGCTCGGGTGGCTGAAAGCCAAGAAGGATCAACGTCAGAGGGAAGGGGACTGCGACTTCATCATCGCCGCCATCCTGCATAGCAGAGCCCAGGCCGAGGTCGAAATTCGTCGGCTCGAAGCTGAGGTCGACCGTAGTGTGTGGAGAGGCGCGGCCGTTGCGCTGATGCAGGTGGTCATCGAATGTCCGCGGACTGTCGAAGACGTGAAGAGGCGGAAGCTGCAAACCGAGACGTCGTACGCCGCCGGGAAGATGAGGCTGCAGCACTACATCGGGCGGCACCTGGGACTGCGCTTGGTCGGCTGCGGGGCCCTACTGCTTAAGCTCCAGGGCGACCAGTGGATGCGCGCCTCTTTCGCCTTCGCTGAGCTGGAAGGCTTCCTGCACGCCTTCGTCACGCACTATCGTGTAAAGCCTTGGGAAGGCACGTTCGCCTACGACAAGGATTATGAACGGTACCGCTTGGCCGAACTGGCTCGTCGTGAGGCAGAGGATGCCTAGTACCTGCGCGAACAAGCGGCAACAAACTGAACACACCGACATGCGTCACAACGCCAACAGGCTGATTGCACTTTCAATCGCTCTCTTGCCTATACCGGCGCTGTCCCAGGTTGGTGGGACACAGACTACTGATAGGTCAATGAGCGAGAAGCAGTTTGTGCAGTGGGTCGCAAAGTCTAAGGAGACGTCACGAACAGCCAGTGCGTTCGAAGACCCGGACATGGGGCATCGGAGGTTGAGTGCAGTCGCAGGCAAGCCGTTTTGCGTGCGTCTCAAGTCGAACCTTGCGGTCATCGGCAGGGACTACGAATACGATCTTGTATCGAGCACATTAACGCTGAAGTTGCAGCCCAGCATTAACATCTTTTATTTAGACGTCTACAAGCGATGGACGCACGCAGAGGAGTGGACACAGCGATACGCGGTTCCCAATAAATCGGGGCCCCACATTCCGGGTTTAGTTCTGGAGGAGGGGAGCACCGTTCGCACCAGGCAGGTGATCGGCGAGAACGCATATGGAGCGACCCGGGAGATCTCGAGCACAGATGGGCGCCGCGTTGGAGTAGTGGCCGTAAATGTTGCCTACAGCCTAAAAGATCCGACGCTTGCAGCGTTGAAATTGGTGTTGCCGCCCACCGAGGCGAAGGTTTTAGCCGAAGCGTCTGGCCACGTTTGGAGGATATGCGGAGAGACCTCGCCGAATATGGACGAACCGGCGGGTTCAACTGGGAATGGGTGGGTGTACCAGCACATCACTTATCAGGAGGCGACAATAAGTCTTCCTTACCAGACCGTCGTTTACACGGATCTCGTGCCTGCCGTCTTATTGAGGGCGGAGGCGATTGACCGAAAGTCGGGCAAAACCTTGGGCGTGGTCGAGTTTCCCCGTTCTTGGGCCGACCAAACAGAGCGCCAGCAGACTCAGGCGCCGGTTACCGACCCTCAAAAGCGCTAGATCCACACGCCCAATTCACAGGAGACCGTGTCGATAGATCAGCGGTTCTGGAGCTTGGCCGCGAATGAACGACTCGCATTGACATCCTCTGCACCCAAGCGCTGCGTGCTGTGGATGGGGATTCTCCGGGGCTTAGTCCCGAGACGGTTGCTGCCATGAAGGCTAGTTTGGCCACGCAGCGAACTCAGGCCGCGAGTGGCTCGGAGACCAGCCGCCCTGAGGTAGGGCGGCCCGGTCCATAGATTGCGAGCCGACCCCAGGCATCGGCGTCGAGCAGAACCATCCCGTCGCCACGCGCGGGAGCTCGCCCGGCGTCGTAGGCCGCGGCCTCGAGCAGTCGAGTCGGGAGGTCTAGGAGGAACCATTCGTCGTCGTCCAGCGGGTTGGCGCGCTGGATCTCACGCGCGATGACGTCCTCGTCCTCGCTGGCGCGCAAGGGCCCAACCGCATACCAGCGCGCGTTGTGCGCGCGAGCTGCCATCAGTCGGGCGGCGACGGCTTCCGCGAGGTTGCGCTCGCGGATGCGTCCCGCTGCGAGGAGCGCCGTCGATGCGGCATGCTGCACATCCTGGTGCGGCACGAGAACGAGCTCGCGGTTCTCGCGGTTCGCGCGGGCGCCAAGCACTCCGATTGCGGCGTACGGGAATCCCATAGTTGCCTTCCGGTTCAGCCGATGCAGTTGTGACTGACGCTCTCTTCCCCGAGCAACGCGCGTACGCGCATGAGCTCCTCGGCCGAGTGCACAGTTCCGCCGCTGTTGAGATCGATGTAGAAACGCAGCAGCTCGGCGCGCGATTGCAGTCCGTAAACGCGGACCTGTGCACGCTGGCGCCGCACGTCGAAGGGAGACTGCTCGAAATCGCTGCAGAACTTGCCGCCGAAGACCGCGACCTTGTCGGACGCGTAGTCGGTGAGGGCCGTGAAGCGCTGCAGTCCATCGATGCACTGCATCAAGTGCTTGGGCAGGTCACCGGCCCGCTCGCTCAAGGCGCCGTGGTAGCTAGGGCAGTTGAAACGCAACAGCGCTGAGGCCTGGCCACGAATGAATGACTCGCAGAAGGCGGTGCGCTGCGCGGGCGTCCACACGTGGCCGCGCTGATAGTCCGGGTCCATCTCGACCCCGCCGCCGCAACAAATCAGGTCGCGCCGATTGCCATCGACCCAGGCCTGCAGACGGTTTACCGCCACGTCGACCTGGTAGAAGTTGCCAGGCGTCGGGCGCACAAGCGCGTAGAGTTCACGCCCGCGCTCGCCGATGTTGTCCCAGTATTCCTCGCTCAGGCCGTGATATTCGCGCAGGAGGTCGTACGCGCTCATCGCCGGGCACCCGCAAGCCGGTGGACGGGAATTGCCCAGCCCAGGAACATGCCTCGGCCAGCAACCTCTCTCACGCCGTGGTTCTTCCTGTCGTCGAAGACGAAGAAGTCGCCAGCAGTGGAGGTGTGCCGAGCCTTTCCCTGGCGGAAGGCCAAGCCGTCGTTGTGGAGCACAAGGAACAGAATTAAGCCGTGGACGTGGTCCTGGTGTTGCTCCACGCCATAGGTGGCAACCAGCTCCTGGCGCGCAGAATGGTCGACGGACAATCCGTACTTCTCGAGCAGCCCGGGAGGCAGCAACTCAGCAGCCTGCGGAAATCTGTCATGGAGACTGAACGTCTCCACCGCGTCGCCACAGAATTCCTGCGCCGCGGCCGCGTCCCACGCCTGCGAAGCCAGCGCTGAAGCGGTGTCCGTCACTCTCGCAGGGAGAGCGACGTGTCCGAGAATTTCGCCAAGAGCGAATGAGTCGCACGACGCGTTAGCCATGCGAATAGGATATCACATGCGCTGCGATGAGACCACCTTTTGCGGAGCTGTCGCAGCGCGATCGCGCCGGCCACCCTTTGGAGGAAGGCGGCATCACATGCAGGTAGAACGTTCGATCGCTGGCGACGCCACACCATTTTGCCAGCCAACCAGCCAACCAGCCAGCCAGCTATACCCCGCATTGCTCATTCACTCTCAACAGCGCCGCATGCCAGGGCGCTGCGCGCGGCGTGGGCTCAGGCCCTCCGCTTGATTTCGTTGAGCAGGTGCTGCGGCACTGGCGGACAAACCGCGTTGCCAAGCATGAAGATCGACTCCTTGTGCGTCGTCGGCAGCTTGGTTGATGCCGGGAAGCCCATGACAGCCAGCGCCTCGTGCTTTTGCACCATGCGCATGCGGTCGCCGTCGACGATGGCCCACCGGTCACGTGTGGTGAGGGTGCCCAGCGGCCTGTGGATGCTTCTGCCGGTCTTGCCGCTACCGCTGCCGTAGTACGGCGCAACGAAGCGGTCTCCGAAGCGCCGGCGGCCGGACTCGATGCGGGCGATGGTGGCGGGCTTGCGTTTCGGGCTGTAGACCTTCGACCACTTCGGATAGTCCCAGTCGATTACCGAGTCCACCGGAACATGTGCCAGCCTCGGAATCTCGAGCTGTAGTGGCTTCCTCGAGCGCGTGCACACCATAAACAGCCGCTCGCGGTGCTGCGGCACGCCGAAGTCGGCCGCATCAACCACGTGGATGGCAATTGAGTAGCCGAGCAGGCGCATGGCCTCCTTCCAGGCGGGGAAGAGCGTCCATTTCAGAGCCTCAGGCACGTTCTCCACCACCCAGACCTCCTCCCGGTGGTACTCGACGCAGTCGACGATCGCCCACATGGTCGCGCGCATCTTGTCGTGGTGAGGCCGGTGCTGTCCACGGGCCTTACTGAAGCCCTGGCACGACGGACTGCCCAGCCCGATGTCGTGGGCAGGCAGGATTCCCCAGTCGGCCTGGTTCAGGTCCTGGCAAAGGTGCTGGGCTCGCGGATGGTTCTCCTGGTGCCAGCGAACGGCCAGCGGCCAGTGATTGGCGGCAAAGACGATTTCAAAGCCGGCCATCGTGGCACCAGTCGAGAATCCGCCGATGCCGGAGAAGAGGTCAATCGCGCGCATGGTTATAGAGTGCCTTCGGGTTCAGCGCGGTGCGAAACTGCACGAGTCGGTCGGCGTCGCCGATGAGAGTCTGGAGCTCAGCGCTCATGTCGAACATCCGTCAGGGCAAGCAGCAGAGCCGGCGCGTTGGTCAATTGACGGCTCCGTCTCTCAATTGAGTGACTCAACTCTCAGTTGGGTGACGCGAAGCCAGGGCAAGCTCAGGCGAGGGCAAACAGGCTCAGCGCGACAGTGCTTTGATGCGCTGCTCGCACGTCTCCAAAGTCCCTTGACCGAACAGGCCCACGTGCGACACGGTGCCCTTGCCCCGACCCGGATTGGCCAGGCCTACCGACGCCACCTGGTTACGGCAGATGCCGGCGGCCGCATCGAGGGCCGCATTCCATGCTGCCTCCAGCGCCTTATCAGCGGGCGGGCATGTGTTGCGAGATGCGAGAAACAGGTCGAAGGCAGAGGACATAGCGATCACCGTTATGAGCGATGCGAAGGGGATATTACGTTTGCAGTGAGTCGACAAGGCGCCTCATGCCGCGGGTCGTGCATTGCAGTGAATTCGGCGAGGTGCGTAACGCTTTGGACGTCAGGCACACGGCTGCTTGCTCGTGCAAGCTAGCTGGTGGACGAACAACAGCGCGGATGATATGGTAACTGCGACACCGCTTTGACCGGCCACTGAGCCGCAATTGACATGCTCCGACTCCGCCACATCGCCATCGCGTCCATGTTCGCCGTCGCCGCCAGTGGCGCCAGTGCCCAAAGCTTCGGCTTCGGGCTGCTCAAGGCGGGCACGAACATCCTGTCCAACGCCACCGGAAAGCTGTTCAACACCGACACGCCGACCGACATCGAGGCGGAACACGAGAAGTTCATGGCGCAGTTCGAGGAAACCACGAAGGGCATGTCGGAAGCGGACAAGGCCGGCCTGCGCCGCACGCTCGATGCGCAGTGGGATGCCATCGAAGGCCGGCTGCTTGTGCGCAATGCCCAGGTTGCGCACCAGAAGAGCGCGCCCATCATCGACTTGAAGGCGGCCGCACTTGACGTTGCCGGCGCCACTGCGCTGGGTGCGAACCTGAATGCCGGCGTCTTCGGCGATGCGGGCATCGGAAGCCTGATGCAGTCAGCGGCACTGAATGGCGTCGTCGACGGCCTGGGCGGCCAGGGCACAGCGAACCAGACGGCAGGCATCATCGGCATGCGCTCAAACGCGTCCGCGATGGGCGCCATGTCTGCCGGGCTCGTCCCGAACGTCGGTGCCATGGCACAAACCGCCGCGGTCCAGGCAGTCGCAGCGCCAGTGACCAACGCCGTCAGCGGCAAGGTCAGTGCCTGGGTCGGCGGCTTCCTGGGCGGCCAGACCGCGCCGGCGGGCCTCAACGAGTCGGTGACGCCCACCAACTTCTTCGGCAAGCACCCGCAAGAGCTCACGCGAGCAAGCGTGAGACGCGAAGCCGGCCTCATTGGCTGGAAGCGCATCCAGAAATCCCACGACGGCGCCCTCGAGGTCTATGCGCCGGTGATGGCCGAAGACGCCTTCAAGGCAGTCGTCTTCACTTTCGACCAGGCCGGCGCCGTCGTGGGCGCGTTCCGGATGCTCAAGGGAGGGTTGACCGACTTCCGGCCCTACGCGGACGAGGCTGGCAAGATGGTCGGCACGTCGCCGACATTCGCCGGCGGCGACGGCGTGCTGCGCGCACTGTGGTCGAACGGAACCTTCCTGGCTGCGGACGCCACCACGATGAGTTTCGGCTGGTCGGTGGCGGCGAAGAACAACTTCGGCAACCTGGTCGCCGCGGCGAAGTGAGGTGAGCATGGTTCGCTTGTCTCTGCTTGCCCTGGCGCTCTTTGCGGCGCCGGCGCTGTCCGGCGCCCAAGTGTCGTGCCAGAAGCGGGACCCGGTCACGGGCGCCTGCGTGGGCGCGCCTGTAGCCGCTGCCGGCCGCGGGCTTGCATCGCCGACCGCGGCCGCGGACGCTGCGAGGGACGAAGCGCAGATAGCCATTCCGATGCCGCCGGGGGTCGTTGGACCGCTCGGAGGCGTCTACAGCGCGAGCGGAATGTTCGGCTGCATGCTGTTCGACGAGAGTACGCAACGGTGCGTGCGACGTGAGCCGTCCGAAGAGGAGCGGCAGCGTGCAATGAACTCTGGAATCGAAGCCGCGATGAGCGGGCTTCGAATCCAGGGCGAGATCAATCGGCGAATGCAGGTGATGGGAATGGGTGCCGGGCCGCAACAAGCACCTCAAGGGGTGCTCGCCCCCCAAGGCATCCGACCGATTTCTCAGTCTGCTGTGCCGACTCCGAGCCAGGGCCAGCAGGCTCAACAGCCCGCATCTCAAGCCACGCTAAACGCGTGTTTTGAGTCGAGGCTTCGTCAGCAGATTGCATCAGCCGGACGCGCCCTGAGCGTCGCTGAGTCAGACGCCGTCTTGAAGGAGTGCCAGCGATGAAGGGCCGCCTGTTCGTCCTTGCCGCTGCGGCCAGCATGTTTGCCGCTCCTGTAAGCCATGCGGAGGGCATCGGAGAGAAACTTATCTGCATGTCGGAGACGGCCTGTCGCCTCTTCAAGTACAAGGAACAGGTGACTGAAATCGGTGAAGGGGTGGTCGAGCTGGCAAATCAGCAGACGCCTGGGCTGAAACCAGGACCGTTGAAGAACAAGGTGGTGCAAGCTGTCGTCGGCGGCATATCACTTGCCATGGGTGAGCAGCTGACCAAGAAGAGCATCCCCGCCGCCTGCACCAAGCCGGCGATGCTGGTGGCTCAGGATTTCGTCCGCGGAGGTCGCGTCCCGCCTGCTGAATTGGTGTACCTCGGCTATCAAGCGGCCGTGGCCTCTGCCGCACTCATCAAGCTGTCGAACATCGGCAACTGTCAGCTCGCGCAGACAAATCACGAATGGGTGGTCAAACTGAGCAACGCATCGCCCCAGGTGCTGGAAGAAGATGCTCAGAGAGTCGTAAAAGCCTGCGCGAACGCCAGAGACCTTTCAAAGGCAGTCCAATTCGCAGAGTTTGCGCAGAAGGTCGCAGCGGACGCCTACGCTGAATGCGGGGGGAGCTGAGCTGGGCTCAGTCGAGACGCCGGTTGCAGGGTTCAACGAGGAGCGCGAAGGAAGGCCGGCGCACGTCTGGCGCTCCCCAATCCCAGCTGGCTTGTCGGCCGCCACGAACAGGCCGCACCGTCTACTTGGAGCTTGAGGGCGAAGCCGGTGGTGCCTGGCCGTTGTAGCGGCCACGAGGCCAGTAGGACGCCAGCTTCCTGGGCGGGCCCCCAAAGTTAGACGCGGCGCGCTGATTGCTGGGGCCGAGCGAACTCCGCGAAGGCGGCCTCGTTGCCGATGTCTTCCTGGGGCAGTCCGTGGTTCAGCTGCAGGCCGTGGCCCTGCTCATCGAGCTTGAGCATTCTCTCTCGACAAGCTGCCGCTCAAATTTATCCCCCGCTCGTTACGGACTCTGGACTCAGTGCAGCGTGACTATTCGTTCGACGTTCGAGTAAGGCGCGGCGTGCCCAGCGTTACTTGCCCGCGCTCGGAGTTTGCTTAGTAGCCGAAGTGGCAGTTGAGCGGCGCATTGCGTACTTCGCCTCCCCGGCAGCCGCTATGCGTTGCCCTCTACACGCCTCCGGATATGCCTTGCAAACACGACCCCCACCGCCACCACCGCCAGGAGTGATACCGCTGCCACCAGGCAATGCCGGCTCGAAACGGATGCCTCCCGGGGCCCCTCCGGGCGCGCCGCCGCCGTGACCTACCGAGCCACCTTCTGCGCCGCCACCGCCTCCGGACCTCGGGGCAGGAGCAGGAGGCGGTGCCGGACTAGGGGCCGGCGGCGGAGTAAGAGCAGCAGGAGGGGCGGGCGGAGGTGGCTGCGGCGTACGGTTTTCAGGCCCCCGTACCGTTGGACCAGGCCTGGCGTCTGTGATGGCGACTTCACTGCTGCCAGGGAATTTGAATTCCTTCACTACTTCGGGATGTGACCGTGCTGAGCCCCATTGGCCAACTTGATGCCAGTCATATTGGCCATTGCCCACCGGCACGCCTGAGCTTATGACATGATTGCAGTTCTTGTCTGTTTCGACGCTCGTGAGTGAGCCGTCTTTGTGCTCAATCATGGTCGCGGTGCCTTTTCCCACGCACTTCTGCGCGTAGACAGGCGCTGATGCAACAAGCAAGGTTGTTGCGCAGATGACGAAGATGCAGTCTCTCATCTCACGGCTCCTGACTGTTGTGCTGATGATGGGGGTCCATGAGAAAGAACGCAAGCCCGCTCGTTCGCGCCCGGGCTCTTCGTGTTTCAGCGCACGCCGAAGGCGGTGAGCGGCACTGAGGCTCCGCAAAACTGCCATTGTTAAACCTCCGCCATCAGCCTTCACCAGTCGTCGGAATTCGCAATCTGGAAGCCAGGACGTGGCCGACAACTGGTTGGGAGTCAGTGATCGCGCTGGCTTCGGCCGCACCAGGAGTGCGAAGACTTCGAGGCGCCAACCTAGAGCGGGGCAGAGCGCAAAGGCGGCAAGCTGTAGCCGGGAGTGCCAGGTCAGATTGCGCCGATTCGCCTGCGGCGCAGGGCCGCTGGCGCCTGGGCGTCCGTCGGCTGGGAGGCCGGCGGTTGCGACGGGGCTGGGTTGGCGCGCGCCTGCTGGCTGATGTGCGAGTCCATCAGCGCAGCCTGCGCGGCGGGTTTGAACTCCTCCAGGCCCTGCGCGCGCATGAGGTCGAACAGGTCCTTGCCGTTGAGTTGCTCCGGGCCGGACTTGACTCCCACACGGATGAGGGCGATGACGGCTTCGCCGTTCTTGCAGCCGAGCGCCCGTTGCAGGGGAGTCTGGGATGGCGAGCCGGTCTTGCGTTCTAGGCTCAGGCCGCTCTTGACGAAGCGCGCCATGGTCTTGGCGAGCGTCACCGCGGTTTCCGGAACTGCCCAGCCACCGCTGTTCACCAGCACCGAGTACGGGCACATGAAGCTGGTCGGGTAGGCGAAGTCGACCTTCGCATCCACCAGCATGGCCACCGCGCCGGGCGCGTGCTTGTCGGACTTCGGCGGGAAGGCGGCG
>CAKZXL010000040.1 GCA_937883885.1 uncultured Aquincola sp. | reverse complement strand
TCGTGGGCGCCGAACATGGTCTTGGCGTAGATGATGCCCAGGCCGTAGGCGCCTCCGTACTGCTTGGCAATGCCGGTGGTCATCTCGTAGGTGTCGGTGCGGGCCCAGTCGCGCTGCAGTTCCAGCAGGTATTGCAGCGAGGTCATCGGCCGCGCGCCGGCCTGCACCATGCGGTCCATCGCGCGGTCGTGCGCTTCGGTGGACACGTCGCCGCAGGCATCGGCGATCACGTATACCTCATACCCCTGGGCCAGCGCCGACAGCGCCGGGCCCACGATGCACACGCCGGTCCACAGGCCGCACAGCACGATGCGGTCCTTGCCGATGGCGTTGATCCTGTCGATCACGGCCGCGTCCTCCCAGGTGTTCATGGAGGTGCGGTCCAGCATCTTCTGGTTCGGGAAGGCTTCGGTGATCTCGCTGAACATCGGGCCCGAGAAGCTCTTCTCGGCCACGGTGGTGAGGATGGTCGACACCTTGAAGCCGGCGGCCGCGCGGGCCACCAGGCCGGCGTTGCTGCGCAGGTTCACCGCGTCGATCGACTTGGTGGCAAAGGCCATCTGCGACTGGAAGTCGATCATGACCAGCGTGTGGTCCTGCGGCGTCAACAGGCCGGGGCCGGCGGTGGGGGTGGCGGTGATGGGCATGCGGTTCTCCTGGCTGAAACTGAACGAGCAGGAGGGTAGGCAGCCATGCCGCGGAGCACCACTTCACGATGGCGTGGCGGGGCCTCCCTCTTTGGAGAGAGGGGGCTGGGCTCGATGGAGTCATGGCCGATGGCGATCGACGGGATTGCGCCGGCCGGGCTCGGCGGCTACAAGCGGATCCTTGCGCAGCCGCCGGGCGGCGCTTTACGCAGTGAGCCGTCGACCATGCCCATCCATCCCCTCGGCTTCGACTTCGAGACGGCCAGCGCCAAGGCCTTCCACGGCAAGAGCGCCGGCTTCCGGGCGATTGAAACCGCGCTTCAGCACTACCTGGGCCAGCCGGCTGCATGGGTCAACCTCAAGGCCTTGCAGCGCGCGATCGCCGAATGGCGGGCGACCAAGGCCGGCGCCAGCATCCGCGACCCCGCGCTGGCGCGGCTGGACGTGTGGCTGCAGCAGGAAGTGGCCGCGCTGGCGCCGTGGCCTGCGCCCGAACCGGGCTGGGATGCCAGGCACAACTGCTATGCCTATGCCATGCATTGCAAGGTCGGCGTGGATGGCAACAACGCGCGACCGGGGCGGCTGGCAGGGCGACCTCGCGCCACGAAGGAATCCGACTTCGCACAGGGTGTGATCGATGATGCGCGGCATCAAGGCCGTGGCGCCTGGATTCTTCGCCAGGCGGCGCCTCCGGCCCCGGTGCCGCAGCCTTTGCACGGCGGCTACCTGGTGGCGATGACCTCGATGCCCCACGGCTACCATTTCTTGCGCCGCGATGAGGCAACGGGACTGTGGACGCACAAGAACGGCAGCATCCGCCCCGTGGAAACGTCGTGGCGCGACCCGGACGACCATTTGCTGGAAGACGCGATCGACGACGCCGCCCTGCTTCGGCTCGTCACTGACTCGAGGCTGATGGACAGCCTGTGGCACTTCGACGCCTACATCGAGGTGCAGAACGGCGGCCTGACGGTCAGTGGCGCGCCGCTGCCAAAGAAGCCGGCTATACCCGAATGATCCCGCGCTTCAGCGCGATCGACACCGCATGCGTGCGATCGCGGGCCTGCAGCTTGGCCAGGATGCTTTTCATGCGGGCCTTGATGGTGTCTTCCGAGACGGAGAGCTGATCGCCCACCTCGCGGTTGCTGTGGCCCACGGCGATGCGTTGCAGCACCTCGATCTCGCGCTCGGTCAGCGGTTCTTCGGCCGCGTGGCCGGCCAGTTCGATGGCCACGTCGGCCGGCACCCAGCGGCCGCCGGCATGCACCGCGCGGATGGCCTGCAGCAGGTCGGTGCGCAGCGAGCTCTTGAGCAGGTAGCCCACCGCGCCGGCCTTGAGCGCGCGCCAGGCCAGCGCATCGCCCTTGTAGGTGGTGAGCACGATGATGCGCGCCTGCGGGCCTTCGGCGCGGATGCTGGCCAGGGCCTGCAGGCCGTCCATGTCGGGCATCTGCAGGTCCATCAGCACCACGTCGGGCTGCAGCTGTCGCCATTGCTGCACGGCTTCAACGCCGTTGGCCGCTTCACCCACGATGGCCATGTCGGCCTGGCGGCCCACCACCGCGCCGATGCCTTCGCGCAGCAGGGGGTGGTCGTCGACGGTCAGAACACGGATGGTCGGTACTGCGGTGTTCATGCTTGGGATGGTAGCGGCGCAGGGTTGGC
>CAKZXL010000039.1 GCA_937883885.1 uncultured Aquincola sp. | reverse complement strand
GGCCAGCGCCTGCAGCGCCCGCACCCGCTGGCGCACGATGCCCAGCTGGCCCAGTTCGGCGGGGTCTGCCTCGGCGATGGCCTGCGCGCTGGGCGCCAGGCGGGTGAGGTCGGCAAACGGCGTGGCGATCGGCTCGCCATAGCGCTCGGTCACGCGGCGCGCCAGCGTGCGCGCCGCGGCCACGGTGACCTGCTGGCCCAGCACCACGCGCATCGCGGTCTCGAAGCCGTCGAAGCTGCCGGCCAGGCGGATGCCGGGCACCGGCGGCAATGCCAGCGCGGCCAGCACCGGGTCGATCTGCGCGGGGTCGGCGTCCAGGTCCAGCGCCTGCCGCACGCGCTGCAGCAGCGCGCCGATGGCGGGCACCAGCGTGGGCGCCAGGCTCAGCATCACCTCATGCCGCTCGGGCCGGTAGCGCAGGCTGATCCAGCCCTGCAGCCGGTGGCCGCCATGCGGCAGGGCCAGCGTGCGGCGCAGCGTCAGCGCTGGCACGTCCACCGCCTCCACACCCGGCACCGCGCGCTGCGCGAAGAAGGCCAGCATGCCTGCCACGTCGTAGGGCGGGCGGTAGGCCAGCTTGAGCACGATGCCGGCCGCTTCGGGCGCCGCATCGCCCCGCTCGCGCCGCAGCGCGCTGGGGCTCAGGCGGTAGCGCTCGGCAAACGCGGCATTGAAGCGGCGCAGGCTGGCATAGCCGCTGGCCAGCGCCACCTGCGTCACCGGCAACGGCGTGTCGGTCAGCAGCTGCTTGGCCAGCAGCAGCCGCTGGGTGGTGATGAAGTCGATGGGCGAGACGCCATGCGCCTCTTGAAAGATGCGGCGCAGGTGGCGGTCGGTCACGCCCAGGCGCGCGGCCACCGCGGGCAGCGACAGCGGCTGGCCTTCATGCACAGCCTGCACCATGGCCTGCGCTGCATGGCGGGCCAGCACCTGCGAGCTGTCGGTCAGCGACAGGCCGGGCGCCAGCTCGGGCCGGCAGCGCAGGCAGGGCCGAAAGCCCGCCTGCTCGGCCGCCGCCGCATGCGCAAAGAAGCGGCAGTTGCGCTGCTGTGGCAGCCGCACCCGGCACACCGGCCGGCAGTAGATGCCGGTGGAGGTGACGCCCACGAAGAAGCGGCCGTCGAAGCGCGCATCACGCGCGGCCAGCGCGGCATAGCGGGCATCGGCGGGGGCGTCGGCGGGGGCTTCAGCAGTGGGGGCGGTAGCGGTGACCATGGCAGCCATTGTGGCCGGCCGGCTCCGGCGCACTCGCCGTTTTCGGACCTGTGCAGCGCGGGCTGCCGCGGCCCTTGAACGGCCCGCCGGCGCGCCAGCCGGGTTTTCACGGAGGCTGCCTACAATCGTTCGCAGGAGGACATGAATGAAAGTCACAGCTTCGGCCTTCAAGGCCTACGACATCCGCGGCATCGTCGGTCAGGCCCTCGACGAGGACTTCGCCGAACACCTGGGCAAGGCTTTCGGCACCGAGGCCGTGGCCGCCGGTGAAAAGGCCGTGGCCGTGGGCCGCGACGGGCGCCTGTCAGGCCCCGGCTTGGCCGCCGCGCTGATCCGCGGCCTGGCTTCCACCGGGCTGGACGTGGTGGACCTGGGCGCCGTGACCACGCCGATGCTGTACTACGTGGCCGCCACGCGTGGCAAGCACGGCTGTAACAGCGGCATCCAGGTGACCGGCAGCCATAACCCCAAGGACTACAACGGCTTCAAGATGGTGCTGTCGGGCCGCGCCATCTACGGCGACGAGATCCAGGGCCTGCGCCGCCGCATGGAAGCCGAGGACTACACCGTCGGCAAGGGCCGCTCGGCCGCGATGGACATCGTGCCCGAGTACATCGCCCGCATCACCGGCGACTGCAAGCTAGCCCGCCCGCTGAAGGTGGTGGTCGATTCGGGCAACGGCATTCCGGGTGCCTCGGCGCCGCAGCTGCTCAAGGCGCTGGGCTGCGAGGTGATCGCGCTGTACAGCCGCGTGGACGGCGACTTCCCGAACCACCACCCCGACCCCTCCAAGCCCGAGAACCTGCAGGACCTGATCCGCACGGTGCACGCGACTGAAGCCGACCTGGGCCTGGCCTTCGACGGCGACGGCGACCGCCTGGGCGTGGTCACGAAAGACGGCCAGATCATCTATCCCGACCGCCAGCTGATGCTGTTCGCGCAGGACATCCTGACGCGCGTCAAGGGCGGCACCATCATCTTCGACGTCAAGTGCACCCAGCGCCTGGCGCCGGCCATCAAGGCCGCCGGCGGCGTGCCGCTGATGTGGAAGACCGGCCACTCGCTGGTCAAGGCCAAGATGAAGGAAGTCAAGGCCCCGATCGCCGGCGAGATGAGCGGCCACGTGTTCTTCGGCGAGCGCTGGTACGGCTTCGACGATGCGTCGTACACCGCGGCGCGCCTGCTCGAGATCCTGAGCCGCCACGACGACCCCAGCGCGGTGCTCAACGGCCTGCCCACCAGCTTCAGCACGCCCGAGCTGAACGTGGCCTGCGCCGAAGGCGAGCCGCGCGAGGTGATCGACAAGCTGCTGGCCGATGCCAACTTCCCGGGCGGCGAGATCGTCACCACCGACGGCCTGCGCGTGGACTACGAAGACGGCTTCGGCCTCATCCGCGCCAGCAACACCACGCCGGTGCTGGTGCTGCGCTTCGAGGGGCATACCGAAGAGGCGCTGCACCGCATCCAGGACGACTTCATGGCGCGCCTGAAGGCCGTGAAGCCCGACGCCGAAGTGGCGGCCGCTGCCCACTGACGACGATGCGATGACGCCCTGGCTGGCGCGCTTTCTCTACAGCGCGCTGTTGCTGGCGCTGACGCCCTTCTACCTGCTGCGCCTGTGGTGGCGGGGCCGCGCCGAGCCGGCCTACCGCCGCCGGCTGCGCGAGCGGCTGGGCTTCTACCGCACCCGCCGCCGCGCCATCGAAGGGCGGGTGGTGTGGCTGCATGCGGTGTCGCTGGGCGAAACCCGCGCCGCCGAGCCGCTGATCAAGGCGCTGCGCGCGCAGGTTCCGGGCATGCGGCTGGTGCTGACCTGCAGCACCGCCACCGGCCTGGAAGCCGGTCGCGCGCTGCTGCAGGACGACGACATCCAGACCTGGCTGCCCTACGACACGCCGGGGGCGGCGCGCCGCTTCTTCCGCCGCTACCGGCCGCTGGTGGGCGTGCTGATGGAAACCGAGATCTGGCCCAACCTGATGCAGGCCGCCCAGCAGGCCGGCGTGCCGATGGTGCTGGCCAATGCACGCCTGTCGGAGCGCAGCCAGCGCAAGGGCCAGCGCCTGGCCGCGCTGCTGCACCCTGCGGTGCAACAGCTCACCTGGGTGCTGGCGCAGACCGAAGCCGACGCCCGCCGCCTGCGCGAAGCCGGCGCGCCGCAGGTGGAGGTGTGCGGCAACCTGAAATACGACATCGAGCCGCCGCCCAAGCTGCTGGCCCGCGGCCTGCAATGGCGCCAGCAGCTCAACGACCCGCCGCGCGCGGTGGTGCTGGCCGCCAGCACCCGCGAGGGTGAAGAACAGCCGCTGCTGTCCGCCTGGCGCGCACTGCCGGCGCCCAGGCCGCTGCTGCTGATCGTGCCGCGGCACCCGCAGCGCTTCAACGAAGTGGGCCTGCTGGTGGACAACAGCGGCTTCACCTTGTCGCGCCGCAGCAGCTGGGCCGAAGGCCCCACCCCCGAGGCCGCCCGCGCCGACGTGTGGCTGGGCGACTCGATGGGCGAGATGCCCCTGTACTACGCCCTGGCCGACGTCGCCCTGCTGGGCGGCAGCTTTGCGCCGCTGGGCGGCCAGAACCTGATCGAAGCCGCCGCCTGCGGCTGCCCGATGGTGATGGGCCCGCACACCTTCAACTTCGAGGACGCGGCCGAGCTGTCGCTGAAGGCCGGCGCTTCACTGCGCGTGGCCGAGATGGCCGACGGCGTGCGCCGTGCGGCGGCACTGGCGGCGGACCCGCAGCGCAATCAGTGGGTGCAGAACGCGTTCGGGTTTGCGGCGGCGCATCGCGGGGCCACCGGGAGGATGGCGCGGCGCATTGTGGCGTGTGCGATTCGGGGGCGGGGGGATGGAGTGGGCGGGCTGTAGCTGTTGGGGCTCGGGCGTTGGCTGCAGCGGGGTTGGGGCTGTGGGGCGCGGACGTTCTGCGAGCCGGCACGCGAGCGCGCTGGCATCAGCGCCTCCACATGTGTGCCGAGCCCAAACGACAAGGTGCAAAGGCACGCCATACTTGTGGGGGATTTCGATGTGCGGTCGTCAATCGGCATCCCGGGTATTGCATGGCACCGTTGCGTCGCTGCTGCCATCGGCCGGCCGGCTACTCGGCCGATCAACGGGCCCGTGGCCGCACCCGCTCTCGACGCGTCTGTCTGGCAACGGACTTCTTCGAAGGCGTATTCGAATTCGCGTGACGGCATGCGTGTGTACACGATCACGCGGAACGTTTTACGCTCCATATCAAGTCAGGCGCGGACTGGAAGCGATCAAGCGCCTCCATCGCCGCAAAGTGAATGGCGAAGCGCTAATGCAACAGGAGGGCAGAATGACTCACAACGGTTGGTACAGCATTGGGGACACAATTCCTGGCGGCAAGAAGGTTGGGAGAATTGTCGGTCAGTCCGAGGCGGTCATTGTCTATATCACTGAAACTGAGACAGTTGCCTACCACGTTGACGACAAAAAGTTTCCTGCAACGCGGCCAACGGCAGACATTGTTCGTTTATCACTTCATCACTTCACAAAGGCATATGCGGATGCGAAGAAACTGTTTCCGCCGGAAGAATGGACGTCCATTCGTGATGAGCTCGCAAGCTCTCTGTACAACAGTCTTACATGCGACGACCACAGAGTTTGCGCAGATTCATTCGTCGCAGTAAGCGAACGAATCACGGGCAAAGTGGCCAACACTTATAGATTGTGCTACCTCATGGCGGCCAGTCTAGCGGCACTCATCTCGGCGATTGTTTGCCTTGGGTTCTGGCAGTATCTCCGGGGAAATCCTGGCGAGGACTATGCACTATGTGCGGTGTTCTCCGTCCTCGGGGCATTCGCATCGGTAATACTGCGGACCTCCAGTGTCCCGGTAGTCGTTGGCGAAGACTGGCGCATAACAGCGCTTCGTGGCGCCTTCCGTATCATTCTTGCAATGCTGCTAACTGCATTCCTTATTGCGGCAGCAAAGGCTAACCTACTTGCGGGGATTTTTACCCTCGCGACCTGGTCATTACTGGCCTATTCGTTTGTCTGTGGTTTTAGTGAACGATTTGGTCCCGAGATCCTTGCCAATCTCGAGAGAGGAAAATCTCGTGCGGCCGGTCGCTAGTCATAGTTGGAGGCGCCGTGATCACTCTGCAGGGAAGCCCCGCTCGGTCAGCGGTGTAAATTGGTTTCGAATTCGGTTCCGAATCGCGGTCGCAGCGTGCCTGAAAAAACCGGCAATGGCAGATTGCACATCTACAGATGGGCTTGTCTCGCGTTTTGTCAAGGCCATAGTTACGAACCGCTCGGCAGTGGCCCATTCGCTCGTTGGGCATTGCGCCCTTGAACGTTACCGAGTTTGGCTGCCGCCGGTCTGCCTTTCAGGCCGCGGCCGGCCAGAGGCCGGCCCTTCGCCAGGCACGCTCCGTCGTAAGGACGGCCGATGTCCCGGCTCAGCCTGGGAACGAGTTCTTCAGATGGCCGGCCGTTGGCTCAATGCGCAGTGCGTCGCCGCTGCCTCAGGGACATGGAGGGGAACGAAGCGGCCGTCTCGCGTAAGCATAGCCCACTGGATGCGAGCGTTCTGCTTGGCTAGCGCCACCACGGCCTTCTGCCAGCCGACGCGACTTTTAATTGCACCCGCCACTGGCTAGTGCGGTGTGTTCGTTTGCCGGCGTTCATCACCGCCGACTTCGCGCCCTGTATCAGCAGAGTGCGCAAATAGTCATCGCTGCGTTCGGTGATCGCCCGGTCTGGGCTTGCCGCCGGTGGAGTTAAGGCAGGGCACAGGGCCGAGCGAAGCGCCGAACTGCTTGGCGCTGGCCAACTGCATGAGGTCATCGACGCTGGTCACCAGCGCCGATGCGCCAATCGGGCAGATGCCGCGCGACGCTGCGCCTTGGCCGCGCGCTCGTTGCTGCGGGCGTGCGCCCCGATACGCTCGTCGCACCATTTCATCTGCAGGTCCAAGTCGACCCAGTGCAGGTGGGTGCGCTGCAGCACCAGCCGCGCGAACCCGCTCAGTTCGTCGTTGGCGTCTTCCAGCACATCGGCAAACACCCGGCGCAGCGCGTCGGGGTTTTGCGGAATGACCAGACCGAACTCGGCCAGCACGCCGCGGATGCGGTTGATGATCAGCGCGTCGTGTTCGGCTTTGTAGCCTTCTCGCAGGCGTTGCACGCTGAGTTGGCCCTGCTTCTTGGCCGTCTTCACCGGCACGAACCGCATCCTCGGCCGGCCCACGGCCTCGCAAATCGCGGCCGCGTCGTTGGCGTCGTTCTTACCGGCCATGCGGTATGAGGGACGAAGGGACCGGCGATCAGCCGCGCATCCAGACGCAGCAGGCGCAAGCGCCGCCCTACGTGGTCGGACCTGCGAAATTCATCCACCCGCCGCGCGATGGACCAAACGCCGACGCGCCATGGATGACTGCAACGGCCCACCGGTGGTCGTCAGGGCGGTGATGGCGAGTCGGCCGATGAGG
>CAKZXL010000038.1 GCA_937883885.1 uncultured Aquincola sp. | reverse complement strand
TAGTTGTAGATGGCCTTGTCGGCCGACAGGTCGCCCGGCAGCTCCTTGTGCAGCGCGGCCAGCGTCTCCATCGCCAGGTAGGGGTGCACGGCCTCGGCGCCATAGCCGGCCAGCACGCCGAAGTGATGCACCTCGCGCGCCGAGCCGGTTTCCACCACCAGGCCGGCGGTGGTGCGCACGCCCTCACGCACCAGGTGGTGGTGGATGGCCGACAGCGCCAGCAGCGCCGGGATGGCGACGTGCGCACGGTCGACGTGGCGGTCGGTGATGATCAGGATGTTGTGGCCGCCCTTGATGGCGTCCACCGCTTCGGCGCACAACGAAGCCAGCTGCGCCTCGATGCCTTCCTTGCCCCAGGCCAGCGGGTAGGTGATGTTCAGCTCATAGCTCTTGAACTTGCCGTTGGTGTGCTGCGCGATGTTGCGCAGGCGGGCCATGTCGGCGAAGTCGAGGATGGGCTGCGTCACCTCCAGCCGCATCGGCGGGTTGACGGCGTTGATGTCCAGCAGGTTCGGCTTGGGGCCGATGAAGCTGTTGAGCGACATCACGATCGCTTCGCGGATGGGGTCGATCGGCGGGTTGGTCACCTGCGCGAACATCTGCCGGAAGTAGTTGTACAGCGGCTTGTTGCGATCGGACAGCACCGCCAGCGGCGAGTCGTTGCCCATCGAGCCGATGCCTTCTTCGCCGGCCTGCGCCATCGGGCTCAGCAGGAACTTCATGTCTTCCTGCGTGTAGCCGAAGGCCTGCTGGCGGTCGAGCAGCGATTCCTTGGCCTCGCCCGGGCCGGCGCTGTCGGGCGCGTCGATCGCGTCCAGCCGCACGCGCACGTTCTCGATCCACTGGCGGTAGGGCTTGGCGTGGGCGAACTGGTTCTTCAGTTCTTCGTCGTCCACGATGCGGCCCTGCTCGAAGTCGATCAGGAACATCTTGCCGGGCTGCAGGCGCCACTTCTTGACGATGCGGTTCTCGGGGATGGGCAGCACGCCCGATTCCGAGGCCATCACCACCAGGTCGTCGTCGGTGACGATGTAGCGCGCCGGGCGCAGGCCGTTGCGGTCCAGCGTGGCGCCGATCTGCTTGCCGTCGGTGAACACCACGGCGGCCGGGCCGTCCCAGGGCTCCAGCATGGCGGCGTGGTACTCGTAGAACGCGCGGCGGCGCTCGTCCATCAGCGTGTGCTGTTCCCAGGCTTCCGGGATCATCATCATCGCGGCATGGGCCAGCGGGTAGCCGCTCATCGTGAGCAGCTCCAGCGCGTTGTCGAAGGTGGCGGTGTCGCTCTGGCCTTCGAAGCTCAGCGGGTACAGCTTGGGCAGGTCGTCGCCCAGCACCGGCGACTTCATCACGCCTTCACGCGCACGCATCCAGTTGAAGTTGCCCTTGACGGTGTTGATCTCGCCGTTGTGGGCCACCATCCGGTACGGGTGGGCCAGCGGCCACTCGGGGAAGGTGTTGGTGGAAAAGCGCTGGTGCACCAGGGCCAGGGCCGACACCACGCGCGGGTCTTGCAGGTCGAGGTAGTACTTGCCCACCTGGTCGGCCAGCAGCAGACCCTTGTAGATGACGGTGCGGCAGCTCATGCTGGGCACGTAGTACTCGCGGCTGTGCTTGAGCTTGAGCGCCTGGATGGCGCTGGAGGCCGTCTTGCGGATCACGTAGAGCTTGCGCTCCAGCGCGTCGGGCACGATGACGTCGGGACCGCGGCCGATGAAGATCTGGCGGATCACCGGCTCGGTCGCGCGCACGGCGGGAGACATCGGCATGTCGCGGTCCACCGGCACGTCGCGCCAGCCCAGCAGCACCTGGCCTTCGGCCTTCACGGCGCGGGCCAGTTCCTGCTCACAGGCCAGGCGCGAGGCATGTTCCTTGGGCATGAAGATCATGCCGACGCCGTACTCGCCGGGGGGCGGCAGTTCCACGCCCTGGGCGGCCATTTCGGCGCGGTAGAACTCGTCGGGGATCTGGATCAGGATGCCGGCGCCGTCACCCATCAGCTTGTCGGCACCCACCGCGCCGCGGTGGTCCAGGTTCTCCAGGATCTTCAGGCCCTGCTCGACGATGGCATGCGCCTTCTCGCCGCGGATGTGGGCGACGAAGCCGACGCCGCAGGCATCGTGTTCATGGGCGGGGTCGTACAGGCCTTCGCGGCGGAGCGCGTCGATGTCTGCAGGGGTGGTCATGCTCGGCACAGGGCTTTGGGCAGGCGTCGTCATGGCGCGCTCCACGTGAGAGGGGAAGAAAGGACCGTGAATTTAATGCACTGCAGCAGATGATTCAACTGAAACAATTGGGGTCAGTATCCAATTATCTTTCGAAGCCTTGCTCGGCTTGATTAAATAGGGACACATTAGACTGGCTGCGCTGGGGCGGTGTGATGCATCGGCCGTGCCAGCATCAGAGCGTGGAAGAAAACGCTGGACGCTGCGCTGCGGGCGCGATGCGGCGGACGCGTCTGGCGCGTTTGAGGCGTTTGGCGCGTCAGTTTTCCGACTGCTCGCCGTCTGGCGGCAGCGCGTCCGCCGCCGGTGCCGCCTTGCGCGGCCGGCCCCGCGGGCGCGGCGCCAGCGGGCGCTCGGTGCGCTGGGCCATCGCCGCCAGGAAGGCGGGCGAGCCCAGCACCCAACCCTTGTGCTGCGCCTGTGAGAACTGCTCGACCTGCGCCGCCGACAGGCCGCGCGCCAGCAGCGCCTGGTAGGCGGCCTCCCGGTCGAACGGCGTGTTGCCCAAGGCCCAGAAGGCCCGGTGTTCGCTGACCAGCGGGTCGCGCCGCTGCCCACGATGGTGCGCCGTGCTGGACCAGGGCCAGGCCGCGCCCAGCCCGGCCCGCTCGGCGGCGGTGTCCACGTACACCAGCGCGTCCAGAAAATGGCGGTCGGCTTCCACCACCGTCGCGCGGAAGCGCCCTTCCCAGAGCGTGCCGGTGCGGCCATGGCGGCGGTTGAAGCTGGCCACATAACTGCGGCCCAGCGTCTGCATGCACTGGCTCAGGCTGTCGGCCGAAGCGGGCGTGGCCAGCAGGTGCACCTGGTTGGGCAGCAGCGCATACGCGTGCACGGCCAGCCCGCAGGCCGGCGCCGACGCGGCCAGCTTTTCCAGGTAGCTGGTGCGGTCGGCATCGTCCTGGAACACCGGCTGCGCGTTGTTGCCGCGCTGCAGGATCAGGTGGAGTTCTCCCCCGAGGGAGAGACGGGCGAGGCGGGCCATGCCCCGATTCTAATGATCCGTCCCCAATTCCGGCGGGGCTGGTGCCGGGGGCGGCGCCTGCTCAGCCAAACAGCGATTCGCCGCCCAGGCGGGTGTGCTCGCGCAGCGCAAAGCGGTCGGTCATGCCGGCGATGTAGTCGGCCACCGCGCGGTGGCGGTCGGGCGCCTCGGCAAAGTCGGCCGGCATCTCGTGCGGCGAGGCCAGGTAGGCGTCGAACAGCTCGCGCACCACGCGGCGGGCGCGGTCGGTGGTGTCCATCACCTGCGGATGCCGGTAGAGCGAACGCATCAGAAAGCGCTTCAAGCCGGTGCTGTCGGTGCGCATGGCGGGGCTGAAGCCCACCAGCGGCCCAGCCTGGCGCGCCTCGTCGGCCGTGGCCGGTGCGGCAACGTCCAGCGCGGCCCGGGTGGTGCCGATCACGTCGTACACCTGGTCCGACAGCATGCGGCGGATGGCCTCGAACAGCAGCCGCCGGCCCTGCCCGGCCAACGACGGATGCTCGGCCAGTGCCGCATCGCGGTAGCGGGTGAACAGCGGCACCTCGTCCAGCTGCGCCAGCGTGAGCAGGCCCGAACGCACGCCGTCGTCGATGTCGTGGGCGTTGTAGGCGATCTCGTCGGCCAGGTTGCACAGCTGCGCTTCCAGGCTGGGCTGCGTGCCAACAAGAAAGCGGCGGGCCACGCCGCCGGGCTCGGCGGCCTCGATGCGCAGCGCATCGCGCCGGGCGCAGTGCTTGAGGATGCCTTCGCGCGTCTCGAAGCACAGGTTCAGGCCGTCGAACTGCGGGTAGCGCAGCTCCAGCTGGTCGACCACCCGCAGGCTTTGCAGGTTGTGCTCGAAGCCGCCGTGCTCGCGCATGCAGTCGTGCAGCGCGTCCTGGCCGGCATGGCCGAAGGGCGTGTGCCCCAGGTCGTGGGCCAGCGCGATGGCTTCGACGAGGTCTTCGTTCAGGCCCAGGGAGCGCGCGATGGAGCGACCCAGCTGCGCCACCTCCAGCGAATGGGTGAGCCGGGTGCGGAACAGATCGCCCTCATGGTTGAGGAAGACCTGCGTCTTGTAGACCAGCCGCCGGAAAGCGGTGCTGTGCACGATGCGGTCGCGGTCGCGCTGGAACATGCTGCGCGTGGGCGCGGCCGGCTCGGGCACCCGGCGCCCGCGCGAGCGGTCGGGGTCGCAGGCGTAGGGTGCAAGCATCGGTAGGGGCGCTGCGTCAGCCGGTGTGGGCGGCCAGCGTCTCGCGCACCAGCGCGTCAGGCGCGGCGCGCATCACCGCGCGGCCCAGCTGCTCGATCAGCACGAAGCGGATCTCGCCGCCCTCGGCCTTCTTGTCCACGCGCATCAGCTCCAGGTAGCGCTCGGCACCCAGCGCCGGGCCGCGCACCGGCAGCTTCGCCCGCTCCACCAGGCGCTGCATGCGGTCCAGGAAGGCCGGCGGCATCAGCCCCAGCCGCACCGACAGGTCGCTGGCCATCACCATGCCGCAGCCCACGCCTTCGCCGTGCAGCCATTCGCCGTAGCCCAGGCCCGCCTCGATGGCATGGCCGAAGGTGTGGCCGAAGTTGAGGATGGCGCGCAGGCCGCCTTCGCGCTCGTCCTGGCCCACCACCCAGGCCTTGATCTCGCACGAGCGCCGCACCGCATGAGCCATGGCGGCGCGGTCGCGCGCCAGCAGCGCGTCGATGTTGTCCTCGATCCAGCCCAGGAAGTCGGCATCGGCAATGGGGCCGTACTTGATGATCTCGGCCAGGCCGGCGCTCAGCTCGCGCTCGGGCAGCGTATCCAGCACCGCCAGGTCGCACAGCACGCGCAGCGGCTGGTAGAAGGCGCCGATCATGTTCTTGCCCAGCGGGTGGTTGATGGCCGTTTTGCCGCCCACCGATGAATCCACCTGCGCCAGCAGCGTGGTGGGCACCTGCACGAAGGGCACGCCGCGCATGTAGCTGGCGGCGGCAAAGCCGGTCACGTCGCCCACCACGCCGCCCCCCAGCGCAAACAGCACCGTCTTGCGGTCGGCGCTGGCGGCCAGCAACGCGCTGAAGATCTGGTCCAGCGTCTGCCAGTCCTTGTGGGCTTCGCCGTCGGGCAGCTCGATGGTCAGCACGCGGCCGTAGTGCGGCGCCAGCGCCGCGGCCAGCCGCTGGGCGTACAGCGGCGCCACGGTGGTGTTGGTGACGATGGCCGCCACCGCG
>CAKZXL010000037.1 GCA_937883885.1 uncultured Aquincola sp. | reverse complement strand
GGCCATCCCGGGCGAAGACGCGGCCGGCGCCGACATCGGCACCGACCACATCGAGACCCTGGGCGGCACCGACGCGCTGGACGACGCGGTGTCGCTGGATGCCGACGAAGAGCTGGAGGCGCTGGCCGCCGACGACAGCGCCGACCCCGCCGACCCGGACATCGACGCCGACAACCGGCCCGACACCTGATCGGCCGCCGGCCTGGGTGATCACTTCGCCCAAGTGTCCTTCAGGCCGGTGACCTTGTTGAACACCGGCTTGTCGGCATTGTGGTCCTGCAGGTCGGCCACGAAGTAGCCGTGCCGCTCGAACTGGAAGCGGCTTTCCGGCGCGGCGCCGCGCAGCGACGGTTCCAGGTAAGCCTGCACCACGCGCTTGCTGTCGGGGTTCAGCTCGGCGGCCAGTTCACCTTCACCGGGGTGGGGCACGGCAAACAGCCGGTCGTACAGCCGCACCTCGGCGGCCAGCGCATCGTGCGCGCCCACCCAGCTGATCACGCCCTTGGTCTTCACGCTGTCGGCACCCGGGGTGCCGCTGCGCGTATCGGGAATCAGCTCGGCCTGCACTTCCGTCACGTTGCCGTCCGCATCGGTCGTGTGGCCGGTGCAGCGCACCACGTAGCCGTACTTCAGCCGCACCACCGCGCCCGGCGACAGCCGGTGATAGCCCTTGGGCGGCACCGCCTGGAAGTCCTCGCGCTCGATCCACACTTCCGGGCCCAGGCTGAACTCGCGCCGGCCCCGCTCGGGCTGGGCCGGGTGCACCGGCGCATCGCAGGGCAGGGTCTGGCCGGCGCCGATGACTTCGTCCCAGTTGGTCAGCCGCAGCTTCAGCGGGTCCAGCACCGCCATCGCGCGCGCAGCCTTGGGGTCCAGGTCGTCGCGCAGCGCGATGTCCAGGTTGCTGTAGTCGATCCAGCCGCCGGCCTTGCTGACGCCGCTGCGTTCGCAGAACAGCTTCAGCGCCTCGGGCGTGTAGCCGCGGCGGCGCAGGCCCACCAGCGTGGGCATGCGGGGGTCGTCCCAGCCGGTCACATGGCCTTCTTCCACCAGCTGGCGCAGCTTGCGCTTGCTGGTGATCACGTAGGTGAGGTTGAGCCGCGCGAACTCGTACTGTTTGGGCAGCGGTGCGTCCAGCAGCCCCAGCTTGGCCAGGTTGTCCAGCAGCCAGTCGTAGAAGGGCCGCTGGTCTTCGAACTCCAGCGTGCAGATGCTGTGGGTGATGTGCTCCAGCGCGTCCTCGATCGGATGCGCGAAGGTGTACATCGGGTAGATGCACCAGGCGTCGCCGGTGTTGTGGTGCGTGGCGTGCTTGATGCGGTAGAGGGCCGGGTCGCGCAGGTTGATGTTGGGCGACGCCATGTCGATCTTGGCGCGCAGCACCATCGCGCCGTCGGGGTGCTGGCCGTCGCGCATCTCGCGCAGGCGGGTCAGGTTGTCTTCGGGGCTGCGGCTGCGGAAGGGGCTGTCCACACCCGGCTTGCTGAAGTCGCCGCGGTTGGCGCGCATCTGCTCGGGCGTCTGCTCGTCCACGTAGGCCAGGCCGGCGCTCACCAGCGCCTCGGCCGCGCGGTACATGAAGTCGAAGTAGTGGCTGGCGTAGAACAGGTGCGACTTGCCGTGCGCCTGCCAGTCCCAGCCCAACCACTTGACGGCTTCCACGATACCGTCGACGTACTCCTGCTCTTCCTTCTCGGGGTTGGTGTCGTCAAAGCGCAGGTGGCACACGCCGCCGTATTCCTGCGCCAGGCTGAAGTTCAGCCAGATGCTCTTGGCATGGCCGATGTGCAGGTAACCGTTGGGCTCGGGCGGAAACCGGGTGCGGATGGCAGCCGGGTCGTGCCGGGCGGCGTAGGCGCCGGCTTCCAGGTCGCGTTCGATCACGCTGCGCAGGAAGTTGCCGGCAGCGGGCTTGTTGCTGGTGTTGTCGTCGTGGGGTGCAGCCATGAAGGATTCTATGCACGCGGCCTTTTCGATTGCTTACCTGTGGCAACAGCTGGTGGTGCACCGGAGGGCGCTTGGCGCGTTCAATCAGGGTAGTCAGTCATCAGGAGCATTTCCATGAGCCTTCGCAAGACCTTGAGCGCCGCCGTGCTGCTGTCGGCGGGCGTGCTGGCCGCCAGCGCGGCGCAGGCCCGTGACGTGTACTGGTCGGTGGGCATCAACGCCCCCGTGGCCGGCGTGGGCGTGGGCACCGTCATTTCCAACGCCCCGCCGGTGCGCTACTACGCCCCGCCGGCCGTGGTGTACCAGCCGGCGCCGGTGGTGGCGGTGCCCGCCTACCCGGTGTACCAGCCCGCGCCAGTGCTGTATGCGCCCCCGCCGCCGCCGGCGCGCTACTACAGGCCGGCGCCGCCGCCGGCATATGTGGTGGTGCCGCAACGGGCGCCGCGCCACTGGCATGGCGGTCGCTGGGCCGACCGCGGCTACGAGGGCCGCGGCTGGGACGGCTACCGCCACGGCGGCCGCTGACGGGCCCTCTTCAGACTTCCCTCTCTAGAGGGAGGCGCCCTGTCTCAAGACTTCCTACAGTGATAATGTTCACAGCAGGGAAGCAGATCATGGCGT
>CAKZXL010000036.1 GCA_937883885.1 uncultured Aquincola sp. | reverse complement strand
GCACATCCCGTGCGGGCCGCGCGACACTGACGTGCAGCGGCTGGTAGTAGCCGTCCTGCGGTGCGCGCACCAGGAAGCTTTGCCCGGCGCCGTAGGCCGCCGCTGCAAAGGGCTGCTCGGTCCAGCCGGGCGCCACGATGGCGTAGCCATGCGGCACGTGAGCGCGCGTGCGCTGCAGCGCAGCCGATGCCTTGGGCAGGCTGGGGGTGACACGTACCGGTTTGGCCGCATCGATCAAGCTGTCGACCTCGCCGTCCCAGGGCGGCAGCGGAGCCGGTGGCAAGGGCAGCACGCGGTCGAGGTTGGGCAGGCGGGTGTCGGGGTGGTGCCAGAGGTAGTCGCCGATGGCGCTGTAGCGGCGAGCGCGGATGGGGTCTTTGGCGTGACCGGCTTCAGGGTGTCCTTGGTAGTACATGGCGCTTAGACCGTCCGCGCATTGCCGACTTCCGAACTTCACGCCTTCATGGAGTCGATCGAGCGCCTTCGCAAACAAGGCTTGCTTCTCAGACCGGTCAGTCGTGTCCCCGACGTCCACCTCATAGGTCAGTCCCAACTCATATGCCGCATCGCCGCTGCCCTGCGCAAACGCGCACTCCAGCATCTGCCGGCCTATCGGTCGGTTGTTGTAGTGACGGGGCGGCTCGTTGATGACCGCATCCAGCGCCTTGCCCAACTCGGCCTGCGCATGCAGGCTGCCCATGTCGGCCGCGCGCTGCCAGAACGCGTAGGCCACGGTGGCGCTGGGCTGCAGCGGGCCGACACCGCTCACGTAGTAATTGCCCATGTTGAACCAGGCGGCTGGCACGCCCTGGCGCATCAGGTCTTCGGTCAGCCGCAGTGCCTCGTCGGGGTCGAACGGCACGCCGTCGCCCTCCAGGTAAAGACCGGCCAGGTTGAACTGAGCTTTCCAGTGCCCGAGGGTCATGGCCTGGCGGTACAGCGCGGCAATCTTTGCGAAGTCACGCTCCTTGCGCGGGATGCCCCAATCACCCAACGCGACAGCTTCCTCAAACAAGGCTTGCGCCTGATCGCTGGGCACGGGGTTGACCGCAGCCTCGTGGCGGCAGGTAAAGCTCTTGCGGTATGGGTCGAAGGCCGGCAACTCGGCAAATCGTGGGAGGTCGGCGTGGAGTCGGCGGTCGATGGCTTGAGTCATGGCGTCGCGCTGCCATGCGAGCAGCCCGAGTGCGACCACCAGCCCCAGCACCGCCAGGACTCGACGCCAATGCTTAAGCAGGTCACGCGCGGCCATGAGACGAGGTCAGGCACCGTCCGGCCCGGTGGGTTCCGGCGCAAAGCCCACCCGGCATGCCGGCTCGCAAGCCACCATCAGGCGCCACTGCACCTGGAGCTGCAGGCGTTCGCCTTCATCCAGCACCGGAGCAAGCTGCTCGCCCAGCGAAGGCAGCGGCTCACCTTCCAGCACAAACGCCTGCCGCCGCCAGCTCTCGCCGGCCGGCGAGCCGTTGAAGACCTTGGCCAGCGGATGGTCGGCGTTCGTGACCTCCGGCTGCCAGATGCCGCTGGTGGGGCAGACCTGGCCGTCCATGCCCAGCTGATCAGTGGCCTGATCGATGGCGTGAACGAAGCCTGCGCGGGCCAGGTGGTCCGGCAAAGGCTGGATGGGCTGCGCGGTGCCTGCAAAGCGCCAGTACACAGCTGCGTGGCCTCTGGCGTCGCCGGTGAACAGAACGCCCTGAGGCAGCAGACCGCTGCTGGCCAGCGAGAGGGTCTCGCCTTCGCGGTAGAAAAGGGGCGGCGTGGCCGCCAAGACGTCGCGGCAGCGGCGCTCGTGCGCGTCGTGCTG
>CAKZXL010000035.1 GCA_937883885.1 uncultured Aquincola sp. | reverse complement strand
CCGCTGGCCGTGGGCAGGTAACCATTGGCCAGGTCCGTCAGGGCATTGCGCTCGTCCAGGGGCTGGCGCAACACGATGTCGATCAGCTTGTCACCCTCACGGTACTGGCCCACGGTCTGGCCCGCCAGCAGGGTGCGTGAGGCCTGGGCGATGGACTGGCTGCTCACCCCCAGGGCACGCGCCTTGGCCTGGTCGATCTCCAGACGCAGCACCTTGACCGACTCGTTCCAGTTGTCGTTCACGCCGCGCATGTTGGCGTTCTCGCGCAGCACGGCCTTGACCTCGTCGGCGCGCGCGCGCAGTTGCGTCGGGTCGGTGCCGATCACGCGGAACTGCACCGGGTACGGCACCGGCGGCCCGTTGGGCAGCAGCTTGACGCGGCTGCGCACCTCGGGGAATTCGGTGGCCAGCAGCGCCGGCAGGGTCTTCATCAGGTGTTCGCGGGTGGCCAGGTCCTTGGGCAGCACGATGGTCTGCGACACGTTGGCCTGCGGGAAGATCTGGTCCAGCGGCAGGTAAAAGCGCGGCAGGCCCGAGCCAACCCAGGTGGTCACGCTCTCGACACCGGCCTCCTTGCCGATGCGCGCCTGGAAGCGCCGCGCCACTTCGTCGCTTTGCTGGATGGTGCTGCCTTCGGGCAGCCACAGGTCCACCAGCACCTCGGGGCGGCTGGAATCGGGGAAGAACTGCTGCTGCACCTTGCCCATGCCCACGATGCCCAGCGCGAAGGTGAGCACCGTCAGGCCGATGGTGATCCAGCGGTGGGCCACGCACCAGCCCACCAGGCTGCGAAAGCGCATGTAGAAGGGCGAATCGAACAGCTCATGCGCCTCGCTGCCTTCCACCTTGCTGTGGGTGTGCAGCAGCCGGGCGCCCAGGTAGGGCACGAAGTACACCGACACCACCCACGAGATGACCAGCGCCGCGGTGGTGACCGCGAAGATGGCGAAGGTGTATTCGCCGGTCATCGACTTGGCCAGGCCGATGGGCAGGAAGCCGGCCGCGGTGATCAGCGTGCCGGTGAGCATGGGCATCGCGGTCACCTCGTAGGCGTAGGTGGCCGCATGCAGCTTGTCCACGCCCTCTTCCAGCTTGCGCACCATCATCTCGACCGCAATGATGGCGTCGTCCACCAGCAGGCCCAGCGCGATGATCAGCGAGCCCAGCGAGATCTTGTGCAGGCCGATGCCCCAATAGAACATCGTCACGAAGGTGATGGCCAGAACCAGCGGAATGGTGATGGCCACCACCAGGCCCGGCCACACGTCCACCCGCAGCGGCCGCGTGTGCAGGCCCAGGCTGATGAAGCTGACCGCCAGCACCACCACCACCGCCTCGATCAGCACATGCACGAACTCACCCACCGAGCGTGAGACGGCCGCCGGCTGGTCCTGCACCTGCGACAGCTCCAGCCCCACCGGCAGCGTGCGGCGCACTTCGTCGGTCCGCGCCTTGAGCTGCTTGCCCAGCTCGACGATGTCGCCGCCCTTGGCCATCGAGATGCCCAGCGCCACCACCTGGCGGCCCTGGTAGCGCACCATGGTGGCGGGCGGGTCGGCGTAGTCGCGGCGGATGTCGGCGATGTCGCCCAGGCGCAGCGTGCTGGCAGCGCCGGTGGCGGGGTTGACGCCGCGGATCGGGAACTGCCGCAGCTCCTCCACCGAGGTGAACGCCCCACCGATGCGCACCTGCAGGTTGGCGCTGCCGGCGTTGAGCACGCCCGCGCCTTCCACCGCGTTCTGCGCGCCGAGCTGGTTGATGACCTGGTTGAAGTCCAGGCCCAGCTGCGCCAGGCGACGCGCGGAGATTTCGATGAACAGCTTTTCGGGCTGCACGCCAAAGAGCTCCACCTTGGCCACGTAGGGCACGCGCAGCAGCTGCTGGCGCACGGCCTCGGCCTGCACGCGCAGCTCCTCGTCGCTGAAGCCGTCGGCCGACAGCGCATACAGCGTGCCGTAGACGTCGCCGAATTCGTCGTTGAAGAACGGACCCAGCACGCCGGACGGCAGGGTGGCGCGCATGTCGCCGATCTTCTTGCGCACCTGGTACCAGGTGCCCGAGACCTCGCGCGGCGGCGTGTCTTCCTTCAACTGGAAGATCGTCAGCGACTCGCCCGGCTTGGTGTAGCTGCGGATCTTGTCGGCATGCGGCACGTCCTGCAGCGCCCGCTCGAGCTTGTCGGTCACCTGGTCGGCCACCTGCTGGGCGGTGGCGCCCGGCCAGTAGGCCTGGATCACCATCGCGCGGAAGGTGAAGGGCGGGTCTTCGTCCTGGCCGAGCTGGAAGTACGCGGCCACGCCGAGCACCATCAGCACGATCATCAGGTAGCGGGTGAGCGCCGGATGCTCCAGCGCCCAGCGTGAGACATTGAAGCGGGACGGCTCGATGGCCAGCGGCGTGGGGTCGCTCATGGGTGGCGGCTCCGGTCGGTCAGCGGGCGGAGGCGGCAGCAGCCGGGGCCGGCGCTGCGGCAGCGCGCTCGGCATACAGGCTCACCTTCTGCCCGGCCGTCAGCACATGCACGCCGGCCGTCACCACCCGCTGGCCGGGCTGCACCCCGCCCACGATCACCACTTCCTTGCCCTCTGCGCCGCCCACCTGCACCGGCTGGGCGTTGACGGTCATGCTGGACGGATCGACCACCCAGACGCTGGAGCGCCCCTGCGACTCGAACACCGCCGACAGCGGCAGCTTGGCCACGCCCTCCACCCGAGGCAGCGCGATGGAGGCGGTGGCCGTCTGCCCCAGCCGCACCGGCGCGCGGCCGACGTCGGCTTTGACCTGGAAGGTGCGGGTCACCGGGTCGGCCGCGGCCGCCACCTCGCGCACGGTGGCCGGCAGCGGCTTGTTCTCTTCGCCCCACAGCGTGACCTGGATGGCGCCGGCCTGGTCCATCAGCGCGCGCACGCCGTTGAGGCGGTCTTCCGGCACCGAGAACACCACGTCGCGCGGACCGTCGTGCGCCAGGCGCAGCACCGGCGTGCCGGCGGCCACCACGGAGCCGGGTTCGGCGTCGACGCTGGTGATCACGCCCGGCACGTCGGCCACCAGCGTGGTGTAGGCGCGCTGGTTCACCTGCACGCCGGCCTGGGCGCGGGCCTGCTCCAGCTGCGCCTGCGCGGCCTGCATCGCGGTTTCGCGGCGCTCCAGCTCGGCGCCGCTGATGAAGCCTTGCGCCTTCAGCTCGCGGTAGCGCTTGAGGTCGGCGGCGGCCAGGTCGTAGTTGACCTGGGCCGCGCGCACCGCGGCCTGGGCGGCCGCTTCGCCCAGGCGCAGGTCCTGGGGATCGAGCTGGGCCAGCAGCTGGCCGGCCTTGACCGTGTCGCCCAGGTCCACCGCGCGCCGCGTGATCTTGCCGCCGACGCGGAAGGACAGGCGCGACTCGGTGCGCGCACGCACCTCGGCCGCGTACTCGACGCGGCCGCCTGCAGTGGCCGGCGCGATGACCGTGGTGCGCACCGCGCGCACCGGCTCGGCAGCGGGCTCGGGGCGCGAGCAGGCGCTCAGCAAGGCCAGCGACAGCAGGCCGGCGACGGTGAAGAGGGGGTGGAGGCGCATCGACTCTTGTCCTTGGTGGGGCAGGCGGCCCTCGTACTGACTGACCGGTCAGTAATGTAGAAGTGCGTGCCGTGCGGTGTCAATCGACCCGAGCGGCGCGAGTTTGAGGCTGCGTGCATGGACAATCGCCGTCCCGTGAGCGTCGACCACTACGAAAACTTCCCCGTTGCCTCCTGGCTGTGCCCGCCCCGCTTGAGGCCGGCCATCCAGGCCATCTACTGGTTCGCGCGCACCGCCGACGACCTGGCCGACGAAGGCGATGCGCCCGCGCAGGCCCGCCGCGCCGCGCTGGCGCGTTACCGCCAGGCGCTGGCCGATGCCTTCGAAGGCCGCCCCGTGACTGGCGAATGGGCACCGGTGTTCGGCCCGCTGCAGCAGGCGATCACCGCCTACCGGCTGCCCCGCCGCCCGCTGGAAGACCTGCTCAGCGCCTTCGAGCAGGACACCCACAACCTGCCCTACCCCGACCGCGCCGCGCTGCTGGACTACTGCGCGCGCTCCGCCAACCCGATCGGCCGCCTGCTGCTGCACCTGTATGGCGTACACACGCCTGCCGCGCTGGCCGAATCAGACGCCGTCTGTACCGCCTTGCAACTCATCAACTTCTGGCAGGACCTGCGCATCGACCTGCCGCGCGGCCGCCACTACGTGCCCGTGGCCGACGCGCAGCGCCATGGCCTCACGCTGACGGCACTGGCCGACGAAGCCGCCACCGGCCAGGCCAGCGCCGCCACCCGCCGCCTGACCGCCGAACTGGCCGACTGGGCCCGCCAGACCATGCAGGCCGGCGCGCCGCTGGTGCACCGCGTGCCCGGCCGCATGGGCTGGGAGCTGCGCCTGGTGGTGCAAGGCGGCCTGCGCATCCTGAACAAACTGGCCGCGCAGCAGCACGACAGCCTGCGCCGCCGACCCACCGTGGGTGCCGCCGACGCGCCGCTGCTGTTGTGGCGGGCGCTGGTGATGCCGGCCACGGCCGAGCCGGCACGGAGGCCCGCATGACCCCCGAGCAATACGTGCAGGACAAGGCCGCCCGCAGCGGCTCGTCCTTCTATTACGCGTTCAAGTTCCTCACGCCGCCGCGGCGCGCCGCCATCACCGCCTTCTATGCCTTCTGCCGCGAGGTGGACGACGTGGTGGACGAGGTGCAGGACCCCGGCGTGGCAGCCACCAAGCTGGCCTGGTGGCGCAAGGAGGTGTCGCAGGCATTTGCCGGCCACCCGACGCACCCGGTGATGCAGGCGTTGATGCCGCACGTGGCCAACTACGACATCCGCCCGGAGCACCTGATGGCGGTGATCGAAGGCTGCGAAATGGACCTGCAGCAAAGCCGCTACCTCGACTTTGCCGGCCTGCAGCGCTACTGCCACCTGGTGGCCGGCGTGGTGGGCGAAGTGGCGGCCAGCATCTTCGGCCGCACCCAGCCGCAAACCATCGACTACGCGCACAAGCTGGGCCTGGCGCTGCAGCTGACCAACATCATCCGCGACGTGGGCGAAGACGCGCGCCGCGGCCGCATCTACCTGCCGGTCTCGGAGCTGCAGCAGTTCGACGTCAAGGCCCACGAGCTGCTGCAGCGCAGCGCCCCCTGGGGCTACAGCGAGCGCTTTTCCGCGCTGATGCGTTTCCAGGCCGAGCGTGCCCACCGCTGCTACGACGAAGCCTTTGCGCTGCTGCCGGCGGCCGACCGCCGCGCGCAACGCCCGGGGTTGATGATGGCCAACATCTACCGCACGCTGCTGCGCGAGATCGAGGCCAGCGACTTCCAGGTGCTGCACCAGCGCATCGCGCTGACGCCGCTGCGCAAGGTGTGGATCGCGATGCGCACCAACTGGCAGGCCCGCTGACCGTGGCCCCACGCGCCGTGGCCCGGGTGGCGGTCGTCGGCGGCGGCTGGGCCGGCCTGGCCGCCGCGGTGGCCGGCGTCGGCGCCGGCGCCCAGGTCACGCTGTTCGAGATGGCGCCGCAGCTGGGCGGCCGCGCCCGCGAGGTGGCGGTGGACGGCCTGCCGCTGGACAACGGCCAGCACATCCTGATCGGCGCCTACCGCCGCACGCTGGCCTTGATGCGCCAGGTGGGCGCCGCGCCCGAGCAGCTGCTGCTGCGCCGCCCCCTGGCCCTGGTGTACCCCGATGGCCACGGCCTGCAGCTGCCGCCGGGTGCCGCCATCCCCGCCTTCGTGCGGGCGGTGCTGGCTTACCGCGGCTGGGGTTGGCGCGACCGCGCGGCGCTGCTGCTGGCTGCCGGCCGCTGGGGCGCCAGCGGCTTTGCCTGCGGTGAGCGCACCACCGTGGCCGAGCTGACGCGCGGACTGACGCCGCGGGTGCGCACCGACTTGATCGACCCGCTGTGCGTGGCCGCGCTCAACACCCCGGCCGAGCG
Organism: uncultured Aquincola sp.; assembly: GCA_937883885.1. Next base: position 744 of record CAKZXL010000035.1, on the reverse strand, counting down.
CGCCAGCGGACGCGTGTTCCTGCGGGTGCTGCGCGATGCCCTCTTCAGCGGCCCCGGCAGCGCCGACCTGCTGCTGCCCCGCGCCAGCCTGGGCGCGCTGCTGCCGGCACCGGCCGAAGCCTGGCTGCGCCAGCAGGGCGCGGTATTGCGGCTGGGGCATCGGGTGCAGGCGCTGGCCGCGGCGGGCACGGGCTGGCAGGTGGATGGCGAGCCGTTCGATGCGGTGGTGCTGGCCGCCCCGCCCCGCGAGGCGGCGCGCCTGGCGCAACCGCTGGCGCCCGCCTGGGCGGCGCGGGCCGAAGCCTTCGACTACGAACCCATCGTCACCGTGTACCTGCGCTGCCCGGGTGCCCGCCTGCCGCTGCCGATGATGGCGCTGCATGACGGGCCGGGCGCGCCCGCGCAGTTCATCTTCGACCTGGGGACGCTGTGCCCGGGGCGCGGCACTGAGGGCGTGCTGGCCATGGTGGTCAGCGGTGCGCGTGAGTGGGTGGCCCGCGGGCTGGAGGCCACCGGTCAGGCGGCGCTGGCGCAGGCGCTGGCGGCCTTCGGGCCCGGCAGCTTTCCGTCAGTGCCCACCGTGCTGCGCTGCCTGGCCGAAAAGCGCGCCACCTTCTTGTGCACCCCGGGCCTGGACCGGCCGCCCGCCGCGGTGGCGCCCGGCCTGTGGGCGGCTGGCGATCATGTGCAAGGCCCCTACCCCGCCACGCTGGAAGGCGCGGTCATGGCCGGCGAGGCGGCCAT
>CAKZXL010000034.1 GCA_937883885.1 uncultured Aquincola sp. | reverse complement strand
TCACCTGTGCCGACGGCGTGTGCGTGGATGCACAAGGCCGCAGCAGCGATGCCGACATCTACGCCGCCGGCGACGTGGCCCGCGCGCCCAACCCCTGGGTCGGCGACGCGGTGCGGATGGAGTCATGGCAGAACGCGCAGCACCAGGGCATTGCCGTGGCCCGCGCGATGCTGGGCCAGCCGGCTGAGGCGCCGCCGCTGCCCTGGTTCTGGTCCGACCAGTTCGGCGTCAACCTGCGGGTGTACGGCATCTACCGCCCGGGCTGCCACGCGGTGATGCGTGGCCGGCCCGACGAAGACCGCTTCCTGCTGTTCCATCTGCACGAAGGCCGCGTGATCGCGGCCCTGGGTGCCAATGCCGCGCGCGACATGCGGCTGGCGCGCCGCCTCATCGAATCCGGCCAGCCGGTAGATCCGGCGGCGCTGGCCGACCCCGACCGCCCCCTCAATCGCCTTTGACTTTCCATCCCACGGAGTTGCCCCCATGCGTCATCAAGCCCTTGTTCGCATCGCCGCCGCCGCGCTGGCCCTCGGCGTGGCCGGCGTGTCCGCCCAGACCCTGAAGGTGGGCGCTGCGCTCGACCTGTCGGGGCCTTTCGCCGGCCCCGGCGCCGAAGTGCGCGACGGCCTGCAGCTGGGCCTCAAGCTGCTGGGCGGCAAGCTCGGCGGCCAGCCGGCCGAGCTGCTGGTGGCCGACACGGCCGGCAATCCGCAGCAGGCGCGCCAGGTGGTCGAGCGTTTCCTGCAGCAGGACAAGGTGAACCTGTTCACCGGCCCGGTGGCCAGCAACGTGGCGCTGGCCGTGGCGCCGCTGCTGGCCGCGGCCAAGGTGCCCTACCTCACGCCCAATGCCGGCCCCAGCCAACTGGCCGGCGCGCAGTGCAGCCCGTACTTCTTCGGCATCAGCTACCAGAACGATGCGATGCACGAGGCCGCCGGCCAGTACGCCGCCAGCAAGGGCTACAAGAAGGTGGTGGCGCTGGCGCCCAACTACCCGGCAGGCAAGGACGCCATCAACGGCTTCAAGCGCCTGTACAAGCAGCCGCTGGCCGACGAGATCTACACCAAGCTGGGCCAGCTCGACTTCGCGGCCGAGCTGGCGCAGCTGCGCGCGGCCAAGCCCGATGCCATCTACATCTTCCAGCCCGGCGGCATGGGCATCAACTTCATCAAGCAGTTCGCGGGTGCGGGCCTGGCCAAGGACGTGGTGCTGATCTCCAGCCCCTTCACCGCCGACGAAGACATCATTCCTGCGGTGGGTGAGTCGATGGTGGGGCTGTACAACCCCAGCAGCTGGGCGCATGACCTGGACAACGCGGCCAACAAGACCTTCGTGGCCGAGTTCCGCAAGGCTTATGGCCGCACGCCTTCGCTGTACGCCGCCTTTGCCTACGACGTGGTGTCGGCGATGGACACCGCGGTGCGCCAGGCCGGCGCCAAGGCCACCGACAAGGACGCGCTGCGCCAGGCGCTGGCGCGCGGCGGCTTCACGTCGGTGCGCGGCACCGTGAAGTACGGCCCCAACCAGTTCATCACCCAGGACTACTACCTGCGGCGCGTGGTCAAGGGCGGCGACGGCAAGCTGACCAACCAGCTGCAGCCCGGCAAGCTGCTGACTGACCACCAGGACGCCTACGCGGCCGAGTGCAAGCTGTCTTGAGTCGATGGACGCCATCTTCTTTGCCGAACAGCTGGCCAACGGGCTGGGCTACGGCTTGATGCTGTTCCTGCTGGCCGCCGGCCTCACGCTGGTGTTCGGCATCATGGACACGCTCAACCTGGCGCATGGCTCGCTGTTCATGGCCGGCGCCTTCGTCAGCGCCACCGTGCATGCGGCCAGCGGCAGCTTCTTCATGGCGGTCGTCATCGGCATCGCCGTCACCGTGCTCGTCGCGCTGGCGCTGGAAGCCCTGCTGGTGCGCCACCTGTATGGGCGCGACCACCTGTCGCAGGTGCTGGCCACCTTCGGCGTCATCCTGTGCGCCGACGACCTGGTCAAGCGCGTGTGGGGGCCGGCGCCCATCATGGCGCCCACGCCCGCCGCGCTGGCCGAGCCGGTGCAGCTGTTGCCCGGCCTGCCGTACCCGGCCTTCCGGCTGCTGATCCTGGTGGCCGGCGTGCTGGCGGCGCTGGGGCTGTATGTGCTGGTCAACCGCACGCGGGTGGGCATGCTGGTGCGCGCCGGTGCCTCTAACCGTGCGATGGCCGAGTGGATGGGCGTGCGCGTGGGCCGCATCTTCACGCTGGTGTTCTGCCTGGGCGCGGCGCTGGCGGCGCTGGCCGGGGCCTTGATGGGCCCGATCAGCGCGGTGGAGGTGGGCATGGGCGAGGCCATCCTGATTCCGGCGCTGGTGGTCATCGTCATCGGCGGCATCGGCTCGGTGCGCGGCGCCTTCGTGGCGGCGCTGCTGGTGGGCCTGGTGGACACCGCCGGCCGCGCCTTCCTGCCGCCGGTGCTGCGGGCTTCGCTGCCACCGGCCTTGGCAGCCGACCTGGGCCCCGCCATCGCCAGCATGGCGGTGTACCTGCTGATGGCGGTGGTGCTGGTGCTCAAACCTTCGGGGCTGTTCCCTGCGCGAGCGTGAGGTCCATGAAACACCGTCTACTTCCCTGGGGCGTGCTGGCGCTGCTGGCCTGCCTGCCCTTCGTGCTGCCCGCCTTGGGCCTGGGCTTTTACGTCGGCTTCGTGCGGCGGCTGATGATCGTCGCGCTGGCGGCCATGAGCCTGAACCTGCTCATCGGCGGCGGCGGCATGGTGGCGCTGGGCCATGCGGCCTTCGTCGGCGTGGGTGCCTACACCGTGGTGGCGCTGGCCGATGGCGGCGTGGCTTCGGCTTGGCTGATGTTGCCGGCGGCCCTCGTCGTCGCAGGCCTGGTGGCCGCGCTCATCGGCGCGGTCTCGCTGCGCACCAAGGGCGTGTACTTCATCATGATCACGCTGGCCTTTGCGCAGATGCTGTACTACGCCGTGGTTTCGCTGCGGCGCTACGGCGGTGACGACGGCTACACGCTGACCCTACCCGCCACGCTGGGCGCCGGCCTGACCACCGCCAGCGGCGATGCGCTGTATGCGCTGGTGTTGTTGGCGGCTGCGGCGGTGTATGCGCTGATGGCGCGGCTGCCGCAGGCCCGCTTCGGCGCGGCGCTGGCCGGCATTCGCGACAACGAGACACGCATGCAGGCGCTGGGCTACCCGGTGTACCGGCTCAAGCTGGTGGCCTTTGCCGGCGCCGGCGCCATCGCCGGCCTGTCGGGTGCGCTGCTGGCGCTGCAGGATGGCTTCGTCAGCCCCAGCATGCTGCACTGGACGCAATCGGCCCTGCTCATTGTGATGGTGGTGGTGGGCGGCGTGGGCCACCGCTGGGGCGCGCCGGTGGGCGTGGCTCTGTGGCTCACGCTGCAGGAGCTGATGCGCCAGGTGACCGACTACTGGCACTGGCCGCTGGGCCTGCTGCTGGTGGCGGTGGTGTTTTTGGCGCCGCGCGGCCTGGCGGCGCTGCGGCTGGGGCGGAGGGCCACGGCATGAGCCTCTTCATTGCAGAGGGTCTGGTCAAGCGCTTCGATGCGCTGCTGGCCACCGACCATGTGAGCTTCAACGTCGAGCACGGGCAGCTGCATGCGCTGATCGGGCCCAACGGCGCCGGCAAGTCCACGCTGGTCAACCAGATCTCGGGCCTGCTGCAGCCCGACGCGGGCCGGTTGCTGCTGGACGGGCACGACATCACCCGCCTGCCGCCGCATGCGCGGGTGGCGGCGGGGCTGTCGCGCTGCTTCCAGGTCACCAGCGTGTTCAAGGGCCAGACGGTGCTGGACAACCTGCTGCTGGCGGTGCAGGCCCATGCGGGCAGCAGCTTCCACTTCCTGCGGCGGCGCGCGTCGGAGACGGCGCTGCAAGACCAGGCGCTGGCCCTGGCCGAACGCGCCGGCCTGGCCGATGTGCTCTTCGTGCCGGCCGGTGAGCTGCCGCACGGCGCGCAGCGCAAGCTGGACGTGGCGCTGGCCATCGCCGCCCGCCCCAAGCTGCTGCTGCTGGATGAACCCATGGCCGGCATGGGCCCGGCCGAATCGGCCGAGATGGTGACGCTGATCGGCGCGCTGCGCCGCGAGATGGCCATCCTGCTGATCGAGCACGACATGGACGCCGTGTTCCAGCTGGCCGACCGCATCACCGTGCTGGTGTACGGCAAGGTGCTGGTCAGCGGCACGGCCGACGAGATCCGCGGCCACCCGCAGGTGCAGGCGGTGTACCTGGGCACTGAAACCACGGAGGCCACGCATGGCTGACGCATTACTCACCTGCCGCGGCCTGCAGGCCGGCTATGGCGCCAGCCAGGTGCTGTTCGACGTCGGCTTCGACATCGCACCCGGCCAGGTGGTGACGCTGCTGGGTCGCAACGGCATGGGCAAGAGCACCACCATCAAGACGCTGATCGGCGCGCTGCGGTTGCGCGCCGGCGAGGTGCGCTTCGGCGGCCGCACGCTGGGCGGCCTGGCCGCCGACGCGGTGGCACGGCTGGGCATCGCCATCGTGCCCGAGGGGCGGCAGTGCTTTCCCAACCTCACGGTGCATGAGCACCTGGTGGCCTTTGCCGCCAGCCGCAACGGCCAGCGCGACGGCTGGACGGCCGAGCGCATCTACCAGGTGTTTCCGCGCCTGAAGGAGCGGGCGCGCAACCTGGGCACCCAGCTCTCAGGCGGCGAGCAGCAGATGCTGGCCATCGGCCGCGCGCTGTCCACCAACCCGCGACTGCTCATCCTGGATGAAGCCACCGAAGGCCTGGCCCCGGTGATCCGCGAAGACATCTGGCGCTGCCTGCGGCAACTGAAGGAAGCCGGCCAGACCACGCTGGTGGTGGACAAGTACATCGACCGCCTGGTGGCCCTGGCCGACCACCATGTGATCCTGGAACGCGGGCGTGTGGTGTGGCAGGGCGACTCGCCCGCGCTGTCGGCCGACCGGGGCTTGTGGCAGCGGTACCTGGGGGTGTGAGCGCGGGCGGGCCGCGCGCTCAGCGCGCCGACACCAGCGCCACGCCGGCGGTGGTCACCACGATGCCCAGCGCGCTGAGCGGCGTGGGCACCACGCCGAACATCGCCCATTCCAGCAGCACCGCCACGATGGGCGTGAGGAACAGCAGGCTGGTCACGCGGGTGGCATGGCCGCGGCGCATCAGCAGGTGCAAGGTGTTGGTGGCCAGGATGGACGAGAACAGCACCAGGAACACCACCGCCGCCGCCAGCGGCCAGGCCCAGCGCACCGCAAAGCCCTCCACGCCCCAGGCCAGCGGCGCCAGCACCGCCAGCGACAGCACGAACTGGATCAGCGAGGCGCTGCGCAGGTCGGCCGTGGGGCAGTAGCGGCGCTGGTACAGCGTGCCGGCGGTGATGGCGGTCAGCGAGATGGCCACCGCCAGCAGCGCCTTGGCGTTCACGGCCTGCACGTCCACCTTGTGCCACACCACCAGGGCCACGCCCAGCAGGCCCACCGCCACGCCCAGCCATTGCCGCGCCTGGAGGCGTTGGTGGAGAAAGCGGTGCGCAATCAAAGCCGTGAACAGCGGCTGCGTGGCCAGCAGCAGCGCGGTGATGCCGGCCGACAGGCCCAGCGTCTGCGCATGGTGGCTGCCACCCAGGTTGATGGCATGCATCAGCAGCCCGGCCACGCCGATGTGTGCCCACTCGCGCCGCGTGGCCGGCCAGCGCGGCCGTGACCACAGCACCCAGGGCAGCAGGCACAACACGCCCAGGCAAAAGCGCAGCGTGAGAAAGGTGAAGGGCGCGGCGTACTGCAGCCCCGTCTTGCTGGCCAGGTAGCCTGAGCCCCATACCAGCACGAAGAACCAGGCCAGCGCGGTGTCGGTGCGGGGCGCAGGCGGCGTCTGGG
>CAKZXL010000033.1 GCA_937883885.1 uncultured Aquincola sp. | reverse complement strand
TGGTTCGACAACGCGGCCACCACCCACAAGCCGCAGGCGGTGATCGACCGGCTGGCGTACTTCTACGCGCACGAGAACTCCAACATCCACCGGGCGGCGCACACGCTGGCCGCCCGTGCCACCGACGCCTACGAGGGCGCGCGCGAAACCGTGCGCCGCTTCATCGGCGCCGGCAGCGTGGACGAGGTGATCTTCGTGCGCGGCACCACCGAAGGCATCAACCTGATCGCCAAGAGCTGGGGCGCCAAGCACATCGGAGCGGGCGACGAGATCATCGTCTCGCACCTGGAGCACCACGCCAACATCGTGCCCTGGCAGCAGCTGGCGGCCGAGGAGGGCGCGGTGATCCGTGTGATCCCGGTGGACGACGACGGCCAGGTCATCCTGTCGGAGTACGCCAAGCTGCTGGGCCCGCGCACCAAACTCGTCTCGTGCACCCAGGTGTCGAATGCGCTGGGCACCGTCACGCCCATCCAGCAGATCGTGGCCATGGCCCATGCGGCCGGCGCGCGGGCGCTGGTGGACGGCGCGCAGTCGGTTTCGCACATGCGGGTGGACGTGCGTGCGCTGGATGCCGACTTCTTCGTGTTCTCGGGCCACAAGATCTTCGGGCCCACCGGCATCGGCGCGGTGTATGGCAAGCGCGAGGTGCTGGAAGACATGCCGCCCTGGCGGGGCGGCGGCAACATGATTGCCGACGTGACCTTCGAGCGCACCGTCTACCACGGGCCGCCCACGCGCTTCGAGGCCGGCACCGGCAACATCGCCGATGCGGTGGGCCTGGGCGCGGCGCTGCAGTACGTGGAGCGCATCGGCATCGATGCCATCGGCGCCTATGAACATGCGCTGCTGGACTACGCCACCCACCACATCCGGCCCATCCCCGGTGTGCGGCTGGTGGGCACCGCGGCCCACAAGGCCAGCGTGCTCAGCTTCGTGCTGGCGGGCTACAGCACCGAAGAAGTGGGCCAGGCGCTGAACCAGGAAGGCATTGCGGTGCGCACCGGCCACCACTGTGCACAACCCATCCTGCGCCGCTTCGGCCTGGAAACCACGGTGCGGCCGTCACTGGCCTTCTACAACACCTGCGAAGAAGTCGACCGCATGGTGGCCGTGGTGCAGCAACTGGCCCACCGCCGTCGGCGGTGAGCTTGCAGGCCGGCGCCGGGAGGCGCCGGCCGCTTCATCTCAGAACGCCGGCACCATCGAGCCGCTGAACTGGCCTTCCACCAGCTGGCGCACTTCGGGCGACTGGAAGGCCTTGAGCAGCTTGGGCACCCAGGGCTTGTCCTTGTCGGCGGTGCGCACCACCAGCAGGTTGGCGTAGGGGCTTTGCGCCGCTTCGATGGCGATGGCGTCTCGGGTGGGCACCAGGCCGGCCTGCAGCGCGTAGTTGGTGTTGATGGCCGCGGCGTCAAGGTCGTCCAGCGAGCGGGGCAGCTGCGCCGCTTCCACCTGCACGATCTGCAGCTTCTTCGGGTTGGCCACCACGTCGGCCACGGTGGCGCTGATGCCGGCCGTGGGCTTGAGCTGGATGACGCCGGCCTTTTGCAGCAGTTGCAGCGCGCGGCCGCTGTTGGACGGGTCGTTCTGGATGCCTACCTTGGCGCCGGCCGGTAGATCGGTCAGCGACTTGTAGCGCTTGGAATAAAAGCCCATCGGGAAGGTGACCGTGGCCCCCACCGCGGTGAGCTTGTAGCCGCGGGCCTGGATCTGCGTGTCCAGGAAGGGCTTGTGCTGGTAGCTGTTGGCTTCCACGTCGCCGGCGTCCAGCGCGGCATTGGGCTGGATGTAGTCCTGGAACTCGACGATCTTGAGCACCAGGCCGTCGCGCGCGGCCACCTTCCTGGCCACTTCGGCGATTTGCGCATGCGGGCCGGCGGTGACGGCGATGCGCACCGTGGTGTCTTGCGCATGGGCGGCGCCGGTGGCGGCCAGCACGGCAGCGGCCAGGCCGCCCAGCAGCAGGCGTCGCTGCGTGGTCTTGGTCTTCATGTCTTCTTTTGGTTGGGGTTGGGAGAGGAGGGGAAAGCGGGCGCTGAGCTCACAGCGCATGCACCGCGTGCAACGCATGCCGCACCGCGCGGGCGGCAGCGGCCACTTCGGGCGCATCGGCCTCGCGCGGGTGTGGCAGGGCCACCGGCAGCTGGGCGGCGATGCGGCCGGGGTCGGCCTCGAACACCAGCACGCGGTCGGCCAGGGCCACGGCCTCGTCGATGTCGTGGGTGACCAGCAGCACCGTGATGCCATGCGCCTGCGCCACCCGGCGCAGCAGCGCCTGCAGCCGCAGCCGGGTGAAGGCATCGACGGCGGAGAAGGGCTCGTCCAGCAGAAGCAGCCGGGGCTGCACGAAGAGGCCGCGGGCGATGGCCACCCGCTGGGCCTGCCCGCCCGACAGCTGCTTGGGCAGGCGGTCGGCCAGGCCGGCCAGGCCCACTTCTTCTAGCAGCGCTTCCACCCGCGCGCGCTGGCTGCGTGCCGCGTCGTCATCAAAGGCCACGTTCCCGGCCACGGTGAGCCACGGAAACAGCCGCGGCTCCTGGAACACGAAGCGGATGTCGCGCGTGGGCGCGGTGACGGGTGTGCCCGCCAGCCGCACACGACCCTGGTAGTCGCGATCGAGTCCGGCGACGATGCGCAGCAGCGTGCTCTTGCCGCAGCCGCTGGCGCCCACCAGGGCCACGCACTCACCGGCCTGCAACTGCAGCGACACGTCCTGCAGCACGGTGCGCGGGCCGAAG
>CAKZXL010000032.1 GCA_937883885.1 uncultured Aquincola sp. | reverse complement strand
CTAATGAAGCAACTCCCCAAGACGCTGGCCCCTCAGTGCCGCACGATCACCTTGCGCCTGCTGGCCACGGGCGAGCGCGCCGCGGCCGAGATCGATGCTGACGCCCGCACCGTCGAGCTGGCCTTCAGCAGTGAAGCGCCGGTGGACATGTGGTACGGCACCGAGATCCTCAGCCACGCACCGGGTGCGATGCGCACCGGCCAGCGGCAGCTGTCCATGCCGCTGCTCTTCAACCACTGCATGGGCGATCTGCTCGGCATCGTCGAACGGATCTGGATCGATGCCGATCGCATCGGCCGCGCGCTGGTGCGCTTCGGCCGCGATGAGCGTGGCGAGTGGGCCATGCAGCAAGTGCGTGACGGCGTGCTGGTGAACGTGTCGTTCATGTACCGCGTCTTCAAGTGGCTCGAAGACCAGGAGGCCAACACCCTGACGGCCGTCGAGTGGGAGCCCTACGAGCTCTCGCTGGTCACCGTGCCTGCAGATCCCAGCGTCGGTGTCGGCCGCAGTGCCGATGCCGCTACCGAAAACAGCGTCGAGCTGATCCTGGCCCGCGCTGCAACCCCTGCGCCCGCGGCGCAATCACCCCAACTGGAGCAATCCGACATGAAGAAGAAATTCGCCCGTAGCCGCGTGCAGAACGCGGTCGATGAGCTGAACAACGGCGGCGGCAGCGGCGCCGGCGGTGTCACCGGCACCGTCATCACCCCCGGCGCCACGTCGCCCGAAGAAGCGGCCCGGCAGCAGCAGCAGCGTGGCGCGGAGGCCGAGCGCACCCGCATCGCCGAGATCGAGGCCATCTGCCGCAAGTACTCGCTGCCCGATGAGCTGCGCACCGGCATGATCCAGAAGGGCGCCAGCGCCGAGCAAGCCCGCCTGGCCGCGGCCGACCACGTGCTGCTGCGTGCCAAGAGCGAGGCGAAGCCGTCCGCCGACTTCGGCGACACCCACAACCCCGACATGACCGAACGCGAGAAGGCGCGCTACAGCATGATCCGCGCGGTCAATGCCGCGCTGTCGGGCGACTGGAAGAAGGCCGGCTTCGAGCTCGAATGCCACAACGCCATTGGCCAGCGGCTGGGGCGTGGTCCGCAGAACGAGAAGGGCTTCTTCATCCCGACCAACATCCCCTTCGCCGCGCAGCGCGCGACCTACACCGTGGGCACCGTGGGCAGCGGCACTGCGGGTGGCACGCTGGTGGCCAACAACCTGCTGGCCGGCAGCTTCATCGAGGTCTTGCGCAACAAGGCCAAGGTGATGCAGCTGGGCGCCACCGTGCTCAGCGGCCTGGTGGGCGCGGTGACGATTCCGCGCCAGACCGGCCAGAGCTCCACCTACTGGACCGCGGAAGGTGTCAACACCACCCAGAGCGAAGCCACCTTCGACAGCGTCACGCTGAACATGAAGACGATCGGCACGTTCTCCCAGATCACCCGCAACATGCTCATGCAGTCCACCCCGGACATCGACATGATCGCGCGGGCCGATCTGCTGGCGGCCATCGCGCTGGGCGTCGACCTGGCCGCGCTGTCGGGCACCGGCTCGGGTGGCCAGCCGCTGGGCATCGGCAACACCGCCGGCGTCGGCTCGGTCATCGCTGGCACCAACGGCGCAGCGGTCTCCATCGATCACCTGATCGACATGGAAACCCAGGTGACCGCCGCCAATGCCCCCGAAGAAGCGCTGGCCTACCTGTGCAACGCCAAGACCGTCGGCAGCCTGAAGAAGCTGAAGTCCACCACCGGCCAGTACCTGTGGACCAACGCGCCCAACGGCCAGCGCACCGGCACGCCGGGTGAGATCAACGGCTACCCGGTGGCGCGCAGCAACCAGGCGCGCAGCACGCTCACCAAGGGCACCAGCACCGGCGTCTGCAGCGAAGGCTTCTTCGGTGCGTGGCCCGAGCTGCTGGTGGGCGAATGGGGCGTGGTCGAGATCGTGCCCAACCCTTACGACCCGGCCGTCTACAAAAACGGCGGCGTGTTGTTGCGCGTGCTGCAGTCCATCGACATCGGTGTGCGCCACGCGGCCAGCTTCTCCACCGTCAGCGACTGGCTCACCCCCTGATAGCCCGCCACCCCTGACCCCTTCGGCCCGCGTGCCGCGCATCCAGCGCGGCCGCGGGCCGAGTCACTTCCACCCCCGAGGATCAACATGGCCCACAAATACATCGTCCGCACTGGCTTCGTCGTCGTGCTCAAGTTGCAGAAGCCCGACGGCAGCACCTACGAACGCACCCACGAAGGCGGCGAAGAAGTCACCCTGGACGACGACCAGGCGCTGCTGCACCGTCACAAGCTCGAATTCGCATCGCAGAAAGACCGCGATGCCGCGCTGCAGGCCGAGCGTGAGGCTGACGTGGCGGCCGCGGCGCAGCTGGCACCGGTGCAGCTGGTGCAGCAGCTCACGGCCGCGCTGCAGGCCTCGCTGGCGGGCGCCGGCGTGGTCACCGCCCCCGCTGAAGGCGCTTGATGTTCGAGGACGCGCCGGCCGACTTCCTGGTCGACTTCGGTACCGCCGTGCGCTGGTCACCCAGCGTCGGCGGCCCGGCGGTCGAGGGTCTCATGATCTTCGACACCCCCGACCAGGAGATCGGCAGCGGCGCCGCCCTCAGCACCGAGTACCAGGTCACCTTCGTCACCGCCGCCTGGCCGGGCCTCAAGCGCGATGAGCGCCTGCAGATCCCGGCGGGCACCGGCCCTCTCTACAAGCTGCGCACCCACCCGCAGCGCCAGGGCGACGGTGCCATGAGCACCGCCCACCTCACCCGCGAGGCCTGACCCATGGCCACCACCCTGGCCCAGGTGCTGCAGCGCCTGGATGCCGTGCTGCGTGCGTCTGCACCGGCCGGCACCACCATCTTCCGTGGCCGGGCCGATGCCCTGGCCCGCAGCGAAACGCCCAGCATCAACGTCAAGCTGGGCAGCCACAGCGTCGAGCCGCAGGCCGGCGAGATGGACGTGCACACGGTGATGGTTGAGCTGCAGCTCAGCGTGCGCGACGACGATGTGCTGCTGGCCGCCGAAGCGCTGCATGAAGCGGTGCACCGCCCGGTGATGACCGATGCCCAGCTGCTGGCGCTGGTCGACAGCATCCGCCACGTCGATGCCGACGGCGACCCTGAGCCCGCCGACGAAACCAGCCTGACGAAGGTGGCCCGGTACCGCCTCATCTATTCCCGCCTGAAGACCACCCTTTAAGGAGGCACACCATGCCCAAGTACGTCATTCAGCCCGGCCACACCTACCGCGTCGATGCGAACACGGTGAAGGGCCCGGGCGACACCATCGAGCTGGCCGACGACGTGGCCGCGCTCAACCCCAACAGCGTGCAGCTGCTGCCCGACGAAGCGCCCGATGCGGCGCCCACCGCGCTGCCCGCCGAGCTGCCGCAGGCCTGAGCCCGCGCCCCGCCACTTCACCCGGAGATCCCTCCCATGCCCACCAAGCAGAAATTCGGCGTCGGCGTGCTCATCGCCACCACGCGCACCGACTCCCAAGGCAACCTGCTGGCCACGCCCGTGCCGTATCGGCTCGGCATCCTGCAGGACGTGTCCACCGACTTCAGCTTCGAGGCCAAGAGCCTCTATGGCGCCAACCAGCTGCCGGTCGATCGCGGCCGCGGCAAGGCCAAGCTGGCCTTCAGCGCCAAGACCGCCAACATCGATGCGGCCGCCCTGGCCGCGCTGCACTTCGGCGTCACGCCCAGCGTCGGCTTCAAGGGCCCGCTGATCGATGACCCGATCAACGTTCCCGCCAGCAGCCCGTACCAGGTCACCACCACCCCGCCCAACAGCGGCACGTTTGTGGCCGACTTGGGCGTGCAAGACACCAGCGGCAACGCCTTCACGCGCGTGGCCAGCGCGCCCACGGCCGGGCAGTACACGCTGAGCGGCGGCACCTACACCTTCGCCGCGGCGGATGCAGGCAAGGCCCTGCTGCGCAGCTACGAGTACTCGGCCGCCAGCGGCGGCGTGGTGGTGCCGATGACCAACCAGCTGATGGGCTACAGCCCCAGCTTCAGCTGCATCCTGATCAACGACAGCAAGGGCGGCAAGTTGGTGGTCAAGCTCACCAACTGCCAATCCGACAAGCTGGCACTGCCCTTCAAGAACGAAGACTTCGTCATCGCCGATTTCGGCTGGGAAGCCTTCGACGACGGCACCGGCTCGGCCGGCTACTGGAGCCAGACGTGAACCGCGGCGAGTTCGTCACGCTGACGCTGGGCGATGAGCCCTGGACCTTCCGCGCGCTGGACTTCGATCAGCTGGAAGAGCTGGAACCGGAGTTCGCTGCCGTCAATTCGGCGGTGGCTGCGCGCAGCCTGATGAGCAAGGAAACGCGCGATGCGTTGGCCGTCATCGCCGCGGCCAGCCTCAAGCACCGGCACCCGGACATCACGCCCGAGCGCTGCCGCAAGCTCATCACGCTGGGCACCTGGCCCGACGTCATCAGCGCCGTCGCCGGCGTGAGCGGGCTGGAGCCCACGGGCGCATCGGGGGAGGCCCCGGCGGGGTCGTGACCGGCTGGGCGGCCCTGCGCGCCTACGTCTGCCACAACACCGGCTGGACGTGGGATGAGGTGGGCCGCCTGACGATTCCCCGCCTGCGGGCGCTGCGGGCCGAGTGGCGCCAGCGCCCGCCGGTGCATTGGCTGGTGGCCAATTACCTGGGCTATGAGCCGCATGCCGATGCCGAGCCCGACATCGCTGACGCTTTGAACGACACCGGCCCCCCGACCCCGCCTGCGTGGCTGGGCGGCGGCCGCGGCGTTCACGCCAGCGACGAACTGCGAGCCGCACAAACGCCTGAAGAGGCGCTGGCCGCGGCTGAACAACTCTTCTTCGGAGAGGTCCACACCTATGGCAGACGGTAAGACCGAGTACCGCACCGAGATCACCGCCGACCCCTCGCAGTACGAAGCGGCCATGCGCCGCCTGGTCAGCAGCACCACGGGCGCGGCCGAGCAGATGAAGTCCAAGCTCGGCAACGTCGCCGAGCACTTCGAGAAGGTCACCAAGCAGCTGAACATCCTGGCGGGCGTGGTGGCTGGCGGGGCATTCTTCAAGGAAGCCATCAGCACCGCCAACAAGCTCAACGGGGAGGCGATGAACCTCAGCAAGTCGCTGGGTCTCACGGGTGACGAAGCGGCCACGCTGCGCACGGCGCTGGGCGACATCTACACCGACACCGACACCTACGTCGGCGCCTTCCAAAAGTTCGCGGGCCAGCTGCGCAAGAACGAAGAAGGCATCAAGGCCATGGGCGTTCAGACCCGTGACAGCTCGGGCAACCTGCGGGACAGCAACACCCTGTTCCGCGAGGCTTTGGCCACGGTGGGTGAGTTCAAGCCTGGCCTGGACCAAACCACCGCAGCGATGGAGCTGTTCGGCAAGAGCGTGGACGATGTTCGCAAGCTGCAGAAGCTGAACAACGACGTGCTGGATGACGCAGCTGAGAAGAACAAGCAGCTCGGCATGACGGTCACGAAGGAAGGGGTTGCTGCCACCAAAGCCTACAAGGCGGCCATGAACGACGTGGGCGATGTCCTGGACGCGGTGATGAACACCGTGGGCAAGGCGGTGATGCCTGCTTTCACGGAGCTGGCGCAGTACTTCGCGAGCACCGGCCCCTACGTGCTGAACGTTTTCAAGGTGGCACTGACGCCTGTGGTGCTTGCGTTCGATCTGCTCAAGGCGACTGTGCAGACAGCGGCGGGTGTGATCTTTGAGGCCTTCAGCACGCTGCTGGACGGCTCGAAGATCATCTCCGACGTCTTCGTGAAGATCTTTCAGGGCGACTTCTCTGGCGCGTTGCAGTCCGCCGCTGCCCTGGGTCAGCGCTTCAACCAGGCCTTCGTCAATGCCTTCCGCAACAGCGTCGGAGTGGGCAGCGACATGTGGCAGAGCATGAAGAAGAACATGGGCTCGCTGTGGGGTGAGGGCACCGCCATCGACGCGCCCAAGGGCGGCACCCGCACCATGGGTGAGTTCAAGGAAAAGGCCGACAAGAAAGACCCGGGCCGCGTGCCCCAGTGGGAAGCCGACCTGGCTGCGCGCAAGGCCGCGCTGCAGCGTCAGGGCCTGCTCGAAGACCAGTACCGCGAGATGAGCAAGGCCGACGAACTGGCCTACTGGCGCGAGATGGCGGCCCGCCGCGACTTGACCGAGAACGAAAAGATCGCGGTCACGCGCAAGTCGGCCGAGGTCGAGATGGCCTTGATCAAGGAAGGCTTCGAGGTGCGCGTGGCCACGCTGCAGGCGGAGGCCGCCCAGTACAAGAGCAACACCGACGAACGGCTGCGCATCGAGCGCGAGATTCAGGCGCGCTACCAGCAGGGCACCAAGGAATACGAAGCCTCGCAAAAGCGCATCGTCGAGATCCAGCGCCAGGCCGCCGAGCAGCAGACCCAGATCACGCAGATGCGGCTGCAGGCCGAGCGCGATGCCCGGCTGCAGACCATCGCGCTGGAAGAACAGACGGTGCAGACGGCGGCTGAGCTGGGCATCGTGCAGCAGGAAGAGGTGCTGGCCCGCCAGGCCGACTTCGAGGTGCGCCGCCAGGCCATCGCGATGCAGGCCCTGCAAGAACGCCTGCGTCTGGCCGAGCTGGACCCCGACCGCAACCCGGTGGAGATCGAGCGCATCCACCGCGAGATGGAGCAGCTGGAACAGCAACACCAGCTGCGCATGGGTCAGATCCGCGGCGCCCAGGCCGTCGAGCAGACGCGCGACATCCGCAGTGGCATCCAGAGCCTGCAATCGAGCTGGGCCGGGCTGCTGCAGCAGCTGGCCATGGGCAGCATCACCATCGGCGGCTTCATCCGCGGCGTTTTCATGGCGGTGGGCCAGGCCGTGATCAGCACGCTGTCCAACATGGCCGCCCAGTGGGCGGTGAACATGCTGCTACAGAAGGTGATGGGCAAGCTCACGGCCATCAGCCAGATCACCGCCAACGCCGGCATCGCAGGCTCGGCCGCGGTGGCCAGCGCAGCGGCCATCCCGGGCTATGGCTGGGCCATCGCGCCGGCTGCTGGCGCTGAAGCGTTCGCCGCGGCCATGTCGTACCTGCCGGCCGCATCGGCCGCCGGCGGCTATGACATCCCCGGCACCATCAACCCCATCGTGCAGGCCCACGCCAAGGAAATGATCCTGCCGGCCAAGCACGCCGACGTCATCCGCGACCTGGCCGACCAGCGTGATGCCGCAGGCTCCATGGCCCAGCAGCAGGCCCAGCAGCGGCCCGTGGTGCTGCGCGGCGCCACCGCCGGCCAGTTCTTCATCGCGTACAAGGCCGACCTGGCCAAGGCCCTCAACATCATCGACCGCGACAACGCGCGGACCAGCCGATGAACGGCAGCAATGAGGTGTTCCCCACGCTGCGTGGGGTGCAGATCAACGTCTTGCGCACGGTGCTGGCGCCACCCGTCATCACCAAGACCACGCCCAGCAGGCGCGAGTACCGCGCCCGCAACGCCACGCTGCCGCTGTACAGCTACAAGCTGGCCTTCGAGTTCCTGCGCGCCGGCGTGGCGCAAGAGCTGGAAACGGTGGTGGGCTTCTTCAACCGCCGCGGCGGCAGCTTCGAGTCCTTCCGCTTCACCGACCCGGCCGACAACACGGCCGTGCAGCAGACCTTCGGCATCGGCAACGGCGTGGCCACCAGCTATCAGCTGGCGCGCAGCATGGGCGCGTACACCGAGCCCATCACCGAGCTGGCCGCGGCGCCGCAGATCTACCTGGGTGGCGCGCTGGTGGACCCTGGGGCCTACACCGTCACCAGCTTTGGCCGGGTCGACTTCTACGCCGGCCCGGTGGGCCTGCTCACCTGGTCGGGACCGTACTACCGCCGCGTGCGCTTCGTGCGCGACACCGCGGAGTTCGAGCGCTTCATGGCCGAGCTATGGACCCACAAGAGCTGCGAGCTCATCATGACGAGGGACGGCTGATGCGTGTACCTACCTGGGAGACCAGCGCCGGCGCGCTGGCGGCTTTTCTCAACTCACGTGCGCCGCTGAGCCTGGCCGACCTGTACACGGTCACGCTGGCCAGCGGCCAGCGCTTTCAATGGACCAGCGGCGACGTGGCGGTGACCATCGGCAGCCGCACGTTCGGCCTGGGCCCGGGCATCACCCGCAGCGGCGTGCGCTTCGTGGTCGGGGTCGAGGTCACCAACCTCACGATGACGCTCACCGACATCGTGGGCACCACCGTCAACGGCACGCCGCTGCTGCCCTTCATCCGCGGCCGCGGCTTCTACGGCGCGCGCGTGCAGCTCGAAAAGCTGTTCTGCAGCGGCGTCGATGCCACGCCGGTTGGCGCCCTCATGTGGTTCACCGGCCGCGTCAGCGACTGCGAGGTCGATCGCGACGAAGGCAAGCTCACCGTGCGCAGTGACCTGGAGCTGCTCAACGTCAAGATCCCGAAAGAGGTCTATCAGCCCGGGTGCCTCAACACGCTGTACGACCCATCGTGCGGCCTGGCACGCGACAACTACCGCAACACCCTGCGGGCCACCAGCAACAGCGATGCGCGGCGCATCAACTTCTCCTGCGCCTTCGACGTCTTCAGCCTGGGCGGCTATGCCCTGGGCGTCATTCGCGGCATGAGCGGCGCCAACGCCGGCGTGCGGCGCACCGTCAAGCAAGTGGGTGCCGGCGTCATCACCGTGCTGCAGCCCTGGCCGGCCGCGGTGGCCGTCGATGACACCTTCGAGATCTGGATGGGCTGCGACAAGACCTTGGCCACTTGCGGCGGCACCTTCAACAACCGCAGCCGCTTCCGCGGCCAGCCCTTCATCCCGGTCCCTGAGACCGTCATCTGAGGCACATCCATGGGCGAGATCCTCAAGCGCGCCGAGATCGTGCGCGAAGCCCGGCGTTGGCTGAAAACCCCGTATCACCACCACGGCCGTGTGCACGGCGTGGGCGTCGATTGCGCCATGCTGCTCGTCGAGGTGTATGAGCGGGCCGAAGCGGTGCCGCACATCGACCCCGGTGCGTACCCGCACGACTGGCACCTGCACCGGAGCGAAGAGATGTTCGTGGCATGGCTCAAACGCGTGGGCGCGCAGCCTGTGCACACGCCTGCACCGGGCGATATCGGCTGCTGGCGCTTTGGCCGCACCTACAGCCATGGCGGCATCGTTGTGGGCGTGGTAGACGGCCTGCCGCTCGTGGTTCATGCCTACATCAACCGCGGCGTGATCCTGACGCGCACCGACGAAGAGCCGCTGGCCGGCCGCCCAGTCACCTGGTGGACCTTGTGGGGGCGGCACTGATGGGCGGCCAGACGATCAGCACCAGCGAAACCCGCATCGAGGCCTTCAAGGTCCAGAGCAGCGCCTATGGCGTCGTCATCCCGCTGGTGTTCGGGGTCACCCGCATCACCGGCAACCTGATCTGGTACGGCGGCTTCAAGGCCATTCCGCACACCACCAAGCAGGGCGGCAAGGGCGGCGGCGTCAAGACGCAGAACACCACCTACACCTACACCGCCAGCGTGGCCATGGGCCTGTGCCACGGCTCGGTGACCGACATCCCGCGCGTGTGGCGCGGCAAAAAGCTGTTCTCGGGCGGCACCGAGCCCAGCGGCGTGGCCACGGCCACCGAGACCTTCACCGCGCCCGCCAGCGGCCCGATGGAATACACGCTGGTGCATGCCAGCAGCTGGCTCAACATGGTGTCGGTCAGCGGCGTCACGCAGCGGCCGCCCAACTACAGCGACAGCACGCAGCTGCTGAGCGAAGGGCGGGCCTACGTCTACGCCGATGGCAAGCTGACCATCCGCGATGAGCAGTGGCGCGAAAAGCCCGTCACTGTGCGCTATCAGTACGCTGCTGGCAGCACGTCCACCAGCGCGCTCGATCAGCTGGGGCTCACCTTCAAGCGCGGCGAGATCGGCCAGGCCGAGTGGAGCGCACTCAGCGCCTACCCCGCCCAGAACATCGCCTACAGCGGCCTGGCCTACGTGGGTGGCCAGGACTACGACCTGGGCAGCGGCGCGCAGATCGAGAACCATTTGTTCGAGGTGGTGGGCCCACTGGCCTACAGCCTGGGCCCCACGGTGCCCGACGTCGACCCGTCGCTGATGCTGCGCCAGGTGCTGATCAACGACCGGGCCGGCGCCAGCTTCCCGTCTGCACAGCTCGGCGATTGGCAGGCCTGGAGCGATTACGCGGTGGCGACCGGGCTGCTGGTGAGCCCCGCGCTCACCGAGCAGGCCACCGCGGCCGAGACCATCCGCATCACCGCCCAGCTGGGCAATGCCGGGCCGGTGTGGAGCGATGGCCAGCTGAAGATGGTGCCCTACGGCGATGAGCCGGTGACCGGCAATGGCCGCACCTACACGCCCAGCACAGTGCCGGTGTATGAGCTGGACGATGAGTGCTACACGCCGGCCGATGAGGGCGAACCGCCGGTGAAGGTGCGGCTCAAGAGCCCGGCCGAACGCTACAACCACGTGCGCATCGAGTTTCTGAACCGGGCGCTGCAGTACAACACCGACATCGCCGAAGCCAAGGACCAGGCCGACATCGAAGACCAGGGCCTGCGCAGCAAGGACATCGTGCGCGCCCACTGGATCTGCGATGCGGCCGTGGCCCGCCAGGTCGCGCAGATCATGCTGCAGCGCAGCCTGTACGTGGCTGCCGAGTACGACTTCAGCTTGCCCTGGCACTACGCGCTGCTGGAGCCGATGGACCTGGTGACCCTGGCCGATGCGCGCCAGCAGATGGACGCGGTGCCCACCCGCGTGACGGTGATCGAAGAGGACGAAGAGGGCGGGCTGACCGTCACCGCTGAAGACTACCCGCCCGGCATCGCCAGCGCCGCGCTGTACGACAGCCAGCCCAGCGAGGGCTATGCGCACGACTACAACCTGGCGCCGGGCAACGTCAACACGCCCGTCATCTTCGAGGCGCCGGCGGCGCTCAGCTCCACCGGCCTGGAGGTGTACGCCGCGGTGCGCAGCGGCTCGGCCAGCTGGGGCGGCTGCCAGGTGTGGGTGAGCCTGGACGGCACCAACTACAGGCAGGTGGGCATCGTGGCCGGCGCGGCCCGCATGGGCACCGTGGCCGCCACGGTGGGCGTGGGTGATGCCACCGTGCAGGTGCAGGGCCTGCTGGGCGAGCAGCTGCTCAATGCCACCGCGGCGGATGCAGCCGCGGCGCAGACGCTGTGCTGGCTGGGCAGCGCCGACCCGGAGTTCATCGCCTACCAGGGCGCCGCGCTCACAGGTGCGGGCGCCTACACCCTTACCGGCGTGCAGCGCGCGCTGTACGCCACGCCCACCAGCGCGCATGCCAGCGGCGAGGCCTTCGTGCGGGTCGATGAGCGCATGGCCAAGAGCGGCGCGCTGGAGCTGGCCAACATCGGCAGGACGATTTACTTCAAATTCCCCAGCTTCAACATCCACGGCTGGAGCCAGCAGACGCTGGCCGAAGTGCCAGCCTACACCTACCAGATCACCGGCCGCGAGCTGCGCCGGCAAAGCCGCAGCCTGGGCATCAAGATCAACACCAGCAGCTTCGGCGGGGCGCCAGGCTCGAACTACAACGAAGCCTACATCCACGGCGTGGATGCCACGGGCGAGCCCATCGACCGGCCGGGGCAGATCGTGCTCAACGGGAAGAACGTGTCTGTGCCCAATGGGCCGGTGTACTCGAACCGCCTGTTCCCCAAAGGGTGGATCATCTGGGACAGCACGGGCAGCGCGCGCTTCATCACCCTGAGCGGCAACACCCACTTCGCCATCGTCAAGCGCGAGGGTGGCAAGTGGATCTGGGATGCCGACACCGCGGGCTTCGGCGAGATGTCACTGCTGCCGACCGACTATGTGATCGGCACCATCGAGATCAACGACACCGATGACAACAACCCGCCCGGCATCAGCCGCGCCACGATGTTGGCCGTGGCCATGTCCCCCGAGGTGCTGGTGGGGCTGGGTGATACCGCGGTGTGGAACCAGATCGACGGGCGGCCTAAGACCTGGCGCGCGGTGTCGAGCGGCTACTTTGCTTCGGGTGGGCAAGCTCCGTGGCCGGGTGGCGTTTGGCTGACGGATACGCCGAGCGGCACGCTGGTAGCGCCTCAATGCCGCAGCTACACCCTGACCGTTATCCGCAAGTCTGACGACGCGGTCATCCACGTGCGCCTATATGACGTGTATGCGGAAGGCAACGATGCTGGAAACGTATTCGGCGGGTGGAGTGGGCCGTACCCCTACGGCTCTTCGGTACTCTCTGCGGACATCAACTATTTCTGCGACAACATGCCCAGCGCGGTGTGGATGTTGCTGACCACAGGCGACGAACCTTCTAGCAATCACCTTAACAATGGTCTGCCCGCTGCGATGAAGCGCATGGGCGCCACTCAGGCGACCATCGACAAGATCGCGGGGCATGGCTCTTACATGCTGCTGGGCCTTGCGAACTGCGGCCCAGGTGGTGCCATCTATGAGGGCGTGCGGGGTGTGCTGACTGGGCAGTCCGTCGGCCAGTCGTGGATCGATCTATCGTTCCAGACCTATAACGGCCAGATCCTGGGTGTCTCTGCCGCTGATGGCACTGTGAACGCGGCTCTGGCACTGGCGGTCAACGCGCAAGCTACCGCTGACGGCAAGATCGCGGCGTTCTGGCAGAGCTCCCCGCCGCCCAGCGCCGACGACGGCGACCTGTGGTTCGACATCGATGACGGCAATAAGGTGTACACCTGGCAGTCAGGCAATTGGTACGTCGCAGCCGACACCCGCATTGCCGCCGCCATCAGCGCGGCGGCTGGCGCACAGGCCACGGCCGACGGCAAAGTCACCACGCACTACAGCGTGTCTGCACCCACCGCTGGCGCCGTCGGCGACCTGTGGTTCAAGCTAGACACCGGCCGCTCCTACCGTTGGAACGGCGGCTCCTGGGTGCTGGTCACCACCGTCGGCGCCGGCGACATCACCACGCCGCTGCTGGACCCTTCAGCGGCCACCGATCCGCTCACGGCCACCTACAGCCAGGGCACGTGGACCAACACCAGCGCCGGCATCCTGGCCAGCGTGGACTACACCAACAACACCGGTCGTACGGTCAAGGTGGAGGGGTTTTCCGCGGTGTCGGTTGGCTACGATTCATACGCCAACAGCTACGTCAATGGCGTGGCATACCCGCCAGGGATCGTCGCCCAGATGCGGGCGCAACTCTTTTTCTCGGATGGCAGCCCTGATTACAGCCGCACCCGCACGCTGGGGCATCAGGAAGTGAAGGCGCCACTGGGCATGGACTTCGCGAAGGTGAGCCCGGTGTACTTTCTGGCGCCGGGTGAGCGAGTCATCATCGATCTGGGCGTCTACCTCTCAGGCAGCACGGCCACCTACACCGCCAAAGACGCGGTGACCCGTGCCAACGTGATCAAGGCCTGACTATGACCGGACCCTACAGTTTCTTTGATCCGGTCACTGGGCGCTTTCACGGCATGGTGTTCAGCGGTCCCCAGATCGACACCCATCCGCTGGTGGAAGAGGGCTTCCGCGTGTACCTCGGCAGCGTGGATCATCTGCGCTACCGCGTCACGGAAGCCACCCGCGCCAGCGAAGCGCCGCAGCTCGAAGAGTTCGTGCCGCCGGCGCCGGCGGGCGATGAGTACACCGCCTGGCAGTGGGATGCATACGCCTGGCGCTGGCGTGCCACGCGCACGCTGGCCGGCCACAAGCGCGACCAGCTGCAGGGCGTGAACAATCTCATCGCCGAGCAAGAGGCCCGCCGCACCCGCCCCGCCAGCGAAGCCGCCATGGCGCTGGCCAGCGGTCAGCCGGTGCCACAAGCCGCGCTGGTGCCCCTGCAGCAGACCGAAGCGGCCCTGCAGCAGCTGCGCGCCGTGCGCCAGGCCATCGAGCTGGCCAGCAGCCAAGCCGAGCTGGACGCGATCACCTGGCCCTGACGGCCACCCACCATCACCACCACCAGAGAGGAGATCGCCATGCCCATGGCGGATGAAGACGCGCGCCCGCACGCGCTGACCGATGAGGACGTCGACCGCATCGTCGACCGCTTCGTGTGCCGCATCAGCGACAAGCGCACGGTCGAACAGATCACCGATGCATGGAGCGGCGTCGTAGACCGCGCCCTGGGCCGCGGCCTGCGCCGCCTGGCCATGTGGGTGCTCATGGCGGTGCTGCTGTGGGGCGGCATCAAGTTCGAGTTGATTAGACAACTGTTCAAGGGCTGATGATCATGCGCATCCGTTTCCGACACCTGTTCACGCTGGGCGGCACCGCGGTGGTGGGGGCTGCCCTGTACCTCACCGACCCCGACCATGGCCTGTCCACGGCCATGCTGTTCCTCACGCTGGCCACGCCGCTCATCGCGGTGCTTTTCACTCACTGGTCGCGCAAGGCGCTGCACGACTACCCAGAGGCCAATGCCCGCGGCCTGTTTGCCGAGGCGCGCAAGCACCCCATCGGCGCCGGCCTGGCGCTGGTGGCGCTGGCCATCGTCACCAACGGGCTGCTGGGCCTGTTCGGCCGTGCGGCGCATGCCGCCGGTGTGCCGCCGCAGGCGCTGGCCCAGCTGCCGGTGCTCGCCGCTGAGATCGACCGCGGCTGGCCCGACGTGCCGCTGCGCGAGTACCTGCCGGGGCTGATCGAGCATGAAAGCTGCATCACGCTCACCCACCCCCGCTGCTGGTCACCCACCGCTAGGCTGCGCAGCGCGCGCGAAGAGGGGGCAGGCCTGGGCCAGCTCACGCGCGCCTGGCGGCCCGATGGCACGCTGCGCTTCGACGCGCTGGCCGAGCTGCGCCAGCAGCACCCGGCGCTGCGCGAGCTGGATTGGTCGACCATCTACGGCCGGCCCGATCTGCAGATGCGTGCACTGGTGCTGCAGTCGCGTGGCAACTACCGGGCGCTGGCCGGCGTGGCCAGCGCCATGGAGCGCCTGGCCATGGCCGATGCGGCCTACAACGGTGGCCTGGCCGGCCTGCAGCGCGAACGCCGGGCCTGTCAGCTCACCGCGGCGTGTGACCCGGGCCGATGGTGGGGCCACGTCGAGCGGCAGTGCCTGAAGAGCCGGGAGCCGCTCTACGCAGGCCGCAGTGCCTGCGACATCAACAGGCACCACGTGGTCGACGTGCTGCAGGTGAGGGCCCCCAAGTACGCGGGGCTGCTGTGATCGGCGCCGGCCGCGCGGCCGCCGGCGCCATCGCCGCGGTGGCCATCCTGGCGGCCACCTATGCCGCTGGCCAGCGTGCCGGCGAGGCCGCGGCTGAATCCGCCGCGGCGCGTGAAGAACGCCTGGTGCGCGAAGCGCGCGAGGCCATGGAACAGACGGCCGGCACGGCCATCAGCAAGATCGAGGTGCGCCATGTCACCATCCGCCAGCAGGCCGATACGGTCATCCGTGAGGTGCCTGTGTACAGCGATTGCCGCCATGACCCTCGCGTCCTGCGCAGCATCAACGAAGCCCGCACCGGAGATCCAGCCGCGGCCGCTGGTGCTGGCAGCCTGCCCGCCGCTGCAGCCGCTGACCGATGACAGCTTCGGCGCGACCGCGCAGGCGCTGATCGATACGTCGGTGCAGTACCGGAAGTGTGGGTGTGCGGCGGGCGTGCGAGCTCTGTGTTTTCTTTCTGGAGATTGAGCCGAGGTTGCAAATTTAACCAGCAGCGAAGCTATTCAAGTTCGTTCTTCGTCCCACTTTAAGTCAAGTTTCTTTAAATCGTCAGGGTGCACAGGGGCGCCTCGAATGACTTCTCCGGTCTTAGATATGTGCACGGCCCGCGTTTCTATCCGTACGCCTGCTTCATAAGCGCTGCGACCACGGATGGGCGGAAATTTTGGCGCTTTCGCTATTAGTTTCTCGCGATGCCGAGTTCTCTCATCCTCGGATACCGTTGGCGGCAATCGTCCCCGCAAAATTTCGTTGATAATTCCTGCGGCGTGCATCATCCTGTACCGAAGGTCCGCGAGGCGATTGAGATCGAAATCAAGCGTCTGCTTAGTGTGGTTGTACCGGCCCGTGACTTGCATTTTGTGAGTTACGGTCTTGTCGTCTCTCACAAACATTGCAAAGTCTTGGTGTCCATGGACGAGAATGTTGCGCAGCTGCGCGAGTTCTTTCACCTCCGCAAGTGTTCCCTCCACAAGGCTGAGAACCTCGGGTTCCGCTGACCATAGTTTATTGGCGAGCGTCTGCGCAAGTTTCACCTTCTTGTCGAACTTGTTTGACGCAAGCAATTCCGCCCCAGCGGGGTCGCCTGCCATGTCATTTAGCCAAGCGCCTAGAACCTGAAAGTTTCCATCTACGACGGACCAAGACAATACGATGGCTCCAACTGCAAAATAGTACTCGATCGTGAACTTTGGGACCTGGTATGGCAAGTCGGCCAACCTGGCTAGTTCTAGCGTCGGGAATCTGATGTTCTCAGCAGTGACCGGCTTCGCAAGATCTGCAGGCGTAGGTCGTGGGCGCTCGGAAGACGTATTCATTCGGGCTCCAGTTGAGGCCCCCAGCATAAGTTGCATGTCCTTAGCGTCACAATCGTGCGCAGTCGATGCACATGCGTCACGTGCGTGAGTTCTGCGTAAGTTGTCTGTGCGCCTGCCGTGGCGTTGATGTACTTGGACGGTTGTGGGTGCCGCTAAGTCGTTGATTTTCCTGGGATCGTTGCAGGTGTCGCGGGCTACGAACCAAGGGGTCGTGGGTTCGAATCCTGCCAGCCGCACCAGAACATCGTTCTGAATCAACGCCTTAGACGGTCAAACGTCTAAGGCGTTTTTCTTTTGCGTGACTCGCTGCGTGAGTTCTCCGGCCCTTCAGCCGTTGACCACCCGCAGCAGCGTCGTCCGGTCGATGGTCTGCGCCACCTGGTTGGCGGCTTCGACCAGGCGAGCGACGGTAGCCGAAGCGTAGTGCTGCGGCATCCCGTCGATCACGTGGCCGAGCAGCAGCGCCCGGTCTTCTTCACTCACGCCGGCGTCACGCAGCCGCTGGCCGAAGGTGTGCCGCAGGTCGTGCACACGCACCTTGGCCAGGCCGGCCGCCTCGCGCGCGGTCTGAAAAGCCGTGTTGTTCATCGTCTGCACACGCCTGTAGGGCATCACCGGCTCCTCGTGGGTGTTGGTGACCCGCTCCCGGCGGTAGACGAAAACAAAGTCATCGTGCTGGCCACGGCACTGCTCCACGATCCGCCAAGCCGCGTCATTCAGGATCAAGACGTGCGCACGCTTGCTCTTGAACTCGGCGGCTGGGATGACGAAGACGCTGCGCCCCACCTCCGGCACCGGCCGTTCCCACGCCCACCGCAGGCCGCACACGTTCTCGTCGCGCGCGCCTGTGTTCAGGGCGAAGATGACCATGCGCTGCAGGTGCGGCGGCAGCTGCTTCACCAGCTCGGCCTGCTGCGACCAGGTGATCGGGTACGGCTGCCGCTTCGTGGCCTTCTCGTCCAGCATCTCGATCAGCGGTGACGCGCCCAGCCAGGGCCGCCCCTCCGACGTGCGCCACACCCGCGCCGCCCTGTTGAGGATGGTGCGGGCCACTTCGAGCGAGCGATTCACCGTCGTCGGCGACACACCGCCGGCGGGCCGGGCCTTGTCGCCCTGGCCACGCATCGCCGGCGTGCCGTCCGGGTTGCGCCCGGCCAGGCGGTCGGCCTTGAACGCGGCAAAGCTGTCGTTGCACACGCTGCCCAGCGGCACCGTGCCGACCCAGCGGTTGAGCAGCACCACGTGCCCGCTGATGGTGTCCAGCGTGCGCACGTCGGCTTGGGCCGCCAGCTCGGTCAGGTACTTTCTTGCAGCGCTTGCGAACAGCTGAGCATCGCCTGCTCGTACGGCGTCAGCTTGCCGGGCGTCGATCTCGGACTGCCGTGCTCGCAGCCACGCTTCCGCCTCATCTTGGGAGGCATGGCCGAGCCGCTCGAAGATCCGCTCACCGCGGTGTTGCTTGTCGACGAGGCGTTCCCCGCTGTCGAGCAGCTGGATGCCTTTCGTCCTGGTTCGCATGGTTGGGCTCCTTTCTTGTTGCGACCAGGGCGCCCACGCGCGGCAATATACGCGTCGGCCCATGCGTCGAGCTCAAGGCGATCGAAGGCCAGGCCGCGATCGCCGATGGGGATTTCGGTGAGGCTGGGCCGCACCTCCGCGTCGAAGCGGTTGGGGTCCATCCCCAGGTAGGCCGGCGCATCGCGCTTGCGGATGAGGCGGGGCAGGGGGATCACGGCCGCTGCGCAAACAGGTCGCCGCGCGCGCTGGCCAGCGCGGCGCGGCAGGCAGGGTTGATCCAGGCCACCTCGGTGCGCAGTGAGGTGCCGCGGCCGCCGCTGATGCGGGCCGTGGTCTCGTGGCGCTGCCAGCCGGGCAGGCCCTCGTCGTAGAGCGGGTGGGGGTAGCCGCATAGCACCACCATGCCGTCGACGGCCTGCAGCGCCTGCAGCAGCCGGCGGTGGCCGTCGTCGTCCAGCTCGTGGCGGTAGCCGCCCTTGTTGCGCATGTGCCGGGTCTCGTGCACGTAGGGCGGGTCCACGAAAAACAGCGTGTCGTGGCCGTCGTGCGACTGGATCACCTCGATCGCGTCACGGTGCTCGATCAGCACGCCGGTGAAGCGCTCGCCGATGCTGGCCAGCGCCTCGGGGTAGTCGGCCCAGTTGTGCTGGGCCGTGCCGTACTTGCGGCGCGTGTCGGTGCGAAAGCCCGTGGTGGCCTTGGTGGCGCCTGCGCTGCCGAAGCCCATGGCCGCCCGCACGCAGGTGCGGCGCGCGCGCTCCAGCGGGTCGTCGGTGGGCTCATACGCCAAGTCGAACTCATCGCGGGCGTAGGGTGTCAGCCGGCAGGCGTGGATCAGGTCCTGGCGCAGCACCGGGTCGCGCAGCACGCGGAAAAAGTTGACGACCTCTGCGTCGAGGTCGTTATAGACCTCGGCGTACACGCGCGGCTTGCGCAGCAGCACGCCGGCCGCACCGCCAAACGGCTCCACGTAGCAGCCGTGGGGCGGGAAGAACTGCATGAGCCACGGGGCCAGCCGGAACTTTCCACCGTGATAGCGAAGCGCAGGCCTGCAAATGGAGCTGGCGGTGCTCGGTTCAGCCATGGCCCGCATCCTTGGCCTCGCTGGGGCCGATCGGATCGAGGCCTTTGCCCGCGCGCCACTCACGCACGCTGCTGTCACCGTCCAGCACCACGCGCGCGGCCATCACGGCTGTCTGCACCCCTTCCTTGCGCACGTTGGCCGCGGGCTCGTCCAGCACGGCCTTGCACAGCTCGCCGAATTCTTCGGCCAGGGCGATGGTGGTGATGCGGTCGCCAGGGAACTTCGCCCGGGCGCGGACCAGCTCAGCCCGCACGTCGTCGAGGAAGGCTTCTACGTCCGGCGCCGCGGCAAGCTGAGTGCGATTGACGATCGGGCTGTCTGCCTTGCCCTTGGTTTTCACCGCAGCCACGCCGTTGGTGGGCACGTCAGCCGGGCGCCAGATGTGGCCGCAGCCGTGGCATTTGTGGCTTCGGTGGGGAGGGTTGTCCCAAGATTTGTACCTGGGACTGAAATGGGTCGCGCCGATTGCGTAGGCCATCGGCAGGGTTTCCGGAGCATCGATGTGCTGCAGGCCGCAGGCCGTGCAGTGCAGCACCATGTCCACCGGCGACGTCGCCATTGCGTCCCGCGCCGCGCACCAGGCCGCGAAAGCGATGCCCTTCCAACCGTTCTCATACCCGGCCAGCGTGGCAGCCGGCGTGGCGAACCATGCTTCAAATTCGGGGTTGCTCATGCTGTTCCAACCTCATTCAGTTGCGCCACCGGCACCCGCGCTGTCGATGCGCAGTCTTCGCACACGAACAGGCGGGCCGGCTGGCCGTGGAGGGGCCGGCAGATGCCGGCGGTGGTGCCCATGCGGGTGACTGTCAACTGCCAGAACAGCGGCAGGCCCGTGTGCATCAGCGGGCGCCGGCACAGGCCGCAGGGCGTGGGGTCGTGGGGCTGCGTGGCCATCGGTCAGCGGTCGTCCGATGGCCCTTGGTCCGTGGACGTGGCGGGCTCCAGTGCGGCCGCTGGCGCCGGCGTGTCGTCGGCGGCCCATGAGGCAGTGGCGCCGGCGCCGGCGTAGTCGCCACCGCCGCCGCTGACGAAGGGCAGGCCTGTGGCAGGGTGCCGCGGCTCGGGCGGGTCGGCCGGCGTGTGCACACGGCGCAAAAAAAGCGGCGGCACGGGCAGGCCCTCGTCGCGCACCACGTCGGCCGCGGTGTACTGCCGCGGGGCGGCCGGGCTGGCCAGGCCGGTGCGCGGCCGCGGGGGCATCGCGCGCAGCGCAGGCCGCGGGGCCGACACCTGGGCATCGGGCTCGGGTGGCCGCACCGGGCGCACCGCCGGGGTGACCAAGCTCTTCAGCGGCATTTCGACGGTGCGCACCCACGGCCGCCACGGCCAGCTGAAAAGGCGTTCGCGCCAGCTGCGGGTGAGGGTGACGTACAGCACGCGGTTCATGGCTCAGCCCTCCTGCCCGTCGGTGGTCCTGGTGGTGTCGAAGTCGGCCAGGGTCTTGCCGTCTTCCAGCGCGGCCTTGAGCCACTTCGGCTGCAGGCCGCGGCCCGACCACGTTTCGCCGGTGGCAGGGTTGCGGTAGCGCACGCCGGGCTTGCGGGTGCTGGGGCTGGCGGCCTGGTTGGCATGGGTGGCCATGAATACTTCGGTGGCGTCGGCCGGCTTCGGCTCGGGGGCACCGCGCTTGCGCTGCTCGGCTTTCAGTGCGATGTCGGCTTCGACTTCGGCTTGCTCGCGCACGGCGTCGAGGTCGATGCCGTAGTGCTCGGCCAGCACCAGGCCATCGTGTCGCCCGGCGAGGCCCTGTTCCAGCGGGTCACGGTCTGTCAGCGGCTCAGCGATCACCAGTTCGATCAGCAGCTGGCCCAGCATGCGCGCGTCGTCCGGGTTGTCGGGGTCGCTGTTGTTGATGCGATCCATCAGCCCTTCCAGCTTGGGATGACCAGCGGCGTCTTTGCACTCGGGGTCATGCGTCAGCAGCACCAGTTTGATGGCCTCGTAGCTGGCGTTGTCGTAGGCGATCTGCGCCGCCATCTTCAGGCCGATGACGGGCAGTTCGCCCTGCGACAGGCAGGCGTGCAGCTGCTGGAAGGCCAGGCGGCCGATGGCCGCATCGCGGACCGTGGACAGGAACTGCACGCTCTGCTGGTCAGTCAGGGGCTTCAGCTTGGCTTCGGGCGACGCCTTTCGCGCACTGCCACCTACCGCGCTGTCATCGTCATCGCCGCTGTCTTGCACCTGGCCATGTAGCAGCCCCAGCTTGCGCAGCTCAGCCTCTACCAGCTCCCGGCTCACCAGCTCGTGCAGCTTGCCGTCGCGCTCCACCACGTGCACGTCGGCCGCGGTGAACGTGATGATCTCGCGCAGCGGCCGCTTGTCCGGTGTCATGGTGATCGCCGGCCGGTCGAGGTTGCGCCAGTCGCCGTACACATAGTCGGCATACGGCATCACCTTCCGCCCCTGCTCTTCATCCAGCACCTGCTTGCCATCCGCCCGCGCCTTGTCGATGGCCAGCTGCAGGTGCTCGGCCTTCTTCGCCGCAAAGCACTCGCGGTCCTGGCACTGATCGCTGACCGCCACCTGGTCATCGAACAGGCTGGCCGTGCCAGCGCCGGTGCGCTTCGGGCAGCTGGTGCACGCACCGGCCACCGTGTACACCGCGCGGATGTCGAAGGGCGCGCTAGCCAGGTCCAGCATGAATTCCTTGTGCAGCATCTGCACCGTCTGCCGGTAGCTCAGCGCCTCACCGCCCCAGCCCTGCAGCACCAGGGCCAGCGCCTGGCGCTGCAGCTCGTGGTGGGGCAGGGTGGCCAGCGCCATGGCCACGCTGGCGCTGATCTTGTCGTCGTAGCAGGCGGTGCGGGCTTCCTGGCACAGCGCGCACAGCTTCAAGCGGTTGTAGACGTAGCGGCGGCTCTTGCCGATGCGGGCCGCGATCTCGTCCGCGTTCGCGTAGCCCTGCAGGCCGTTCTCCTTGCGCAGCAGGGCCTCATAGCCCTCGGCCTCTTCCAGCGGGTGCAGGCCTTCGCGCTGCAGGTTCTCGATGAGCTGCACTTCCAGCACTTCGAGGTCGGTCATGGCCTTGACGATCACGGCCACGTACTCCATCGCGGGCAGGGTGCGGTCTTCCTCGCCATCGACGGCCAGGCGCAGCTCGCCGCTGGCCAGCCACCGGCGCTCACCGGCCACGATCTCGTAAGGGGGCACGCCATTGGTGGGCGTGTGGGCCGGGTGCGGCCGCACGTTGATGGGCGCCAGCTGGCCGTGGGCGCGCATGCTGGTGCCCAGGTCGAACAGGCCGGCGGGCGTGAAGCGCGCGCGGCGCATGGCCTGGGCCGGCGTGCTGCTGGGCGCCAGCAGATTGCGCGGCACGACCATGGCGCCGTCGATCGCGGCCCGCTGGGGGATATCGGAAAGGTCGGACATGGGGGATCTCCGGCCGGCCATCAGTCGTCGTCACGGTCGCCGCTGGCCAGGCGTTTGCGGTCGACCGTGGGTGCCGCGGGCGGGGCCGGCGGCGGGTAGTGGTGGGCGCGCGCCGGCGGGGGCTCGGGGCGCGTGACGGGGGTGCGGCGCACCAGGCGCGCCGCGGTGCCGATGACGTGGCCGCGCGACTGCAGCCAGGCCACCGTGTGCACCAGGCGGCAGCGCACGGGGTCGGTCAGCGTGTCGGCCAGCGTCTCGGGCCAGCCGGGGCGGCGGATGGCCAGCCACGCGGCCTGCAGCTGCTCGGGCGTGGGATCGGGGCGGGCCATGGGCTCAGCCGGTCAGGCCGGGAAAGGCCAGCCGCTCGGCCTCGGGGCCGCAGTGGCCACCGCGGGCGCGCGCCAGGTGCAGCGGCACGATGCGCACGGTGCGGTGGCCCGGCTCTACATACGCGCAGCCCTCGGCCGGGCCGCCCATGGTGTGGGCGCGGTGCGTGCACAGGTCGCAAGCGCGGTAAGGCAGCGGCCGCTGCTCGAACCACGGCAGCGCGGGAGCGCTGGCGGCCGGCATCGGCAGCTTGGTGGGGGTGGAAGCGCCCAGCATCACAGCGGGGGCGCGATGGCGCCGCACAGGCCGATGCCGGCCAGGATGGCCAGCATCAGCAGCGGATAGCGGCGGCCCGGGTTGCGGTCGCACCACCGTTCGATGAAGCGCCAGCGGCTCACCGGCACAGCTCCGGCCGGGCCTTGCAGTCCAGCGGCTGCACCGTCGCTTGCGGCTCTTGATCGTCGTCGCCACCGCCGCAGCCGGCCAGCAGTGCGCCGGCCAGGGCCAGCGCCAGCTGCAGCACGCCCAGCTGCAGCAGGCGGTACAGGATGAGGGCGGCGCGCATCAGTGCCTCCCCCACTGTTCCCAGGCGGCCGCGCGGCCGTCGATGACCCAGTCGTTGGCGGTCAGCGGGTCAGCGAACACCAGCCAGCCGCCGGTGGGGCCCAGCGCGTACCAGGCGATGCCCTGGTGCATGCGCTGGATCAGCGTCCAGCGGCCGGCGGTGTACGCGCGCACCGGGGCCATCTGGCCATCGAAGTAGCCGCCCATGGCCACGTGCAGCGGCGCGCGGTACAGAAAACCCGTGGCGCCGTTGTCCTGGTCGACCTGAATTTCACTGCTGCCCAGCGGCTGCAGTACCGCGCGCTGGCTGTCCGCGGCACCGGCGGCGCGGCGGTCCTGGCGCTCTACCTCGGCCTGCAGCAGGGCCTGGGCCTTGATGAGCATGCGGCGCGGGCCGGCCGGCTTCCAACAGATCTTGTCCCACGGCCAGCCCTCGGGCGGCTTGCCGTTGGTGGGCTGTGCAGACAGCGCGGCGGCGGCGTAGCACCGGGCGGCCAGCACCAGGCTGCCATCGACGTGTGCGTCGTCATGCTCGGCCGTGTAGCCTTCGACCGTCTGCTGCCGCTGCCGCTCCATGGCGACATCGAAGGCCGCCTGGCTGATGCGGTGGAACGGGTGGGGGATCAGCGGTGTGGTCATGCCGGCACCTCACCGAGCGCACGGCGTGCGTCATCGACCAGCGAGGCCAGCATGCCGGCGCCGATCTCGCCCGCATCGCGGTTGAGCCGCGCCACGCGGCGGGCCAGGGCTTCGAGCGATGCAGCCTCGCGCTTCACCTCGCTCGGTTTCGGACCGTGCACACAGTCCTGCAGGGCGGCCAGCAGCGCGCAGGCCTGGGCATGGGTGACGCACAGCGGCTCTTCGCCAGCCACGTGCAGCTCGAACAGCGGCACGCTGCGGCGCGCGTCGTGGCCGATGCGGATCAGGTGGCCACGCTCGGCGTGGTGCTCGATCTCGGCGGTGAGGGGCTCGGGAATGAGGTGGGAGCGGACCGGCTGGGCCGCTGACGGGTACTGCAGCTGCAAGTAGGTCTGCCAAGCCTCATCGAAGTCGCAGGTCTCGTGCGTGTCATCCCTGAAGCTGAAGCCGAATGCAAAGGCGTCTGGTGCCTTCACCAGTTGGCCGAACTCGTTAGGCAGCGCCCTTTCCATCACGATGATGGGGTCGTAGGGCGGCGCGACGTTGTGGAAGAAGACCGAGTAGCAAGCCAGTCGGTGATCGTGGATCACGGTCGATTGCTTGCCGGGCGGCAGGGTCAGGGGAGCCGCTGAACCGGGCTCGGGGTGAGTGGCGTGCATGTGGCCTCCGTCGTGATGACGGAGGCACTATGCGACATCGCATTAATCAAGTCAATCGATATCGCATAGATAGACGTTTACTTGGATGCGACGTAACGTTTGAAGTCCAAGATCAGCCGGTATGGGTTGTCTCCACACAAGGGAGTCTGGCCGCAAGAGGGCGTGAGCCAGATCCTTTCCTTGGCGCCTTCGAGCGGTTCCCTCCGCGCGGTGTAAGCCCAGACGGTGCTGTAGCTAAGCGCATTGAAGGTCGAAATCTGCATCTCGGTGGCCGTCTGTACCTTCATGCCACTGTTGCCGATGATCCATGCCTGAGCACGCCGCCAGTACTTCGCGCAGGTCACAGGATCGTCGCAGATCAGCGGTGCAAGTGCCGCTTGGCGTTCCTCAGGCGTCAGCTCAGCAAGTCGCTCTTGCAGGGTGGGGCCGGTGGCGCACGCAACTAGCGTTAGCGCAAGCGCGCAGGGTGTGAACAGTCGGGTAGTTATGGACATGGCTGGTCCCTAAGTGGCTGGTACATGACATTGGCCACAGCCCGCTGGGCCGGTGGCGCAAGCACTCCACCACATACATCCCCGCTCATGCGATGGTGAATAGTTTCCTTGTCGGTTGACGACGACGAGTGCACGCTTTGAAGCTTGGCGTGACTTATTCACGCGAGCCGCGGTTTGGCTGTCCTCAAAACGTTGCGAACGTGCTCACAGACTTCGTCCACGTTGTCAGGCTCATCAACTAGAGATGCTAAGAACACCATCACACCGCGCCGTGCCGTGAGGTTCACCTCTCCAAGTAGGCGCGCAAGCTGCCGGACCACCTCGTCTGAGTTGGCCGGAACCTTCGGCGATGCGGCGCGCGGGGCGATCCTGTTGACCATTGAGGGCCTGACTAGACCGATGCCCAAGCCATGCGCTTTGGCCGTCTGCTCAGCGATGTCTGGGTCATAAAACGCCTCAACGCTGATGCCGTAGTGCTCGGCAAGCGGCATCAGGGTGGGTCTGCGCGGCTCCTTCGCTTTGCCCGTCAGGAACTTGTGAATCTGAGGCTGCGACGGGCCGTCCTTGCCCATCTTCTTTGCTAGCGAAGAGGGGTTGTCGCCATCTCGCGCCATGAGCGCGGACAAAAGGGTTCTGCCGTCCATCGCGGGACTATGCATTCTCGAATAATTCGGAAAGGCATTGAATGCCAATGCGATTCCGCATAAAGTGCGGCGCATGTCGCCGACCCTCACCCTCATCAAACGCCTGCGCGCCAGCGGCCTGAGCCAGTCGGAGATTGCTCGGCGCACGGGCATCCCGCAGCCGCGGCTGTCGCGGTGGGAGCGGGGTGACGTTCCTGCTGGCGCTGATGACGCGCTGAAGTTGCATGAGCTGGCGGCGGGGCTTCAGCCTCCGGCGCAAGCGGGGGAGGCACCCCATGCCGCATAACAGGCCAGCCCAGTCAAATGCGGCCCGGCGGGCGTCGTATCGCCATTGGCAGCGGCGCGTATTGCAGGGGTGGTTTGGAGTGAAGCGCCACGTGATGCGACGCCTCGCGCACGCACCGGTAATGGGGATGCGCGTTGACCTTCGCTGGCACCAGCTGCAGAACCGTCTTGACGCCATCGTCATAGCAGGCCTGGCAAAGATAGTGCGGCGGGGTGTTCGCCCCGTCTTCCACTGGCTGGTACGCGTACACAAAGACTCCCGTATCCACCTCTGTAAGCACGTAGCGTTCTCGCTCACGCATCCGCTGCTCAAGTTCAGCGTGGCGACTACGAAGCTTTGCGTGCTCATCCTGCAACGCGGCGAGCGTCGTCGCGAGCGCCGTCGCCTGCGTGACGCTTTCCAGCGCCATGAGTGAGGTCTCGGTGAACCTCTTCTGCAGCGCCTCCGTGGCGGAGGCGATCTTTTTGGCGTCTCGTGCATCGACAGCCAGGTTGAGCATGTCGAGGGCCGTCTTGGCTCCTGACAGCGCTGCGAATAGATCCATGGGCGCCCTCCTTGGGCTGGAAGTCGTGGGGACGACCAGCGTAGTCGAGGCAGGGCGCCCGCCCCATCCCGCGGCCACTTATTGCACCCACGGCACCGCCCGGCAACGAATCGGCGGCGTGTGCACACGCGCGCGCCGCGCCCGAGGTGTCTCCTCCCGGCCGCCAGTGGCGGCCCTTGCGCCCCGGGGCTTCGGCCTCGGGGCTTTTTCCTTGCGCGTGTGGTTGTCCATGCCCGGCAGTTTGGGCATCCGGTACACGCCGCGCCATTAGCAGATCGGAGGCAAATGATGATGGACAGCGTGGCCATGGCATGGCCCATGGATGAGCTGCGCCGCGTGGCGCAGGCCTACCCCGGTGGTCAGCCGGCGCTGGCGTTGCGCATGTGCAAGCGGCCCGCCTCGCTGCGCGCGGAGCTGTTGCCCCCGGTGGGAAGCACCGCCAAGCTCGGGCTGCTGGATGCGGTCGAGATCATGGCGCTGGCCCAGTCCGCCGGCGTGCCGCAGGCCCTGCAGCCGCTGGACGTGATCGAAGCGCAGTTCGGCCGCATGGCCGTGCCGCTGCCCTCGGCCGACACCATGCCCAT
The DNA here is from genome assembly GCA_937883885.1 of uncultured Aquincola sp. The sequence goes on along the minus strand of CAKZXL010000032.1, from coordinate 12,953 downwards.
CGGCGGCCTGCCTGAGCGGGTGACGCGCATGATTTCCGAGTTCGCCGACGTGCTCACCGAGATCACGTCGGCCAGCTCGGACGGCCGCGTCACGGCCAATGAGCTGAAGAAGGTGCGCCGCGAGGTGGCCGAGCACATCGCGGCGCTGCAGGCCACCGTGGCCTACATGCAGCAGCTGCACGAAGGTGGCAAGCCGGCGCATGAGCGCAGCGCGAAGCGGGGTGCCCGGTGATCGAGCGCGATGAGCCCGAGCGGCTGAGCGCCGACGACATGGCCACCAGCACCGAAGCGGAATTCCTGGCCAGCGCACTCGCGCGCCAGGCGCAGCAGGGCGGCCAGCAGCACACGCCAGGCACCTGTGCCAACTGCGGCGCGCGCTGCCTGCCGCTGGCCAAGTACTGCGACCGCGAGTGCCGTGAAGACCACGAATGGCGCATCAATGCAGGAAGGGGATGAGCATGGCCACCGATCAATGCGGCGTGACCGTGGTGGTGAAGTGGGCCTGGTGGTGGCCGCTGTACATCCACGGCCTGGCCACCGTGTGCGCCATCACCGGTGGCCAGCCCGACTGGGCGAAAGTGCAGCGCGTGTGTCAGCGCGCGATGCGTGTGCACCTGGTGCCCGCGCCGCCCGCCGCATGACCCCGATGCATCCACAGCACGCCCGGGCACAGGCCCCGGCGCGGCAGCGCAGTTTGTTGGGGTAAGGCAGTGGCCAAGGATCTATCCGACGTCATTCGGCAGATGGCGGCGCGGGGCATTCACGTGCCCGCGTCGGTCGATCTGCAGGGCGCCTTCACCAAGTACGTTCGCTTCAGGCCCGATGGTGAGAAGCGGGCGAAGAAGACCGCGTGGGTGCGGCTGTTCGAGTTCAAGACCGCGAGCGGCGCCGTGTACATCACCGGCGCCTTCGGCGTGCGTGGCGACACCTACGACGTCGAGGCCACGCACACCGACTGGTCACCGGCCGAGCGCGCCGACTACCTGGAAAAGCGCAAGGCCGCCCAGCGGGCCGAGCAGGCCGAGCGGGCGCAGGCCGCGGAGTCGGCGGCACAGAAGGCCGCGCGCATGTGGAAGAGCGGGCGCGACTTCGGCCCCGACATGCAGCACCCCTACCTTGAGACCAAACGGGTAGGGGCCTTCGGCGTGCGGCTGGGCTTCAACCAGCAGCTGCTGGTGCCGCTGCGCGACGTGGTGGGCGAGCTGAAAGGCCTGCAGTACATCGGGCCCGCTGGTGACAAGATCTTCGGCACCGGCACGGCCAAGGAAGGGCATTCGCACCTGGTCGGCCAGATCACCGACAAGCATCCGATCGCTTTCGGTGAGGGCTACGCCACCTGCGCCAGTGCACACATGGCCACGGGCTGGCCGGTGGTCACCTGCTTCGACGCTGGCAACCTGGCGCCGGTGATGGCGGCCTACCGACGGCTGTACCCCGATCACCCGATGCTGGTGCTGGCCGACGATGACCGGCACCTGCTGCAGCGGCTGTCTGAGCGGCTGGCCAAGCTCAGCATCGTGTGCACACCGGCCGACCTGCGCGAAAGCATGTCGCGGCAGTGGCAGATCCCCGATGGCCCCAGCGTGGAGCTCGAAGCCGGCTGGAAGGGCGACGGCGCCGGCGTGATGCGCATCGAAGGCACGCTGACGGTCGATGGCCAGGAACAGGCGCTGCTGATCGAGAACGCTGGCCAGGCCAAAGCCCATGCTGCCGCGAAGAAGCACAAGGCGAAGGTGCTCACGCCCTTCTTCGTCGACCGCGAGTCGAAGCACACGGACTGGAACGACTTGCACGTGAGTGCGGGCCTGGACAGTGTGCGCGAGCAGCTGCTGACGGGGCTGGATGCGCCCCCTGAGAAGCCGCAGGCCGTGGCCCGCAAGGAAGAGGCCAAAGGCAAGGGCAAGGGCCCCAGTGCGCCGCGCGACGATGGGCCGCCTTTCTTGGAGCGCTACACGCTGATCTACGGCACCACCACCGTATGGGATGACCACGAAAAGGTGATCATCCGGCTCGAAAGCCTGAAAGTCGCCTACGGCAAGCTGGTGGACTGGTGGCTGCAGCACGAAGACCGCCGCATGGTGCCCGAGCGCAACGTGGTCTTCGACCCCACGGGGCGCGCCAGGCCGCCGGAGTTCGTCAACCTCTTCGACCGGCTGCCGATCGAGCCGATGCCTTATGCCGAGTCGAAGTGCTCGGCCATCCTGGGCCACCTGTGGAACCTGTGCGATGACAACGCCGAGCTGTGCCACTGGCTGACGGCCTGGCTGGCCTACCCACTGCAGCGGCCCGGCGCCAAGATGCGCACGGCGCTGGTGCTGCACGGCCGCACCGAGGGCACGGGCAAGAGCAAGCTCGGCGAGATCATGCGGCGAATCTATGGCCGCTACTGCACCAGCGTCGGCCAGGCCGAGCTGCAGCGCGACTTCAACGACTGGATCAGCGCCAAGCTGTTCATCATCGCCGAAGAGGTGGTGAGCCGACAGGACCGCGCGCACCACCAGGGCATGCTGCAGGCGCTGATCACGCAGCCCACGGTGCAGATCAACACCAAGAACATGCCCATCCGTGAAGAGGCTAACCACGCCAACTTCATGTTCTTGAGCAACAGCCAGATCCCGATGTTGCTGAACCCGCGTGACCGCCGCTACACGGTGGTCCGCGTCGAGCGGCAGCACCCGGCGGCCTACTTTCAGGCCATCGATGCCGAGCTGGACAACGGCGGCGCCGAAGCGTTCCTGGATTACCTGCTGCGCTACGACCTGAAGGGTTTCAACGAGTTCACCAGGCCGTACGAAAACAAGGACCGCATGCACCTGATCACGCTGGGCATGCAGGTCGACCAGCGCTTCTTCGCGTACTGGCACAAGGGGCACGCCGGCGTGCCGTTCTGCTGCTGCCCGGCCAGCGACCTGTACGAAGCCTTCAAGGCCTGGTGCAGGCTTAACGGCGAGCGCTACGTGCCCAACGGCACCGCCTTCGGCCGCACCATGGCCGAAGAGCTGGAACGCCTGGGCGCGCCGCCGAAGGCGACCAAGCGCTATCTGGGCTACAGCGACAAGCAGATCGCCGATGCCGACTTCAAGGATGACCCGCAAAAGCGCCAGGGCGTCGTGTACCTGGTGCCGCCGGAGCATGAGCTGCGCCGCGCGCGGGTGCTCGATGACGAAGCGCCGGCCGAGCCGCCGCCCGATGAGCCGCTGCCCGAACTGGCGGACATGGCCTACGTCAACGGCTGCATCAAGCGTTTCCAGGTCGGTCTGGCCGAGCTGCGGGCCAGCGCGCGGAGGGGCATGTGATGCGCCGCCTCTGTGAAGGGCTGCGAAGGCTCGTTTGCACAACCCATACCGCTGCAAGCCGCGCCAGTGCTTGCTTTGCGGCCGGTGTGATGGGTGTGAAGGGTTGCGTAAAGGCTAATGCGCGCGAGGCAGCTACGGGGGCTCATGTACGGCAGGCAACGCAGGGCGTGTGCACGCACCTGTGCGGCGCCACTGCGCGGATGGATCGCGGGGAGAACATTCAATTCAAACCCTTCACACTCATCACACCAGCTGCAAAGCCAATGTTTATGCGGCTTCCAGCGGTATGGGTTTGTCGAAAGTGCCTTCACCACCCATCACAGCGGGGTCAGTCATGAGGCCCAGGGGTGAAGTGGCTGAAGCGCTGCTGAAAGCGGCCCAGCAAGGGCCTGCCACGGTGCGTGAGCTGTGCGAGCGCGCGAGGGTGGCCTACGGGGCAGGGCGGTACACGGCCAGCCGCCTGGTGGCGCGTCGTGATCTGGTGGCCCAGGGCGAGGGCCGACCTGCGGTGCTGGCCCTGCCACAGCCCGGCGCGGTGGCACCGCTGACGCTGGCGATGATGGGGAGGCTGCACGATGGCACGTGACGCGCGTATCGAGCACCGGCTGCAGCGCTGGGCTCAATGGATCACCATCGGCGACGGCAGCGGGTATGCAGCACGCAGCGTGCTGCACCCGGAGTGGTCACCGCCCACCAAGGGCAGCACGCCGACCCTCAAGGTGGGCGCGGCCAGCGACGTGCGCGAGACCCATCGCGCTGTGGGCCGGCTGAGCATGCGCCAGGCCAACACGGTGGTGGTGCACTACGTGATGCGGCTGCCGATCGCGGAGCAGGCGCTGCGGCTGGAATGTGCCGAGCGCACGGTGTTCGAGCGCATCGACGATGCCCATCGACGCCTGGCAGCGATGCTGTATGACCGCGATGAAGAAGAGTTTTGCAACATGCAGTCGGAGGGGTAGAGTCAGGCAAAGTCGGCGCTCGGTGTCTCTCAACACCAAGCGCCATTCAAGCCCCGGCTGCAGCGATGCAGACCGGGGCTTTTCTTTGCTGCCATGAAGCTTGACGTCAAGTCCAACATTGCCCAGGTGCTGCGGCAGCATGACAGCGTGCGCCGCGACGTGGTGGACAAGGCCGTGCCTCGCGCCCTCAATCGCTGTGGCGACATGGCCGTGACCCAGACCAGCCGCATCATTCGGGAAGAGGGCTATGCCTTCAAGGCTGGCGAGATCAAGGCCGCCATCCGGCTCACCAAGGCGCGTGCTGGCCTGCGCACCGTCGTCATCCGCACGCGGCGCAACACCAAGAGCCTGATCGAGTTCAGCGCACGTGAGACCAAGGCCGGCGTGATGGTCAAGGTGCACGGCGCTGCCAAGCTCATCAAGGGCGCGTTCATCGCCCAACGGCAGAACGGTGTGACGGGCGTGTACGTCGAAGACAAGAGCGCCGGCAAGATCATCATCAGGCGCCAGAAGGAATACAAGCGCGGCAGCAAGGGCGGCTGGCATGCCTACCCCGCCCGCAAGCTGTACGGCCCCAGCGTGGGCGGTGTGTCTGCATCGCCTCGGGTCGAAGAGCTGCTGCAGGCCTTTGTGCTTGAGACCTTCGCCAAGCGGCTGGACCACGAGATCCGCTTACCTGTCCCGCTGAGCCGCCGCTGTATGGACGGCGTCCATAGTGTTTCGCTGGCGTCAAACCGATCTGCAACTCATGACCGAAAAAAACCGAGCATGGCAAAGGCCCGCGGAAAATTTTGGGTCCTTCCTGCGCGGTTTGAACGCGGCGGCCACGACCCCGATTTCTGCCTACTCCTAGCCTTTGCTGGGGGGCCATAAACATAGCCTCCCTGTCTGCACACCATGCCCACGCAAGTCGAGATCGGCGCCCACCTGGATCTGAGCCAGGGCGAGGTCAGCCGCTGGCTGCATGAAGCAGGCATCGAGTGGAAAGAGACCCCGCTCGACACCATCCGCATCGCCTACATCCGCAAGCTGCGATCGGCAGCCGCCGGCCACAAGAGCGCCGATGGCGGCATGGACCTGACCAGCGAACGGGTGCTGACCGAGCGTGTGGACCGCGAGCTGAAGCAGTACGAACTGGCCGAGAAAAAGAAGCAGCTGGTGCGCGTCGATCAGCTCGAAGTCGAGCTGAGCCGCATGGTCGGCGCCTTCCGCACTGAGCTGCTGGCCCGCGACGACAAGCTGCGCTCCGAGATCGAAGCGCTCTACGGCATCGACATCGACCCCCAGCTGCTGGAAGACCACACCCGTGCTGCCCTCGCTCAGCTCGCTCGATACGACCCCGACAGCGCGGGCGCTGGTGAAGCGCCTGGCGATGCAGGTGGCACCGACGGCCAAGATGACGACGACGGAATGGGCGCGTCAGCACCGTCGCATGTCCGCGAAGAGCGCGGCGAAGCCGGGGACCTACAACCCTGACATCACGCCCTGGGTGGCCGGCATGCATGCAGCGCTGGATGACCCGAACGTGCACCAGGTGGTGGCCCTCAAGAGCGCTCAGATTGCCTGGACCGACGGCGTGCTGCTCAACTACATCGGCCGACGCATCGACATGGATCCCATTCCCATGATCGTGATGTTCGCCAAAGAGGCTGATGCCAAGGCGTTCGAGCGCGAGAAGTTGGTGCCCATGGTCGAGGTGACACCGCGCCTGGCCGACAAGGTGCCGGTGGGCCGCACGCGCAATGCCACCTGGGACTACAAGCCGTTCCCCGGTGGCTTCATCAAGTTGGTGGGCTCGAACAGCCCGGGCTCGGTCAAGTCCACACCGGCCCCTTTCGTGGCCGTGGAAGAGCCCGACGACAGCAACGCCAACGTCAAGGGGCAGGGCGACACCATTGCGCTGGTGCGCGAGCGCACGAAGACCTTCGCCCGCCGCAAGCTGGTGTTCGGCGGCACGCCGACCGTCGAAGGCGTCAGCAAGATCGAAGAGGCGTACAAGGGCAGCGACAAGCGCCAGTTCTGGGTGCCGTGCCCGCACTGCGAAGAGCGCCAGGTGCTGGTGTGGACCCAGGTGAAGTGGAACGAAGACCCCACCCAGCCCGCGCATGAGGTGTATGGCCATGCGGTGCTGGACTCGGCCCGCTACTGCTGCGTGCACTGCGGCGCCCTGTGGACCAACGGCGAGAAGATCCGCGCCGTGCGCCAGGCTGAGTGGCGCGCTTCGGCGCCGTTCCATGGCATCGCGGGCTTCAGCATCAATGAGCTGTACAGCCCGTTCCCCGGCTCGCAGCTGCGCCACCTGGTGGCCAAGTACCTGGAAGCCGAGCACGCGCTGCGGCAGGGCGACGACACCAAAAAGCGTGCCTTCGTGAACAACACCGAGGGCCGGGCCTACGCCTACAAGACCAGCGTGCCCGACAAGGATGCGCTGCGCGAGCGCTGCGAGGCCTATCCGATGCTCACCGTGCCGTGGGGCGGCGTGGTGCTCACCGCAGGCGTGGACGTGCAGCACGATCGGCTGGCCGTCGTCATCCGCGCCTGGGGCCGCGACGAAGAAAGCTGGCTGGTGTGGTGGGGCGAGCTCTACGGCCGCACGCTGGTGGTCAAGTGGAACGACGACGGCAGCATCGACCGCGAGCGCTCGGGCGCCTGGGGCGACCTGGACCAGCTGCTGACCAGCACCTTCCCGCATGCCAACGGCGCGCCCCTGCGCATCCGCGCCGGCAGCATCGACTCATCGGACGGGCAGACCCAGGATGCGGTCTACAGCTATGTGCGCCGCCGCACCGGCATGGGCCTGCTGGCGATCAAGGGCGACTCGCACGACCCCAAGCGCGAGATCTTCGTGCCGCCCAAGATGGCCGTGGACACCAACGGCAAGCACCGCCCGCACCCCACTGGCGTGCGGCCCTACCTGGTGGGCACCCAGGTCGCGAAAGACCTGATCCTGGGCTCCGACGACAAGGCCGGCCGCATCAAGCTGCTGGGCCACGGGCCCGGCCGCATGCACTGGTACCGCGATGAGCTGCGCGCCGACTACTTCGACCAGCTGACGTCGGAGGTCAAGGTGCCGCACAAGACGATCCGCGGCCGCCTGGTGTGGATGAAGCAGTCCGGCCGTCGCAACGAAGCCTTGGATTGCGAGGTGTACGCCCTGCATGCCGCCCGCAGCCTGAAGCTCAACTTGTGGCGCGGCGAGCGCTGGCAGCAGGAAGAGGCGGCGCTGCAGCAGCCGGCCCTGTTCGGCGATGTCGTCAAGCCGGTGGTGCTGCCGCCTGCCGCCAGCGGTGTGCAGACGTCTGCACAAACCGCGCAGGAGGCGCCGCAGGCCCATGCCGCAGCCCTGGCTTCACCCGAGCCCGAAGAAGCGCCCGTGGCTCGGCCCAGCACGCCCGCCGCGCCTGCCGCGAAGTCCTCCCAGCCTATCAACCCCCTGCGCCGCGGCGGATGGTCCGCCAAGCGCTGGTAACCCACCCCCAACATGAACATCCCCGCCACCCTCGTGCAGGGTGATACGGCGTCGTGGGCCGATGACGCGATCGTGCTGGCCGATGGTCGCACCGCCACGTCGTCGGCCTGGACGCTGCGCTATGCCTTGCGCGGGCCCACGGGCCTGGACATCGATGCGGTGGCCGAAGGCACCGGCTGGCGCGCCAGCATCGGCCTGGCCGCCAGCGCCGCGCTGGCGCCCGGCCTGTACACCTGGGCCGCCTTCGTCACCCGCGGCACCGTCGAGCGTGAGACCGTGGCCAGGGGTCAGCTGACGGTGCAGCCCGACCTGGCCCAGCTGGCCACCGCCAGCGCTTACGACGGCCGCAGCCAGGCGCAGCGCGCCCTGGCCGACTGCGAAGCGGCGCTGGCCAAGTTCACCGCGACCGGCGGCAAGGTCAAGCGCTACGACATCGCGGGCCGCTCGATGGAGTTCGCCAGCATCGGCGAGCTGCTGCAGCTGCAGACGTTCTGGCGTTCGAAGGTGTACGCCGAGCAGGGCGCCGCGCAGACCGCCGCCGGCGCCGGCAACCCCCGCAACCTCTTCACGCGCTTCGTGCGCCCGCAGTGATGAGCGCGCCCGTACGCCCCTGGTACGACGCTGAGCGGGTCACCGTGCCCAGCGGCAGCGTCACGCCCGACCTGACCATCAAGCGCAGCATCGTGCTGGACCGCTGGAACGCCCAGCGTGCTGCCGCCCGTGGCGCTGCCGTGCAGCGCGACCGGCTGCTGCAGCAGCAGCGCGCCTATGCCGGCGCCGACGTGAGCCGTCTGCACAGCGACTGGTCGGCCATGCAGACCAGCGCCGACAGCGAGATCCTGGTCAGCCTGCGCCTGCTGCGCGCCCGCAGCCGCGAGCTGGTGCGCGACAACCCGTATGCCAAGCATGTAGTGCGTCTGCTGGTCAACAACGTGATCGGCGGCGGCATGGGCATGCAGGCGGCCGTCACCAACAGCCGCGGCAAGCTGGAAGCGCGCATCAACGACTCGATCGAAGAAGCGTGGACCGAGTGGTGCGACCGCAAGACGTGCCACACCGCCGGCCTGCTGGCCTTTCCCGACATCGAGCGGCTGTTGATGGTGCAGCTGGTCACCGCCGGTGAAGCCATCGTGCGCAAGGTCCGCCAGCCCTTCGGCGGCGGCAACATCCCGCTGGCGCTGGAAGTCATCGAGGCCGATCGGCTGATCGACCAATGGCAGACCGCCAAAGCCCCCAACGGCAACATCATCCGCATGGGCGTGGAACAGGACGAATGGGGCCGCCCCGTCGCGTACTGGTTCCACCCCAAGCACCCGGGCGACTATCAGTTCACCAGCTTCCAGCCGGGCAAGTTCCTGCGCGTGCCGGCGGAAGACATCATTCACCTGTACCTGATCGAGCGCTGGCCGCAGAGCCGTGGCGAGCCGTGGATGCATGCGGCCCTGACCACGCTGCACATGAGCGGCGGCACCGAAGATGCGCTGGTGGTCAAGGCCCGCGCGGCGGCCAATGTCGTGGGCTTCATCCGCCAGCAAGAGCCCGATGCCGGCTCGGCCCGCAATGAGGCGGGCCAGGACCTGATCGACACCGAGCCCGGCACCTGGCGCCGGCTGCTGCCCGGTGAAGACGTTGCCGGCTTCGCGCCGGTGGTGGCCGACCCCAGTGTCGACCCGTTCTTGCGCTACCTGGTGCGCAAGGTGTCGGTGGGTGTCGGCATCAGCTATGAGGCCGTGAGCCGCGACTACAGCTCGGCCACCTACAGCAGCGCCCGCATGGCCCTGCTGGATGACCGCGACCACTACCGCGCTCTGCAGGGCTTCATCGGCCGCAACTTGCGGCTGGACATCCACCGCGAGTGGTGCGATGCCGCAGCGCTGGTCGGGGCCATCCGCGTCGGCACCGACTACTTCACGAACCCGCGCCGCTACCAGGCCATGCGCCTGCGGCCGCGTGGCTGGTCCTGGATCGACCCCACCAAGGAAGTCGCGGCCTACCGCGCCGCGGTGCGCGCGGGCTTCATGAGCACCGATGACGTGATCGCCCAGACCGGCGGCGGCGCCGACCGCGAAGACGTCTGGAAGCAGCGCGCGGCCGAGCTGGAAGAGGCCGAAGAACTGGGCCTGGTGTTCGACACCGATCCGGCCGAGGTCAATGACAAGGGCGTGGCGCAGCCGGGCGAAGTGCTGGAAGGCGGCCAGGCCGAGGGTGCAGACAAGGGCGCCGCCGGCGAGCTGCCGGAGGCGGAGGAAGGCGACAGCGAACAGGAGATCAAGGAATGAGCAAGCGGATCAACATCCGACCCGGCGCATCGGCTGGCCGCGGCTTCGGGCTGCCGCCAATGACGGCGGCAGGCAACCCCTGGACGGTGGAGGATGGGGTTGCTGATGAACTGGTGAATCGACAAGTTGCTGACCGTGAATTCAGCGTGGACGAGCGACCCATGTCTGTCTATGGGGTGTCCGACTGGGGTGACCTTTGGCGTGCGGTCAGCCAGATTGCGCAAGGCGATCGCGCCTTGCTCCGGTTCGATAAGGACATCGTGCTCGAGTCACCGCTCCCGGACGATGTTGAAACTTCGCGTGGTGTGCTGGACCTCAACTGGCACAGCCTTATCGGAGGCAACATCGATCGCGATTGGAAGGCAATCAGAGCCACGTTCAATCCCGACCCGGCTGACTTCAACGGCTACAAGCGCTACGACTTTGCGCGGCCTTGGCTGATGAATGGTCGCATCCTCGGCCCTGGCCTGGGCGATATCAGCACCTGGGCCGCCAAGAAGATCAACGAGGGCAAGGGCAACTCAGCCGTCTACTTCGATGGCATCTTGGACCCGGTGGCCAATCGCACGATCCGGCCAACCATGAAGCACGTGATCATCAGCGGCTGGAACCACTGCATCGATGGCCGCAAAGGCTTCTTCCTCGGAAGATTTGACCGCTGTATCGCCTACGACAGCGACGTAGCAGTGCGCCAGCGTCGTGGCATCGATGCGGGCGAGCTGTGCATCTTCGAGGGCCTGATCCAGCGTGTGCGTCTGGGGTACTTGCTGGAGGACAGCAGCAGCGAGTGGCACCACATCGGCTCCATGGACTATGTGATCCAGGGGGCCCGGCTGGCGCCAGGCACGAACGGCTGGGCTCGCCTGACCTTCAGCCCGGCAACTCACGAAGAAAGCCGCGGCGGCGAGAACGGGGACGACCCTGGCTGGTACGTCAGCAACGGCACCGGATCGGACGCGCGCTGCATCGACCCCATCTTCGACAGCTTCTTCGATGTGGCCGGCAACGCTGGTAGCGGCATCTTCTTCAACACCGGGGCCAGCCTGGACAACAACACCAACGGTGTGTTGAACCCGCCGAACACCGATCCCACGTGGGAATACGACCACATGATCCACCTGCGTGAAAAGAACACGTGGGCGGTACTGGATTCGGTGTCCCCCCAGTCCCTGGCCGGCAAATGGCACGTTCTCAAGCGGGGTCCCGGCGTCCTCAAGACCAACATCGTCGCGCCGGCATTCCCCAGCAACCTCACCCTGCCTGCCCGCAAGAGTGACCACCCGAACGACTGCCTGGCGGTCAGCCCGCAGATCGCCAACCTCTCTGCCGACTTGTGGACCATCACCCACGACGGCAAAGAGATCACCGACCGTCACACCGGCCTGAACCTCCTGCTGGAGCGCGACACGGCGATCCAGCCTGGTGGCCAAGGTGACGGCACCATCGGTGCCATCAGCGTCGGAGTGGATCCGGGCACCATCCTGTACGACGTTTGCGAGGCCATCGCCCCGATCGCTGGCAACAGCTGCGTGCTCAAAGATCCGTGGCCCGCCGCCACGGGCACCTACACGGCCACCTTCAGCAGTGGCGCTACGCGTAGCGTCACATTGACGCTCAACAGCACCGCGGCGAGCTGGAGTGGCGGCGGGGTGGTCGCTGATGCGCGCTTCGACGTAAAGAGCGCGGGCACGACGGCGGCCGACGGTGCCTATCGGCTGGGATTCCGTGATGCCACCACATTCGTCCTGCAACGCCCGAACTATGAGCAGATCGGGGTGGGCACGGTCGGCACGCAGTTCAATGGCGGCGGCCTCTCCTTCCTCGTCACCGCTGGCGCTACGCCCTTCGCGTCCTATGACTCGGTGACGATCACTGTGGCCAGCGGAGCGGCCACGGCCAGCGGCGCCGGCGTCACCTTCGCGGCAGCGCTTACCGCTGCCGCCAGTGGCACGCTGGTGTCTGCATGGAGCCGCACCACCGGCACCTATGACATCAAGTTCAGCGACGGGTCGTTCCGTCGTGTCAGCTTCACGAATGGCAGCACCGCGGCGACGTGGACGGGCGCCGTGACCGCCACGGCCAGCGCCACGATCCATGGCATCCCTCTGAAGGCCAATGCGTGCTTGAAGGTGACCAAGACCGCCCAGACCGCCCTGACGTTCACTGCAGCGATTGCGGCTGCCTCAAGCGCGACCCTGGCGGCGGCGTGGGCTGGTGCCACCGGGGTGTACGCAGTGACCTTCAGCGACAGCTCTGTGCGCAGCGCCACTCTGACCAACGGCAGCACGGCAGTGACGTGGACGGGTGGCAACGTGACGGCAACGGCCAACGCCACGATCCGCAACGACGCCAAATTCAGCATGGTGGTGGACATCGACAAAGGCAAGCTGTTCACCGCTGAGGTGCTGACCTATCTGTCGTCCAGCGATGGGCCCACGGGGCCGGTGGCCATCGCCTACAGGTTCGTGAAGAAGGGTGTCCCCAAGGTGGTGGCGCTCACGTCGTCCGCATCGGATGGCTCTCTGCGCGCTGGGCACAGCCAGGTGGTCCCAAGTTTCGGCGCGCCCGACACCGGCGCGTCTGGTGGCTTCGACCTGGGCTTCTCGCGGTCTGCAGCGGATGTTCGAAGCGTGACGCTCGACGCGTCGGCGGGCAACCTCGACAAGTGGGTGCCGTACAGGCTCACGATCGGCAACGCATCGTCGGCCACGGGCGAAATGGTCGTGCCGGAGTGGGCGGATGCCGTGCAGATCATCGGGGTCATGGACAACGCCGGCTCAGGCGCACTTCGGTTGTCCTGGGTCCAGCCGTTCGCTTGGTGAGTGGAGGCACTAATGAAGCAACTCCCCAAGACGCTGGCCCCTCAGTGCCGCACGATCACCTTGCGCCTGCTGGCCACGGGCGAGCGCGCCGCGGCCGAGATCGATGCTGACGCCCGCACCGTCGAGCT